>NZ_VZQN01000038.1:0-82601 GCF_014397645.1 Paraburkholderia sp. 31.1
TCCGGCGGCAGCAACCGCGCCACCGCTCTGTCCTTGAATGTCTTTCCGTAACGCGCCAACTTGTTCTCTCTTTATCGCCCCCAGATTCCAATTTTATCCAGGCGACAACCATTGTGACGCGGGGGGGGGGGCCCAACGAAGGCTGGATCGACGTTGCTCCAGACCGGACACCGAAACATGCCACGCCCGAAGGAAAAGCTAAACTTCGATGTCGTTGGCCGCGAAAAACGCCATGAGCCCGTAGATCCGCTCAACATAGACGATAAATTGTCCAAGATTTGCGAGGATGACACCCTTGTCGAGATCTGGAATGATTTGTGGATGTCCCACTTGATTGCGCGTGTGCCGATAGAAATTAAACGCGCCATCAAGTAGTTGCTCTAGGTCTTGCGAGAGCGGCAGGTCCATCGGATGTGGCTTTGCCGATTTGTACGACCTCTTGAACTCATCATATTTGATCGAGATCATCCGGTTATTGACGCGACCAAAGAACTTCTCTCGATTCTCTTGATTCACTATGCGATTTCCGTAGGCTTCGATGAGTAGGAGAATCGCCTTCTCGCTAGCGGCTCCGAGCATAAATGCGGCACCTGACGGGCTGCCAGCCTTATAGCATCGAAGCGCTTCCTGAAAGAACCAAAGCACAACTCCATCGCACGCCGGCACTCGATCCTGCAACGTTTGCGGGAATTTCTCAATCTCCGCAGGTAGGAGAATCCCCGGCGCAGCACTTCCTGATTCAATGCTAGCTTTCAACTCCACGAGCCATTTTTTTAGATCTGATTCAGCACCTTCGACGTGAATTTTCCCCGAGTTGTAGACGATGATGCCTGCTCGATTGGCTCCGGATTTTACCGTGAATTTCGTTGCGAATTGTATGTCCTGCTCAGCCTCCAGAACGCTGTTCTGAGTGAGCGACTCGCGCACTGCACCACAGACCTTTCCATCACCGTTTGGCACGCTATCTCTCCTCGCTGCCGACATCTCAAATACATCGATGCTCGTATTTCGATACGAAACTTATGTCATACTCATATTTCTTCCAACAATGCAGTCGGTGTCACCTCACTCGACAACAATGCGAACTGCGCAACGAGGCGATCCACTTGCTGAGCCACATACGTCATATGATGGCTCATGTCCGCTAATATCCAAGTACTCGGTGTTCCTGGTTTGATTTGTCCGCGCGCGCAATTGTCGAGATATGTATCACCGTAACTGAACTTCCTCTTTCGATAGCGATCGTCGGTGACCACCTGTCTGGCCAGAGCATAGTATTGCTCATAATCCTTCTTGGGGCGTCGCAGGCCATGACCACGAAAATACAGAATTTTGTCGCCCACGGTGTACCGAATCTTTGCGTTCATGTTTTGATTCGGTCCGGCGTCGCTGAAATCGGGATGAATGACACCATAGTCACCATAGATCGGCTTGACGTCACCCGGCATGTCGTTCCACAACTCCGACCACAGATGCAATTCGTGACGAGTCACTTCAGTCATATGGTCTTGTTCGATCTCGCCCACAGTCTTCAGCGCGGACGATGAACTCACGATGATGCTGCGGTAGAACTTCGCGCGTGGATTGTGGAACAGGAACGAAACGACAGTTTCCTTTATCTCTTCACTGTCAAGACCCGACAAGCTCCCGAAATCGAGAATCAGATCCACAGAGCTCTCTTGCAGACCCATTTCACCCGATCGCTCCACGATTGCCCCCCACGTCTCATCGAATAGATAATCGACCAAATCGTCACGACCGAGGCGAAACGCGAACCCTTTCCCGAAACCAGCAATGATTTTCCCCAGTTGTGGCCAGAGATTATCGTTGCGGTCAAATCCATAGACCGGCGTTACTTGACGCCCAAAACCTCGCAGCAAGCTATATCCAAAAAGGATTGCGTTCGTTCCATCAGGCATTAATGCGTCTGGCAGCAATCCATAAAAGTCGACTAATACGTCACCGAGCGGAGCATGCTTCTTGATATACCGGCAAAATTTATGAACATGCTCACCTATGGCAGGCTCTTCCGGGTTTATCGGCATTGTCTCAATGAGAGGCTTTGTGATCTCGCGTATTGATTTGGCAAGGCTCCCGACCGCCTTTATATCGTTTTCCTTCCCCTTTACGAAGGGAACGTAGACTACCGAGTTCATTCTTTGTCCTCGTTCGGAAAAGCTTCCTGAAACTGGCGTTGAACTTCACCCTGCCCCAAAAATTCGCGAAACTGATTGTATTGCCCTGTTTCAAATTGAATGCGCCCAGCAACAATTGCAGGATGAATGTGCAATTGATCAGCGAGCTCTTGGATGCGTTCACGGGACGGGGCAAGGCGTGCCGGGCTCCGTTCCCAAATGACTCGCTTGATTAGTGAATCACGAGCAATTCGATTCGCCTCGTTTTCCTTCGCCTCAGGTGTGCGTTCCGCGCTCGCAATGCGCTCAACCCGATCGATAAACGCTTCCTCTGAATCGCTAAGATGCCGCCAGACATGCGCCACCTCGTGCAACAGCGTAAACCAAAAATAGTCGACACGGTCAATTCTAAGCGTCAAGCCGATAACAGGCCGCCCTGCTTCGGACAAGAGGGCTGCTCCATCGAACACGGCGTTGCGCAGCCGAGGTTCAATGATGACACTAATTCCGAGTTTTGCAAGAAACTCGACGGCAAGCTGAGGTCCGTTTCCAAGCCAACTTAGGCGAGCTAGGTCACGAAGAGTATCTGGCGTAATTTTCGACGGGTCGAATTGCGGTAACGATTCACTCCTTTCCCGCGCGCGCATAAGAACGCGTGCAGTCCAAGCAAGTGTTGAGTAATACGACTTGTCGTCAATCTCGATCCCTTGAAAGCGCCGACGAAATAGTATTTCCGTTTGCTCCTTCGGCATAACCTGCTTTATGAACGACTGTAACCGCTCTTCATTCGTCGAGCCAACAACACGAATCCCATTGAACCAGCCACGGCGCTCCATTTCCCCATAGGGAAACTTCTTCCAATCCATATCCGCAGCGCTCGACTCCACGAGCTCCGAGGATGGACGAGGCTCGGAGCCGATCAATGCGTCCGCAGAAACACCAAGCCCGGTCGACAACGATCGAATCATCTGAACCGTGAGTGGCCGTTTGCCCGCAAGCACCTCTGATACGCGGCTACGGCTACCAATCATCGAGATCAGATCCTTCTGCCTAAGGCCCTGTTCGGCCATCCGAAACTCAATGACATCCAGAGGATCAAGAGCTTCGAATGAAAAGGCGCGCTTTTCATAGTCTTCGATAAGAAGCGTCAGCAACTCCAGCCGGTCCGCTTCGGTGGACCCGGGGGCAGGATCCAGCGCAACCAGGCGCTCAGCTTCCTGAAGTGCTTCGCGGTGTTCCTCTTCGGTCCGCAGAACTTTGTAGGTCATCTTAAAACTTCCGTTTGTCGTATTCGGCGTGAGTACCGATCCACTTAACTACAACGACTCCGACGCCGAACGTAACTTGCGTCTCCAACCGATATCCGTTTCCCCGCACGTTGAAGATCACGATGTTGTCCGCCAGAAAGCTTGCTGTCGGGTAGTTCGATCTAACGTCGTGCGTTGTCTTCCACGTACTTTGCTTGACATCCCGAATCCAATTCGAGATCCAGTTGCGACAATCAGCGTGCCCGTCACAAAAGACACTTAACACTCCAAGCCCGATGAGCCTCATGTACCCACTTCTCCGTTGACACCGCTGCCTCCTGGCGCGTTCACACCATGGGATCAGATGTTATTGTTCCCAAAACGGGAACATCTGTCAATCGCACTATTAGAAGGGAAGGTTGGAGTGCCGCAACTTCTAGTGCGGCATCAGTCTGGACGAACGGTTTTGGGTTGTGCTACCTTACTCACCCCTGCGACGCAGGACTGTTACCCACACTTTTTTGCCTATTTTTTGGGCAGGCGAAGCGATGTAGCTGTGGATTTATAAAGGTTTTGGGGTAGATTGGGTTACTCTCCCATCGCCCGCTCCACTTTCCCGCTGAGTGTTCAGCGGAATCCAGCAAGAGCCGCCTCCCTGAAGGCGGCTTTTTTGTAGTGGCAACGGCCCGGCACAGCGCGCAAGCCGCGCAGCCCTCACCCTTGCAGCAGCATCGACGATGATCCACGATCCAAACGACTCCGGTCTCCCGGACGACGCCCCGCCCCCCACGAGCGCAACCGACCAGCCCGCCGGCAACGAGACGAACGACGTCGACGGCACGCCGGGTGCAACGCCGGCAGACACGCTTCATCACCGCCGCATCCGCAGCTTCGTCACGCGCGCGGGTCGCGTGTCGACCGGCCAGCGCCGCGCGCTCGATGAGTTCGGCCCGCGCTTCGTCGTGCCCTATGCACCACAACAACCCGACTGGACCGGCGTGTTCGGCCGCGAAGCGCCGCGCGTGCTGGAGATCGGCTTCGGCATGGGCGCCACCACCTCGGAGATCGCCGCGCACCGTCCCTCCGACGACTTCCTGGGCGTCGAAGTCCACGAGCCCGGCGTCGGCGCGTTGCTGAAGCTGATCGGCGAGCAGTCGCTGACGAACATCCGCATCATCCAGCACGACGCGGTCGAAGTGCTCGAGCACATGATCGCGCCCGACAGCCTCGACGGCGTGCACATCTTTTTCCCCGACCCGTGGCACAAGGCGCGCCATCACAAGCGCCGGCTGATCCAGCCGAAGTTCGTCGCGCTGCTCGTGTCGCGTCTGAAGCCGGATGCGTATCTGCATTGCGCGACCGACTGGCAGAACTACGCCGAACAGATGCTCGAAGTGCTCGGCGCCGATCCGCTGCTCGAAAACACCGCCGACACCTACGCGCCGCGGCCCGACTATCGTCCGGTGACGAAGTTCGAACGACGTGGCCTGCGGCTCGGCCACGGCGTGTGGGACCTCGTGTTCCGCAAGCGCGGCGCCGCGTAACGCGACGAGACGACAAGCCAACGAAAAAAGGTCCGCACATACGCGGACCTTTTTTCATTGCACGGCAAATCTCAATCGGCCCAGCTCAACCCGCCGCTATAACCGATCAGCAGGATCAGCAGGCCAAAGCCGATCCGATACCACGCGAACACCGTGAAGTCGTGCGACGCGACATAGCGCAGCAGCCAGCGGATGCAGACGAACGCACTGACGAACGCGGCAGCGAAGCCGAGCGCGAAGCTGCCGAGCGCATCGGTGGTGAGCAGGTGCCAGTCCTTGTACAGCTCGTAGGCCGTCGCGCCGAAGATGATCGGAATCGCGAGAAAGAATGAAAACTCGGTCGCGGCGCGGCGCTCGATGCCGAACAGCATGCCGCCGATGATCGTCGAGCCCGAGCGCGAGGTCCCCGGAATCAGCGCGAAGCACTGTGCGAGGCCGACTTTCAACGCATCGAGCGGGCTCAGATCGTCGATGCTGCGCACCCGCACCGCCGCGTCGCCGCGCGCGCGCTGGCGCGCCTCCGCCCACAGGATCACGACGCCACCCGCGACCAGCGCAAACGCGACCGGCACCGGTGAAAACAGCGCCTCCTTGATCGACTTCTCGAACAGCAGGCCGAGCACGACTGCCGGAATCGTCGCAATGGTCACGTTCAGCGCGAAGCGGCGCGCCTCGGGCCGGCTCGGCAGCCCCACGATCACGTTGCCGATGCGCCGGCGAAACTCCCAGCACACGGCGAGAATCGCGCCGAGCTGGATCACGACATCGAAGGTCTTCGCGTGCTCGTCGGAGAAATCCAGCAGACTGCCGACGACGATCAGATGCCCGGTGCTCGACACCGGCAGGAACTCCGTCAAACCCTCGACCACGCCGAGAATCAGCGCCTTGCAAGCCAGTAGCCAGTCCATCCGTGCCCTTTATCGCGGTAGGTTGTCGCAACGAAATGGGCCCGCACGGTCATGACTGGCATGCGCGGCCCACGTGGCCGCGCGTGCCAGTCATCTTTCGACGATCTGCACGCGTATGCCGTTTGTAAGGATCGTGATTGTACCGGGTTCGTAGTTGACGCCGGCAAATTGCAGTTGCTCGGGCTTGAACGTGTAGATCGGATAGTTGGTCAGCAATTGGGTCGCGAGCAGCGCCGCGGCCGCGTTGATCTGCTGCGTGTACATCTGCGCCTCGCCGCTCACGCTGACGTTGTCGACACTCGGCGACTTGAGGATCACCGAACGGCTCGCCGCGTCGTATGTAAGTTCACTCGACAGCGTGAACACGCCATCGACCGGCTGCTGCAGGAACGGACTCGCGAAACGCGCGTCGAGCTTCACCTGCACGCGGTTCGCACCGGGCAGCATGCCCACCACCGGATTGCTCAGCGCGACATCGAACACCTGCGACACCGTGCGCTGATACGGGAACTTGCGCTGCACGGCCTCCTGCACCTGCTTCTGCGAGAACGTGTAGTGCGACGGCATGAACGGAAACGTCGGGCTCGCGCAAGCCGCGAGCGACACAGTGATGCCAAGCGCGCTGCAGCCGGTCAGCGCAGCGCGCAGAAAGCGGCGCCGGGCCGGCGCTGCGGGTCGAGTCATGCGAAATCTCCTGTGGAAGCCCTTGCGGACATCGGCTTGCGTTGACGGGTGTGGTCAGCGACGGCGTTTACCGCATGCCGCGCGTCATGGATGGGATGCCGGTTGTGTTTGCGCCTCGAGTTGCGTGAGCCACGCGAGCGCTTCGCCGCGATTCGCGCCGCACATCTCGAGTTGCGGCTGCAGACCCGAGCAGCATGCGGGCCGCTCCGGCCGGCCGAAGATCGCGCAGCGCAGATCGTCGCCGAGTTGCACGCAGCGCACGCCCGCTGGCTTGCCGTTCGGCATGCCTGGAATCGGGCTCGAAATCGACGGCGCGATACAGCACGCGCCGCAATCGGGACGGCACGCGTGAGCGTCCACCCGTGCACTGTTCAACCTTTGATCCACGTCATCTTTCCTGAACTCAAACCTTGGCAACGTGTTGCCAGACCCGCATTGTGCCACTGCCTGTCCGCGCGACCTTTTTACACAATCGGGTCCCGCGGGCACGCACGTAAACTCGAAGCTGCTGACTGACCATGAGACGCGGCACGCTGCGAGAGCCGCCCACCGTCCGACACCGCTCATGTCCCAAACCGACACCCTGTTCCGCCCCGACCTGCTCGCGCGCTACAGCGCGAACGGTCCCCGGTATACGTCCTATCCGACCGCGCCGCAGTTCCGCGAATCGTTCGACACCGCCGACTATCACCGCGCCGCCGCCGACCCGGGTGCCGCGTCGATCGATCTGTCTCTGTACTTCCACATTCCGTTTTGCGACACCGTGTGCTTCTACTGCGGCTGCAACAAGGTCGTGACCAGAAATCGCGCGCATGCGCGCCCGTACCTTGAGCGGCTCAAACGCGAAATCGGTTTGCAGGCCGCGTGTTTCGATACGCAGCGGCCCGTCTCGCAATTGCATTGGGGCGGCGGCACGCCGACGTTTTTGTCGCATGACGAGATGGCCGAGCTGATGGCCGCGACGCGCGAGCACTTCAAACTTCTGCCCGACGATCGAGCCGAATATTCGATCGAGGTCGATCCGCGCGAGGCGTCGCCCGACACGGTCGCGCTTCTGCGCCGCCTCGGCTTCAACCGGCTGAGCCTGGGCGTGCAGGACTTCGATCCGCGCGTGCAGCAGGCGATCAATCGCATCCAGCCGTTCGAGATGACCGCATCGGTGATGCAGGCGGCGCGCGCGTACGGTTTTCATTCGATCGGCGTCGATCTGATTTACGGGCTGCCGCATCAAACCGTCGTGAGCTTCAGCCGCACGCTCGACACGATGCTCGAACTGGCGCCGGACCGGCTGTCGGTGTTCGCGTATGCGCACATGCCGCAGCGCTTCAAGATGCAGCGCCAGATGGATCCCGCGACGCTGCCGTCGAGCGAGGAGCGGCTGGCTCTGCTGCAACGGGTCGTCGAACGGCTGAATGAAGCGGGCTATGTGTACATCGGCATGGATCACTTCGCGCTGCCCACCGACGAGCTCGCTCGCGCGCAGGCGCAGCGCACGCTGCATCGCAATTTTCAGGGCTATAGCACGCGGGCCGAGTGCGATCTGATCGGTTTTGGCGCCTCGTCAATCGGCAAGGTCGGCGACGTGTACGCGCAGAACGCGCGAGAGTTGCCCGCTTACACCGACTCGATCGATGCGGGCCGGCTCGCGATCGCGCGCGGCATCCGCCTGTCCGCCGACGACCGTCTGCGGCGCGACGTGATCACGCAGCTGATGTGCAACCTCGAACTGCGCTTCGACGAATTCGAAGCGGCGTACGGCATCCACTTCGCCGACACGTTCGCGCCGGAACTCTCGCGTCTGCGTTCATTCGAGGACGACGGGCTGATCTCGCTCGGCGCACGCAAGCTCGAAGTGCGAATGGCCGGCCGCATGCTCGTGCGCAATCTCGCGATGGTATTTGACCGCTATCTGGGCGAGCAGACGCTCACACGATTCTCGCGCACGGTCTGAGCACCGCTCGCCGCGAACGCGCTGTGGCGGGTGAAGGCAATCGACTGGGTGAAGGCAATCGACTTGCCCGTCTACCGATTTTCGGCCATAATCTGCGTCTTCCTCGCGCGCTGAACTCCCGATGCAGCGCGCTGCAGTATCTGCCCAGGTGGTGAAATTGGTAGACGCAGGGGACTCAAAATCCCCCGCCGCAAGGCGTGCCGGTTCGATTCCGGCCCTGGGCACCAAACACTCTTCAACCGGTTTCAACGGTTCATCACGAAGCCCCGACAGCTATCGCTGAGCGGGGCTTTTGTTTGCTGTAGTCTCCAAGGGTTCACCAGCGATTACAACCCCCACCAGGGGGGTCATTTCGGGGGTGCCACGATTCAAGCGCCCGTCGGATGGAAAACGCCCCCGGCAGCGGCGCGACAACCGGAGACGCAAACATCGCGCTGACCGATGCCACGATCCGTAACACGAAGCCGGGTGAAAAACAGCAGAGCTGTACGACGGTGGCGGCCTGCTGCTGCTGGTCACGCCAACGGGCAGCAAGCGATGGATTTTCAAGTACCGTTTTGCCGGAAAGGAAAAGAGCCTCGCACTTGGCGTCTATCCAGACGTGCCGCTTGCCGATGCCCGCAAGCGTCGGGACGACGCCCGCGAAAAACTGGCAGCAAAACATTGATCCGGGGGAAGCCAAAAAGGCCGGGAAACGCGCCGCCCGCCTTGCTGCTGCCAATTCATTCGAAGCCGTTGCGCTCGCCTGGATGGAAAAGCGCGGTCAGCCCGTTGAAAGCGGGTCGATATCGCTGGGCCGATTACCTTGACCGGATCAAGGCCGGGGCCGAAGTCATTCCGATCAAAGGCGGGACGGTCGCCTGACTACCTCAGCGGGACAACCTTTTGGAACAGCGCCGCCCGATGATGGAAGCGTGGGCCGTGCATGTTTGCATGCATAGAGGATTAATTCAGAAGTGCGGCCCATAACACTTGCGCTGTGCCTTACAAGCTCGCACAAAAAAGCCGACTCGCGAGGATCGGCTTGTGCATTCGAGCGAGGCTCTACCGATATTCATCAATCTCAACCGTGCCGCCCATGGCTTCCATCATGGTGCGAATATCGTCGGGCACATCAGGCACGCGGTCGCCGCTCTCGTTGTACCAGTAACAGAAGAAGCGCATCCGAAGTCCCTTGTCTGCGAGCAGTTGGCCAAGTTCCGCTCTCGGCAGATTCAGGCGCCCAATCAGGTAACGCAAATGCGGCTCAAGTGAATCGCTACGAACTGCGCCCTCACTGCGCACGCCCCAAAGGCCAACGCGGCCCGGCGCGCTGCTCGGTCGCCCAGACGGTGTGGTGAACGGCTGTCCCTTGGTAATCGCTGTATCCGGCTTGATGTCGAAATACGCCGTCCAAAAGGCTGGCTCCAATGAGTCGCCGGATATGTAAAAGGTCGCGTGCGCAAGTTGGTGATCTGCCATTGGAGCGGCCTCAGTTTGCCCAGTCATGAAAATTTCCGATGTGGTTACCATTAAAGTACACGTCGCCGTTGTCATGCCAGATGACGTTATCGGCTGGCCCCAAGCCATTGCCTGGCTTGAACCTGTGCAAGATAGCCCCAAACGTCTTGCGGTCATACCCCAGCATCTTCGCCGCGTAGTTTGGGTTGTTCGTGCTCGCGGCGAGTTCAACGACATCGCCGCTCAACGCGTCAGGCACATACTCAAACGGCTGCGCGTCGCCGAGCAGCGTTGATGCGCCTCTATCGCTAGCTCTGGCTGCGCGGGCAGCGTTCAGTTGGGTTTGCCAGGTGGCCGGATCGTACTGCACAGACAGAATGGGTTCGCCGTTCGGCTGACTGCGGGCCTTCGCTACGGGATTCATTAACGGCGTGCTGCTGTACGGTGACGGAAACAGGCCGTGACGCGGACCTTTAACGGCAAGCAGTTTGCCCCGGCGAACCTCTTCGAGAAGCGCAACGATGACCCACCAGCCATCGGCGTCAGGATCGCGGTCCCGGACCCTATGAAAAAACAGCCAGCTGCGGCCAATGAGATTCCTGACCAGCTTCCGGTCCTCCTCCCACTTCCTGCGATTCAGTGCGGCGATAGCAAGAAATTCCCGCGTCTCCGCACTGGCCCTCTGAAGGTCTGCGGCCTTGCCGAGGCACGCTTTATAGTGCCATTCGTCGCAGATGACATAACAGGCACCCGGTGGCCGCTGGCAGAACAGCTCCACGGAGTGCATTTCAAATACGGACAGGGACATAGGCGTGTCGATGGTCTATCTGAAGTCGCTGCCGGGGTTGACAGCAGTCAGATAATTACCGTGCGACAGGCAGTCCGTACATGGGCGACAGCCCAAAATCTCCACGGCTCTCGATGAAACGGAAAAAAGCGCCCTCAGGAACATTGCGGTTTTTCGCGCCCGTAGCGCGGATGCTCGCGGGCAGCGACCGTACCGCTGGTCTATGACCTTTCCAGCCGCTGGCGGCACTCGCGCAGCAGATCATTCGCCCGAAGCCGCTGTTCGCGCCAATACGGCGCGTACGTCCGCGAGCGCATCCTCGAAGAGCATTCGAGCGAGGCTCTATCGATATTCATCAATCTCAATCGTGCCGCCCATGGCTTCCATCATGGTGCGAATATCGTCGGGCACATCAGGCACGCGGTCGCCGCTCTCGTTGTCCCAATAACAGAAGAAACGCATCTGTGCGCCCTTGTCTGCGAGTAGCTGGCGCAAGTCGTCTCGCGGCAAATTCAGGCGATCAATAAGATAGCGGAGATGCGGTTCCAGCGAGTCGCTATGAACGGCGGCTTTGCTTCTCACCCCCCACACGCCGGTACGCCCCGGCATGCTGCTCAATCGCCCCGACGGAGTCATAAACCGCTTCCCCTTGACTATCGCCGTGTCGGGCGGAACGCCGAAATATCTGGTCCAAACCTCGGGATCTAAATCATCCCCGGCTATTGAAAATGATGCATGTGCGAGTTGATGTGCGTTCATCGTATGAAGATCAGTTTGCATAGTCGTGCATATTGCCGATGATGTTTTTTCTAAATTCAACGTCCCCACTATCGTGCCAAATGACATTGTCATCGCCTCGCAGCTTGAGGTCATATTTCATCGCATGGACCATGTCGCCAAACGTGTCGCGGCCATACCCCAGCATCTTCGCCGCGTAGTTTGGATTGTTCGTGCTCGCGGCGAGTTCAACGACATCGCCGCTCAACGCATCAGGCACATACTCAAACGGCTGCACGTCGCCGAGCAGCGTTGATGCGCCTCTATCGCCAGCCCTGGCTGCGCGCGCAGCGTTCAGCCGGGTTTGCAAGGTGGCCGGATCATACTGGACAGACAGCACAGGTTCGCCGTCCGGGCGATTACCGGCCCTCGCTGCGATATCCCTCAACGGCGTGCTGCCGTAGGGTGACGGAAACAGGCTATCGCGAGGGCCTTTAATGGCAAGCAGGGCACCGCGGCGCACCTCTTCGAGAAGCGCAAGGATGACCCACCAGCCATCGGTGTCAGGGTTCCGGTCCCGTACATCATGAAAAAACAGCCAGTGACCGCCAATGAGATTCCTGACCAGTTTCCGGTCCTCCTCCCACTTCCTGTGATTCAGTTGGGCAATGTCAAGAAATTCCCGGGTCTCCGCACTGGCCCTCTGAAGGTCTGCGGCCTTGCCGAGACACGCTTTATAGTGCCTTTCGTCGCAGATGACATAACAGGCACCCGGTGGCCGCTGGCAGAACAGCTCCACGGAGTGCATTTCAAATACGGACAGGGACATGGGTGTGTCGATGGTCTATCTGAAGTCGCTGTCTGGGTTGACAGCAGTCAGATAATTACCGTGCGACAGGCAGTCCGTACATGGGCGACAGCCCAAAATCTCCACGGCTCTCGATGAAACGGAAAAAAGCGCCCGCAGGAACATTGCGGTTTTTCGCGCCCGTAGCGCGGACGCTCGCGGGCAGCGACCGTACCGCTGGTCTATGACCTTTCCAGCCGCTGGCGGCACTCGCGCAGCAGATCATTCGCCCGAAGCCGCTGTTCGCGCCAATACGGCGCGTACGTCCGCGAGCGCATCCTCGAAGAGACCAAAAATCGACACCTGCGCAACCGTTGCCGCTTTGGAGAAAGTCGAATGCCCGTTGTGGGTCGGGCGCTGCCCGTCATGGCGAGTAGCCAGCGGCCAGGAGCGGCGACAATGCATCTGCGCAGTCGCCAGGAAATTTGATTTGAGTCGCCTCCCCCTCGCTCCCTTTATAATCCGGCATGACTCCCTCCACTCCCCATGCAGCAACCCGACGAGCGGAACCGCCCACGCGATTCATCGGTTCGCCGATTCCGCACACCTCAGCGACCCATTCGCCTTCCACGCATTTCGAACGCACGCGCCACGAGCCGCACTGGTCGGTCGTATGAAAATACCCAAACGGCTTGCACCGCTTCTTGACGAAGGACTCATCGACGAAGTGATCGGCCAGTTGATGAGCGGCAAGGAAGCAACCGTCTACGTCGTGCGCAGCGGCGACTCGATGCGGTGTGCAAAGGTCTACAAGGACGCGAAGCAGCGCAGTTTCCGGCAAGCCGCATCGTATCGGGACGGCCGCAAGGTCAAGAACAGCCGGCAGGCGCGTGCGATGGAAAAAGGTACTCGCTATGGGCGCCAGATGCAGGAGGAGTTGTGGCAAAACGCCGAAGTCGACGCACTATTCCGACTTGCCGACGGGGGCGTGCGAGTGCCGCAACCCTATATCTGTACCGATGGGGTGTTACTGATGGAACTGGTGGTCGACGCAACGGGTGACGTCGCGCCACGCCTCAACGACGTCCATCTGACTGAAGCGCGCGCCCTTGAACTGCACGCCCTGCTGCTCAACCAGGTTGTCCGCATGCTCTGCGCGGGTGTGATTCACGGCGACCTGTCCGAATACAACATCCTGCTGGCGGCTGATGGACCGGTGATCATCGATCTGCCTCAGGCCATCGACGCCGCCGCCAACAACGAAGCCGCCTCGATGCTCAAGCGTGACGTCGACAACCTCGCTGCGTACTTCGGACGGTTTGCACCGCAAATTCTCGGCGCGGATTACGGAACGGAGATCTGGGCGCTGTTCGAAGCAGGCGGGCTGCATGTCGAGGTCAAACTGACCGGCCGCATCGAGCTCGACACGCGACCAGTCGACCTCGATAGCGTGCTGCAGGAACTCGAAGAGACACGTCTTGACGAAGACGCGCGAGTGCGGCGACAGCAGGAACTGACCGCGAACTGATAACCGTTATGGAGAAAATTGAACGACCCTTGCGGGTCGGGTATCGCTCATCGAGGTTGGCGCAGACTGATTTTCTCTTCACTTGAAAGAAGAGTCGAAATGGACGCGATTATCATCGGCAACGTGCCGCGTGTGCCGTGAAACAATGACAAGCAAACCGGGCAGAAGTCGCCGCTGAAGCTCAAGGAGATTTGGGCCATTCGGATTCGCCTGCAATTGGGGGCGAAAACCCGTGATCTGGCGATGTTCAATCTGGCGATCGACAGCAAACTTCGAGCGTGCGACCTGACAAAACTTCGAGTCCGCGATGTCTGTCTGGGCACACGTAGCACCCCGGGCGACCGTTATGCAACAGAAAACGCAGCGGCCGGTGCAATTCGAGATCACCGAGCAAACGCGGGATAGCGTGGAAAGCTGGATCAAGGCAGCAGCTCTGTGTCCTTCAGATTTCCTGGTCCCGGGGCGAATACACGCGTCGCCCCATCTTTCGACCCGTCAGTACGCACGGATCGTCCATCGCTGGATAAAATCGATCGGGCTCGACGATTCCGCCTATGGCACGCACACGATGCGTCGGACGAAGGTCTCGTTGATCTATCGCCGTACGAAGAATCTCAGAGCCGTACAGCTTTTGCTTGGTCATACGAAGCTTGAAAGTACCGTCAGATATCTTGGCATCGAGTTTGACGACGCGCTTGACATGGCCGAACAGACGGAAGTCTGAGTGGTGATCGCCGGACAGCAATCGGACGCTGTCCGGTCAGGATGAGACATTCGACACACGTTTCTGATTCGTCGACAATCGGTGAATATAGACAAACCTCGACGGAAGACTTGAGATGATGCTGCGGCCGACAGAAATCCAAATTGAATCAACCCGGCTCTTGATCAAACCGTTCTCGGCCAACGACGCGGATGCTGCGTTCTCGTTCATCACCCCTTCGCTCACCCGTCACATGGCGTGGGAGCCGCCAGCATCCCGGCAGGATTTTGATGGTGTTTGGCGGTCCTGGGTACCGTCGATTGACGATGGGTCAGACTATGTGTTCGCGATACGTCAACGCACCGACGGGAGTTTCCTTGGGTTAGCCGGGCTTCACCGCGTCCGCACCGAGAGCCCGGAACTCGGTATCTGGATTCGTGAAGATCGTCATCGAAATGGGTTTGGTTGTGAAGCTGTGACCCTTGTTGCACACTGGGCAACGCGAACCATTGGTTGTGAAAGCTTTACCTATCCGGTTGCCGAAGAGAACCGTCCCAGCCGGCGCATCGCCGAATCGCTAGGCGGCGTCATTGTGGAAAGCCGCGCGACGCCAAAGTACAAGTCTGTGGTTTACAGAATTCCTCGCCAGCCAGTCACAAGCGAGGTATAGGCGATTCTGCCTGTGGACTGGCTTCCATCGGCCAAGATCGGTCAGTCAAGGTCAACGCCCAGATCGTCAACTGCGTGCGTGTCGGTCGACGCGAGTGTTAGCGACCCGATAACGATGAGCTGCTCCAGCGTTCATACAATGCTGCGATATCCGTGGCACAGAGCAACTTCATCGACTTGCCGATCTCGTCCAGCGGCCAGTCCCACCAGTTCATCTCAAGGAGCATCCCGATCTCATCGTCCGAAAAGCGCTTTCGGATCGGCTTTGCCGGATTCCCGCCGATGATCGTATAGGGTTCAACGTCCTTCGTGACAACGGCGCAACTCCCGATCACGGCACCGTGACCGATGTGAACACCTGGCATGATCATCGCTTCGGAACCGATCCAGACGTCATTCCCGACAACCGTATCGCCGGCGGGTTCGAATGCATCGCAGGCGTCAGCAAACGCCGGTTCTTCCGTCATGTAGAAGAAGGGAAATGTGGTTACCCAATCGTTCCGGTGCCCCTGGTTGCCCGCCATCATGAACGTCGCACCACTTCCGACAGAGCAGAAGCTACCGATGATCAGCCGGTCGACACCTGTGCGGTCTGGCAACAGGTAGCGCGCACAGTCATCAAAGGAGTGTCCGTGATAGTAGCCAGAGTAGTAGCTGTAACGCCCCACGATGATGTTGGGATTGGTGACCTGCCCTGAAAGCGGCTTCCCCTTGAAGGGGCTGTCGAAGTAATTCTTCATAAAGAGACCACGCTGTAGTCTGGGGTGCGTTTATCGTTCGAGCACGCAGGTTACGAGCCGCCGCGTAAATTCGCGACAATCAGAGAGAATTCCGGTCGCTCACGGCGCAGCGTCAAGTTAACATCCTAGCGTCAGCGAGTGGCCATCTACGCCCGACGATCACTTTCGAGCAGCCCGTACAGCGCGCTATCCGACACCTCATCGCCAACTATCCAGCGATCACGCAACAACCCTTCGCGGACAAATCCGAGCCGTTCGAGAAGAAGCGCCGAGGCTACATTTCGTGGGTCGATATCCGCCTCAATCCGGCGTAAATTCAGCGTGCCGAACGCGTGCTCGATCAGCGCGGAAACCGCCTCACTCATATATCCGTTTCCCCAATGCTTGCGTTGCAGACCAAAGCCTATCTCCGCGCGTCGGCATTGCTCGTCTGCATGAAAGAGAGCGCAATCACCGAGCACTTCGCCGGTTGTCTGCAACTCGACTGCACAGATGAAGTCCTGGCCGCCAGCTGACATATTCAATTTACGTGCGACTCGATCCGTTGTCTGATCCATGGAAGTCATCGCCGGAAACGAAAAATAGCGCATCGCATCCGCGTCCGACCAGATCGCGAACAGTGGTTGCGCGTCTTCATGACGAAGCGGCCGCAGAACGAGGCGTGGAGTAGTCAGCGTGATGGGCTCGAATAATGGCATGACGGGGGCGGGGCACCGGAAATAGATGACCCCATTAGAGCATGTGGGCCGAGAGCCAACAACCGCACGCATCGAACCGCGTGGCAGCACAGCCTTTGTGCGGCCACTTTCGCGATTTACCTCTGTCGCTTACGGGTCGCGTGCTGCCGGTCATGACACGACACTTGTCGATCGCACAACGATTGGCAAGGTTCGGCCAGGAAGCGCCTCTCGCACGCACTTCTGTTCGGACATCCGCATGGCCGACCGATCCTCAAAGCGGCCGGTCGGACGCTCTGAGTTATTCAGACTGAACTATTTATGGCAAAGCAATTTCGCAACATCCACGATAAAACATACAAACAGCACAATTGAAAGATAGCCGAACAAGATTCGCGTTACGATTTTATATCGCCGCCACTGGTGTGGTTTTTCGTTTTGTTTGGTGGCGTCGAATTTGTCAAGCTGGAATGCATCTTTAACTTTCTCTTCAATTTGTTTAAGTGCATCTTCGTCGGTCTCGACCATCTGGGCATTTCTGAAGTCCAGAACCCAAAACGACACTGTAAACAAAAGAGCGGTAAAAGTTACCAGGACAACAGCGACTGAATTGGCATCACTTTCGATATGCATCTTTGCGACCAAGGCACCAACCAATCCGAAAGCCGCAAAAAAGTATCGAATTGAATCCAATCGCTGTTTAGCATGGTATTGAAACTGGCTCCTCGTATGCTCCAAAAGCGCCTTCAAATCAGCTGAGAGTGGTTCATCTTTAATGGTTATGGACATCACCGGCTCCTCTGTTCGTCAAGCTGGGTTAATTGCAATTCTCCATTGCAGATTGAACAACTTCGACATAGAGTCTACGGAGTTCGTCGGTGCCGGGGCTAAGCAGTCGGGACTCCTTTTCCTCCAGCCCGTCTCGAACAAATACTTTTGACACGCGATTACCCAAGGCCAAGTCCACTGCTTTCAAATGTGCGATCGAGTCATCGATAAAGAAGATTTTCGCGTCATCAAACTCATTGCAAACAAGCTCAACTTGCGCAACCTTTCCGGTGCGTCCGACGTGAAATGTTTCAACGGGTAGCAGCAGATTGGCACGCAAAAAATCGCGACATCGCTCAACAGCATACCAACCGCTTCGAGCGGTGAGGATAAACAACCTAGCCTCGCAGTTTGCCTCTCTCGCTTTTTCAAGCAAAGGTCCAGGTGCTATTGGACTATCCATAAACCATAGTGCCGCTTGGTGAACGAGGTGACGTTGATATCGAGGATCCATGCCTTCGCACCGTACGCCAAGCTTATGTGCCGCTTGGGCAGTGAACGCCCTCTCCTCGTCTGAAAGGGGTGCCTTATATAGCCGGTCTTCGTTTGCGCTCGCAATTACACCGTCAAAGTCAAAAATGTACACCGCTTCTCGTGTGACGGAAAACTGTGTTAGATATGTTGACTCATCGCGTTGCTCACCAATTTGCAAGGCGGGATCAAGTGCTTTTGTCCTGTTCATCTAATGTATCCAAGTCTTTCCGGTCAAGCGCGGCGAAACGCGCCTCGGGTCATTCGTTAATCACCTTAATTAGGGGTGCATCATTGGTGTGTATCTCGTGATTCACAGGTGAGGGTACTATACCGCCTCGTACACTAACAGGTTGCTGAACTTTCGGTGGAACGCGTCGCCGCGAAAGACTGCCTGAACTGTCGACAGAAGGTTCGTTGCGTTGGCTACCCATATTCACGTCTCATTCCGGCTCGCCGCTGTGAAGGCGATGGCCTACGGGGACTGGCATCTAATCTTCTGGCGGGATATTTTCGTCTCGTCGTCGGCAACGCTTGCGAGGGACCACAAGATGCCGAGGTTTGCGCCGCGAAGCGATTGCACCATGATTCATTCGACGCATTCACATCCTGACACGGTACTAAATGTCCCCGCGTAGCTGAAATCTAGACTCGACCAGGGCTAAACAAACAAGTATCTCCGACAGCAAACATCGCTTTGAGTAGAGGCTTTCCGCAATCTCGGCGGTCAAAGAGCCCAAGGAAATTGCGGAAGTTTGGATGCGAATGGCACGGCGCATCTACCCGCCATATCTGTCCGCCCTCGCGAGCAGCCATTGAAGACGTGCGGACATGACCGGCAGTTCCGGGTTGAACTCAGCCGACTGTCATATGCCCGGTTCGCCGATAAGTTTTCGCCCGCTCATTCCGGCAAATACGCACGCCCGGTGGTATTTTTGGTGGTATCCGTACCGGCAAAATTCCTCAACCCCGCTCAAGCAAAGCGATAGCAGGGGGTTTTTCATTCCGGCCCTGCCATCAAACAATCTTCCCGATTCCCAATCGTCCGGAAGACATCGCCAGTCGCATCTCCCATCAAAAACCCTTTAGCCACACCGGGATCATTCATCCAGGCTGGTAAGCACGCCCTCGCCGCCTCACTCCCGACGGTGGAAAGTACCTTGCGACACAGAGCCCGTAAATGATCAGCGCCGCGACCGTGTAGGACACGAATCGCGCCGCAAAGAACAGCAAGACTACGACGATCGCGGCCAGCAGCATCTCCAGTCTCGGACCGAGCGCCGACAGCTGCCCGCCGCGCGCTTCGAAGGCGGTCCCCAGCAAAATCAGCAACGGGATCAACGCGAGCACCATGTGGATCGGCTCGAGGATCGGATAAGCCACGAGCATCGTCATCGAAGCGAGCGCGTAGTCGATGCGGCTGTCCCGATGGCGGCGAAACACCAGATACGCGGACAGCAGGCAAGCAGCCAGCACCAACGCATGCGAAGCAATCGACAGCAACGTACCGGACACCGGCATGCCGATCGTCGCCGATAGCGTCTGCAGCGCGCCCCTCACGGCATTGTTCATCGGCGCGCCGCCACCGCTCATCGCCAGTGCCATGCCGTTCAGGCGCGGCATGTCCGACACGAAGTAGTGCCACAAAACGTCGAAGCCGAGGCGCGCTCCGGTGATCAACGTCAACGCAATCGCAACGACGCTCGCCATCACGAACGTCCGCCATTCGCGACGCAGCAACAGCAGGCCGGCAACCGCCAGGGGCGTGAGCTTGATCGCGCTCGCAAAGCCAAGAAAGAGTCCAGCGGCATAACCTTTGCCACGCTCGATCAGCGCGAAAGTCGCAATCAACAGGAAGAACAGCAGTTCGTTCGATTGGCCGTCGTAGGTATCTTCGACGAGCGGAAAGCTCAGCAGCGCGACCGCCACCAGCAGCAGGTTCACGCTGCGCTCCGTGCCGCGGTACGCCATCGTGACGACGAGATACAAGGCCACCGAGAACAACACGATCGACGCACTCACCCAGACGATTTTCGCGGCGAGCGGCGTCAGCAGCGCGAGCGGCGCAAACACCAGCGCGAACTGCGGCGGGTAGGCGTAGAAGATGTCGTCGCCCGTCGAGCGCGCGCCGATGCCCTGCAAAAACGCGATGAGCGCGTCGTGATCGTACAGGCGCGCCGGGTCATGCAGCACGACGTTGAAGGCGTACAGGTAGAAATTGAAATCGCCGAAGGCGTCAGGGACGTTGCCACGAAACTTGGCGACGACGTGCAGGATACGCAGCGCGAGGCAGGCTACCGCAATCAGCAAAAGGAGCGCGGCACCCGCGCCGAAGTTCGACCTGGTCCGTACGGCGCCTGCGTTGAACATGGTGTCTCTCCGCGGTACGTCAATCAACGTGGGAGTTGCTGCGCCCTTGAGACCCGCGCTAGCGGGGGCGTACCAGCAGACCATGTCGTCGGTACGGTCCGGGGATGGCCGGCATGGCCAGCCATGCCGGCTTCGTGCCGGACGACCGGACAGAGATTACCGATTCGCAAAAATCGATCTGTGCGCTCGCCCACACGAGACCGACCTATGTCGGGAACTTCGCCGCGCGAAGATCGTTCGTCGGCGGCGAATCGCCGTGTTCGCCGCGGAATACCACGCGTCGCGCCGATCGGCGCTTATCGGCTCGCGGCCCCCCATGCCAGCGCGCGCAACCTCGCGGCGTCGCTTGATCACGTAGCCGCCCCACATCAGCACGAGCCATGCCGGCACCAGCCACACCGAGATCGACAAGCCCGGCGTCAGCGCCCCTGTGTTCGCCGCATGTCGCCGCTGGGCGTGGAACGCTGTCGAAGGCAGCGCTGTGGCAGATTGCACGGCTGGACCGTACGGTCCGGTCTGGCAAAACCGCTAATTTTACCCCGACCGATATTCCTCTGACATTCGGAGCCGCCCGCTTCGTTCTGCGCCGCACTCAAGCGCGCGGATTGTGATTGTCACGGGGATCGCGCCCGGGTATGTTGCCGAAGTCCACTTTTCACGCCGCGGAGCTTCGCTATGTTGCCCAAACGTCTGCTTTGCGCCGCCGTGTTGTGCCTCTGTTTCGCGGGCGTCAGTACGTCCGCGCTCGCGCAGACGGTGCCCGCCGCCCAGCAACCGGCCGATGACGCCGCGTCGCAGGCAAGCGGCCAGCCAGCGCCAGCGCCTGCCCCCGCTACTGCCAGCAAGCCGCCTGCCGTCGCGCTCGGCGGCCCGGTGCGCAACATCGTGCTCGTGCATGGCGCGTTCGTCGACGGATCGAGCTGGAACGGCGTGGTCGCGAAGCTGCAGCAAAAGGGTTATCACGTGAGCTCGGTGCAGAACCCGCTGACCTCGCTCGCCGACGACGTCGCCGCGACCCGCCGCGTGCTCGATCGCGAGAACGGTCCGGTGCTGCTGGTCGGGCACTCGTGGGGCGGCGTCGTGATCACCGAGGTCGCCGCGAACGCGCCGAACGTCGCCGGGCTCGTGTATGTCGCCGCGCTTGCGCCGCAACTGCACGAATCGGCGATGGACGTGATGAAGGCCGGCGGGCCGATGCCGGCCGGCCAGAGCATCAGCAAGGACGCGAACGGGTTTTTGTGGATCGACCGCGCGCGCTATCACGCCGATCTCGCCGCCGACGTGCCCGAGACCGTCGCACGCGTGCTCGCCGCCGCGCAGGTGCCGATCGCCGCGAGCGCATTCGACGAACCGGTCGATCAGGTCGGCTGGAAGGACAAACCGTCGTGGTACGTGCTGACGACGAAAGACCACGCGGTGTCGCCCGATCTGCAGAGAATGATCGCCGCGCGCATCGGCGCGAAGGTGGTGCCGGTCGCGTCGAGCCATCTCGCGCCGGTGTCGCACGCCGGGGCGGTGGCGGAGGCGATCGATCACGCGGCGCGCGAGTTGAGCCGGCAGCAGCAGTAAGCCGGCGGCTCGACGCCGCGCGGCTCAGCGCAGCATGAACGACATCGCCGACAGACAGTTCAGCATCCGCACCGCATGCTCGGCCGACGCCGCACTGAAGCGCAACGTCACGCCATCGACGCGCGTAAGCGTCGGCCATTGGCAGAACAGATCGGCGAGCCCGCTCGTTTGCACGCGCAGTTCGCAGTCGATCGTTCGCGGCTCCGCGCGCGTCGCGGCAGGCGCGCGGGCCGCTTCGACATGCTGACGGACCACGTCGCGCGCGGCGGCCCGCAGCGCCTCGCGCACGCTCGCGGGCGACTGCGTGACGCCGCTTGCTTGCCCGGTCGCGGTCTTCGTGACGACGAAACGCGCGCCGGGAAAACGCGGCGCGGTTTCCTCGGCGAACACGTCGTCACCCGATAAAAGCACCACACGCGCGCCATATTCTTCGGCGAGCGCACCGTACAGCCCCGCTTCGCCCAGCTCCACGCCGTTGAACGCCACGCGCGCGAACGCGAAGCTGTTGATCGTGTGCGCGAGGATGCCGCGCGTTTGCGCCTTCGCGTGATAGCCGAGCATGAAGACCAGCGCCGCACCGTATTCGAGCCCGGCCATCATGCCGAGCGTGCGCGGCTTGCCGAGCACGAGCTGGGCGCGCGGATCGAGCAGATCGGGCAGCAGGTTGCGAAAGCCGCCGTGCGAATCATTGACCCACACGTCGGTCGCGCCGCCCGCGAACGCGCCTTCGACGGCCGCGTTGGCTTCGAGCGTCATCCAGCGTCGCGCGGCTTCGTATTCGCCGTTGCCCGCGCGCGTCTGCTCGGCATGGAACACGCCGGCGATGCCTTCGATGTCGGTGGAGATCAGGACTTTCATCGCGCGGAATTCCTCAGCAGGTGGGCAAGGTCCGGCACGCTGTCGCGCAGCGACAGCCGCCGATGACCGTCGCGACCGGTGACCGACTCGGCGCTCCACAATGCATCGACGATCGCCTGTTCGAGGCTGTCGGCGCAGGCGCGAAACAGCGGGTCCATACAGTGATCCGCGACCAGCGGCGGCAGCGCGACGAAGTCCGCGCCGTGCGGCACCGTGTACGCGGTCGAAAACGCCAGCGCGATATCGCCGCTGCCGTGGCCGTACACCGAGCCGGTGCGCGCGAGACCGGCCGCCGCGCGCAACGACAGGCGTTTCAGCTGGCGCGCGTCGAGCGGCGCATCGGTCGCGACGATCATGATGATCGAGCCTTGCTCGGGTTGGTCGGGGGTCGCGTGAGCAGCGGCACTGGCAGCATTCGCCGCCTCAGCGACGGCCGCGCGTTCGGCCAGCATGCGGCCGAGCGGCGTGCCGTCGATCGTCAGCATCGGCAGACGGCCGAAGTTGGCAAGCACGAGCGCGCCAACGGTGTAGTCGCGGCCCCCCGCACTGAACACGCGCGACGCAGTGCCGATGCCGCCCTTCAGATCGAAACACGACATGCCGCGCCCCGCGCCGAGCGCACCGCTCGCGACATCGGCGCTTGCCGCGTCGAATGCTTCGTTGAAATGCCGTTCGGTCACGGCAAGCGCCTGAATGTCGTTCAGGTAGCCGTCGTTGCACTCGAACACGAGCGGATTGAGCGTCGACCATTCGCGGCCGATGCGCGGATTCGCGCGAATCGCCGCGCGGATCTGCGCCTGCGCGACCGTACCGACGCCGAAGGTGTTGGTCAGCGCGATCGGCGTCTCCAGCGTGCCGAGTTCGTCGAGCTGCACGAGCCCGATGCTCTTGCCGAAGCCGTTGATCACCGACGCGGCGGCCGGCACCTTGTCGACGAACGGATCGCCGCGATGCGGCCGGATCACGGTCACGCCGGTTTGCAGCGCGCCTTCGGCAAGCGTGCAATGACCGACGCTGACGCCGTCCACGTCGGCGATCGTGCCGAGCGCTCCGGCCGGCAACGTGCCGATATGCGGCGTGCGCTCAGCCGAATGATGGTTGCTCATGCTCATGGCCGATCCAGCTTCGGATCGAGCGCATCGCGCAGACCATCGCCGAGCAGGTTGAACGCGAGCACGGTCAGGAAGATAGCGAGGCTCGGAAACAGCGCGATATGCGGCGCGGTCACCATGTCGGCGCGAGCTTCGTTGAGCATCGCGCCCCACTCGGGCGTCGGCGGCTGCGCGCCCAAGCCGAGAAACGACAGGCTCGCCGCCGTGATGATCGACGTGCCGATGCGCATCGTCAGATACACGACGACCGACGAAATCGTGCCCGGCAGAATGTGCCGCGCCATGATCGTCCAGTCCGACGCGCCGATGCTGCGTGCCGCCTCGACATAGGTGAGCTGCTTGAGCATCAGCGTATTGCCGCGCACGAGCCGCGCGAACGCCGGAATGCTGAAGATCGCCACGGCGCAGATCACGTTGATCATGCCGTTGCCGAGAATCGCGACCACGCCGATCGCGAGCAGAATGCCGGGGAACGCGAACAGCACGTCGGCCACGCGCATTGTGATGCGATCCCACCAGCCCTCGTAGTAACCGGCAAGCAGACCGAAGAACGTGCCGATCACCGCGCCGATCGCCACGGACAGAAAGCCTGCCTCGAGCGAAATGCGCGAGCCGACGAGGATGCGGCTGAAGATATCGCGGCCCAGCGAATCGACGCCGAACCAGTGCGCGGCCGACGGCCCCGCGTTCAGCGCGTCGTAGTCGAAGAAATTCTCGGGGTCGTACGGCACGATATGCGGCGCGATGATCGCGACCACGATCAGGAGCAGCACGAACACGCCGGCGGCCAGCGCGACATGCTGCTTGCGAAACTTGCGCCAGAACTCGCTCCACGGTGTGCGGATCGCGCGTTCGGAGGCAGTGGGAGTGGCCGCATTCGGCCCGGTGGCGGTGGTGCTCATGCGGGCCTCACTTGAAACGGATGGTCGGGTTGATCACCGCGTACAGCACGTCGACGATCAGGTTGATGATGATGAATTCGAGCGAGAACAACAGCACCTCGGCCTGAATGATCGGATAGTCGCGCATCGACACCGCATCGACGAGCAAACGGCCGAGGCCCGGCCAGTTGAACACCACTTCGACGACGATCGAGCCGCCGAGCAGAAAGCCGAACTGCAACCCCATCATCGTGACGACGGGAATCAGCGCGTTGCGCAGGCAGTGCTTGATGATCACGAGCCGCTCGGGCACGCCCTTCGCGCGCGCGGTGCGCACGAAGTCCTCGTGCAGCACCTCGACGAACGAGGCCCGCGTGAAGCGCGCCATCACGGCCGCGACCGCCGCGCCGAGCGTCAGCGACGGCAGCACGTAGCTGCGCCACGAACCGTCGCCGACGATCGGCAGCCAGCCGAGTTGCACCGAGAAAATCTGCATCAGCAGCATGCCGAGCGCGAACGCCGGAAACGAAATGCCCGACACCGCGAGCGTCATGCCCAGGCGGTCCGGCCAGCGGTTGCGCCACACCGCCGAGGCGATGCCGATTGCCATGCCGATCACGACCGCCCACACCATGCTCGCGATCGTCAGCCACAACGTCGGGAAGAAGCGTTCCGCAATCTCCTGGCTCACCGGCCGCTTGCTGCGCGTCGAAACGCCGAAGTCGCCATGCGCCATCCGCCAGAAGAAACGGACGAACTGCTGCGGCAGCGGCTTGTCGAGCCCGAGGTCGGAGCGCACGAGGGCCACGGTCGCCTCGTCCGCTTCAGGACCGGCGGCGAGCCGCGCCGGATCGCCCGGCAGCAGATGCACGAACAGGAACACCAGCACGGCGACGATGAAGAGCGTCGGCAGCAGGCCTAGCAGACGTTTGACGAGGAAGTTCAGCATGAGACCAATCTGGCAAATGAGCGGCAAATGAGCGGCAAATCAGGCGGGCAACGAGGACTCGTGTGCGGCGGCGGCGCGGCGGCGGGCTGGGTGAACCGCCGCCTGCGCATGCCGCCTCGTCAGCTCATCACTTGATCGCGATCTCGTCGAAGTTGAACGAGCCGTCCGGCGCGACGTAAGCGCCCGACAGACGCTTGCTGCGCGCATACACGACCTTCTCCTTGACGAGGAAGATCCACGGCGCGTCGGCCCAGATGCGCTTCTGCGCGTCGGTGTAGAGCGCGGCCTTCTGCGTGCGGTCGGTCGTTTCGAGCGCCTGCTTCAGATCGTTGTCGACCGCGTCGTTCTTGTAGTACGACGTGTTGACCATCTTCGGCGGAATCGAGTAGCCCGCGAGCAGCGGGCTGATCGCCCAGTCCGCCTCGCCGGTCGACGACGACCAGCCCGCGTAGTACATCCGCACCGGCGCGGTCGCCGGGTCCTGCGCGCTTTCGACCTTGGCGACGCGCTGACCCGCCTCGAGCGCCTCGACGCTGGCCTTGATGCCGACCTGCGCGAGCTGCTGCTGCACGAACTGGATCACCTTCTGCGCGGTCGAGTAGTTATACGCGGACCACAGCGTCGTTTCGAAGCCGTTCGGATAGCCCGCTTCCTTCAGCAGTTCGCGCGCCTTCGCGGGATCGTACGGCCAGGGTCCGAGCTTGACCGCATAGTCGACGCCCTGCGGCACGACGCCGTCGGCCGGCGTCGCGTACCCGGCGAACGCGACCTTCGTCAGCGCTTCCTTGTTGACCGCGTAATTCAGCGCCTCACGCACCTTCGGGTTGTCGAACGGCTTCTGGTTCATGTTCATGCTGATGTAGCGCTCGATGATCGACGGCGCCGCGATCAGATCGACCTTCGGGCTCGACTGCAGTTGCGCGGCCTGCTCGAACGGCACCTGGAACGCGAAGTCCGCTTCGCCGGTGCGGATCAGCGCGGCGCGCGTGTTGTTGTCGACGACCGGCTTCCAGTCGATCGCATCGATCTTCGGATAACCCTTCTTCCAGTAGCCGGCGAACTTCTTCACGGTCAGGTCGCCGGCCGGGTCCCACTTCACGAGTTCGAACGGGCCCGTGCCGACCGGATGAAACGCGATGTCCTTGCCGTACTTCTTCAGCGCGTCCGGCGAGATCATCACCGCAGACGGATGCGCGAGCACGTTGATGAACGCCGAGAACGGCGTTTTCAGCGTGACGCGCACCGTGTACGGATCGACCACTTCCGTTTTCTCGATGCGGCTGAACATGTTGTAGCGCTTCAGCTTGTTGGCCGGATCGGTCACGCGGTCGAAGTTCGCCTTCACGGCGGCCGCATTGAAGTCGGTGCCGTCCTGGAACTTCACGCCATGGCGCAGCTTGATCGTATAGACGCGCGCGTCGGGGCTCGCCTCATAGCTGTCGGCGAGCACGTTGACGAGCTTCATGTCCTTGTCGAAGCCGAACAGCCCCTGATAGAACGATTTCGCGACCGCCTGCGACAGCGTGTCGTTCGCGTCGTACGGATCGAGCGACGTGAAGGTCGACGCGACGGCCATCACGGCCGTCGTTTCGGCGTGCGCCAGATTGCCCGCGAGCGTCGCGAACACCACCGCGCCGCCGCTAACGAGCGCGCGCAAACGAAACGGAGAGGACGGGAACAGCAGGTTCATGAGATTGCTCCAGGCTGCGAGTTAAGGATGTGACAGGGCCGTTATGGTTGGCGTGGCTTCAAGTGCTGATGTTTCTCTTGCTGTTGCTTCGATTGCTGATGCTTCGGGTCTCGCGCTTCAGGTCTTCCGCTTCAATGCGATGCGGCGCTTCGCTCAATAAGCACCGCCGACGCGATGCTGCGCGACGAAATGATCCGGTCCCACCGCGACGAGCGGCGCGACGACCGGCTCGTCGTGCAGCGCGCGGATCGGGCTCGGAATATCGTCGGCGGCGAGCATGCGTTGCGCGTGACGGCGCGCGGGATCGGCGACCGGCACCGCGCTCATCAGCTTCTTCGTGTACGGATGCTGCGGCGCCTCGAACACCGCGCGACGCGGACCGATCTCGACGATCTGGCCGAGATACATCACCGCGACGCGATGGCTGACCCGCTCGACCACCGCCATGTCGTGCGAAATGAACAGATACGCGACGCCGAGCTCACGCTGCAGGTCGAGCATCAGATTGACGATCTGCGCCTGCACGGAGACGTCGAGCGCGGACACCGATTCGTCGGCGATCACGACCTTCGGATTCAGCGCGAGCGCGCGAGCAATCGCGATACGCTGACGCTGCCCGCCCGAAAACTCATGCGGATAGCGGCGCGCGGCCTCGGCCGGTAAACCGACTTTCTCGAGCAGCCACGCGACGCGCGCCTGCGCTTGTCCACCCTGCGCGACGCCATGCACGAGCAGCGGCTCCATGATCGAGAAGCCGACGGTCAAGCGCGGATTCAACGACGCGAACGGATCCTGGAAAATAAACTGGATATCGCGGCGCAGCGCCTGCAACGCGGGCCCGGTCAGCGAGCTGATTTCCTTGCCAGCGAATTCGATCGAGCCACTCTGACTTTCGACGAGTCTCAGCAGCGAGCGGCCCGTGGTCGACTTGCCGCAGCCCGACTCGCCGACCAGCGCGAGCGTTTCGCCGGGCCGCAGATCGAAGCTGACTTTTTCGACCGCATGCACACGGCCCGTCATACGGCCGAACAGGCCGCTACGGACCGGAAAGCGCGTGACCAGATCGCGCACGCGCAGGATCGGCGGCGTGTCGTCGCGCACCAGCGGCTGCGCTTCTTCGGCGACAGCCGCCGCCGGCTGCACCGCGGCATCGGCGCCGTTCGCACCGGCCTGCTCGACGCTCAGGATCGGAAAGCGCGCGGGCTGATCGGTGCCGTGCATCGAGCCGAGCCGCGGCACCGCCGCGAGCAGCGCCTTCGTGTACGGATGCGACGGCGCGGCGAACAGCGCGTTCGACGCGCCCTCCTCGACCTTCTCGCCGCGATACATGACGAGCACGCGGTCGGCCACTTCGGCAACCACGCCCATGTCGTGCGTGATGAAGATCACGCCCATGTTCATCTCGTCCTGCAAGCCGCGAATCAGTTGCAGGATCTGCGCCTGGATCGTGACGTCGAGCGCGGTGGTCGGTTCATCGGCGATCAGCAGCGCGGGCTTGCACGACAACGCCATCGCAATCATCACGCGCTGGCGCATGCCGCCCGACAGCTGATGCGGGTAACGCGCCGCGACGCGCCTTGCCTCGGGAATCCGCACGATCTCAAGCAGACGCAAGGTTTCGGCGCGCGCCGCCTCGCGGCTCTTGCCCTGGTGCAGCGCGATCGCCTCGCTGATCTGATCGCCGACCGTGAAGACCGGATTGAGCGAGGTCATCGGCTCCTGGAAGATCATCGCGATGTCGGCGCCGCGCACCGTGCGCATCGTGCCGGACGACGCCTTCGCGAGATCGAGCACGCTGCCGTCGCGCCGCCGGAAGGCGATGCTGCCGCCGGCAAGACGGCCGCCGCCATGCTCGATCAGCCGCATCAGCGCCAGCGACGTGACCGACTTGCCCGAGCCCGATTCGCCGACGATCGCGAGCGTCTCGCCGCGCTCGACCGTGAACGACAGATTGCGCACCGCGTTGAAGGTCGAGTCGCCGCGGCGGAACGCGACCGTCAGATCGTCGACCGCGAGCACGCGCAGCGGCGGCAGGGTTTCGATAAGCGGGCTGGCGGTGTGCGAGGAAGTCGGCACGGTGGTTCCTTTGCTTTGAATTCGAACGCGGCTATCGGGGCCTCAGGCAGGTGGCGACACGCGCCAGCGGCTAGCGATAGATCGCCGTCACGGGCGCTTCGCCGAGCCGCGCGAAACCGCGGTACATACCCTCGGTATTGAACGGCAGCGTGACGTTGCCCCGCGCGTCGACGGCGACGAGGCCGCCGCGTCCGTCGATCTTCGGCAAGCGGTTCATCACGACGTCGTGCGCGGCTTCTTCGAGCGAGACCTGGCGATAGGCCATCTGCGCGGCGACGTCGTAGGCGGCGACCATGCGCATGAACATTTCGCCGGAGCCGGTGGTCGATACCGCGCAGGTCGCGTCGTCCGCGTAGCAGCCCGCGCCGATCAGCGGCGTATCGCCGACGCGGCCCACCTGCTTGTTGGTCACGCCGCCCGTCGAGGTCGCCGCGGCGAGATGCCCGTGGCGGTCGAGCGCGACTGCGCCGACGGTGCCGAACTTGCGATTCGGATCGATCGGCTCGTGCGGCGTCGGGTCGTCGTTGCTCGAAGCCGTGGACGCGAGCGTCGCGGCGTCGTGATCGAGCATCGGACGCTGCTGCTCACGCGCCAGTTGCCATTGGCGATAGCGCGCGTCGGTGTCGAAGTAGCTGTTGTCGACGAACTCTAGCCCCTGCGCGGCCGCGAACGCTTCCGCGCCGTCACCGGTGAACAGCACGTGGTCGCTGCGCTCGAGCACGCGGCGCGCGGCAAGAATCGGATTGCGCACGCGCTTCACGCAACAGATCGCGCCCGCGTCGAGTGTGCGGCCGTCCATGATCGCGGCGTCGAGCTCGTGCGTGCCGGCCGCCGTGTAGACCGCGCCGCGGCCCGCATTGAAGAGCGCGCAGTCTTCGAGCAGCCGCACCGCTTCGCTGACCGCGTCGAGCGCGCTGCCGCCGTCGGCGAGCACGCGCTGGCCAGCGCTCAGCACCGCGTTGAGCGCCGCGTGATATCCGCTTTCGGCGCTGGCGGACATCGACGTGCGCAGGATCGTCCCGGCCCCGCCGTGGATGGCAATGACTGCGTTGGAGTTCATCGTTTGGATCGTGGAGTGCGGGTGGTTCGGGGAGCGCGGGGTGCTGTGATGGCTTTTGCTTCGGCATCCCTGGCTTTCGTGCTTCCGGCTTGGGTGCTGTCGGCCTTTGCGCCGTCGCTGTGTTTTAGCCTTGCAGCCTTCGCGCGCGCGGCTTTGCTCAGGGCGCGCGCCGGCTCCTGCGCGGCGCCGGCCGCGCCCGACTGCGGATCGAACAGCCATGGCAGCACGAACTCGCTGACCTCGGCGGCCGCCTTGACCGAGCGTTGCGCGCGATACGCCACCGCGTCGCACAACGCCTCGATGACCGCGAGCACGGCCGAATCGGCATTCGACGCGAGACGCCGGTCGGTGCGGACATACAGCGCCAGGTCCGCGAACCGCACGAGCGGCGAGCGCGGACCGTCGGTGAGCGCGAGCACGCGCGCGCCGCGTTCGGAGGCGCGGCGCGCGAGCTCGATCGTGTCCTCGACATAGCGCGGAAACGCGATGCCGATCACGAGATCGCCCGGGCCCGAACCCACGAGGTGCCGCGCCGCATGCGACGGCCCGCCGCTCAGCGCCAGCGAATGCACGTTGTCGTGATACGGCAGCAGTCCGTGCTCCATCAGGCTCGCGAGAAACGCGCTGGCGCCGAAGCCGATCACGAATACGCGACGCGCGGCGATGATCGCGTCGACGGCGGCGTCGGCGTTCGCGCGATCGATCGACGTACGCGTTGCGTGCAGATTGTTGGCGGCCTGCTCGAGCGACGCGTCGATCAGATCGTCACCGGCCGCGAGCGTTTCCTGCGCGCTGCGCAGCCGCTCGACCGGCGCGAGCGTCGCCTCGAAGCCACGCACGAGCGCCTCGCGAAACTGCGGATAACCGTCGAAGCCGAGCGCGCGCGCAAAGCGATTCGCGCTCGCGACCGACGCGCCGACCACGCTCGCGAGCTCGTCGATACGCATCGTCGCCGCGCGGAACAGATGGGCCAGCACGTACTCGCCCATGCGCTGGTGGATTGGCGTGAGCGTCGGCATCGCGGCGGTGATGCGCGCGGCAATGGCCTCCTCGGCGGGGTTCGACACAGCGGACGGGTGATGGATCATGCGAGCGGAAAAGCGCGGTTGTTTCGGGTGAAGGAGATGAAATTATATTTACATGAAACACGCGCAGAAAAAAATTCATTTTCATTATTTCGAGGGTTTTCACCGACCGAAGGTATTCAGACAACGGAGTTCGGCATCCACGCCATGCCGCACCCCGATGAAAATCCATTTTCATCGGGGCGACGGGTGGCTTCACCGCGTGCCGCGCTCCGCCGCTCAGCACGCCGCAGCGCTCTGTTCGGGAATGCCCATGAGCCGCGCCGCCGGCGACATCACGATGATCAGCGCCTGCACGACGAACGCGAGCGACGCCGCGACCAGACACACGTCGATGCTCCAGCGCGCGCTGAGCGCGGCGCCGAGCAGCGCGCCCACCGGCCGCGCGCCGTAGGTGGCGGTGCTGATCAGCGCGGACACGCGGCCGATCATCCGTTCGGGCGTGATCGCCTGACGCAGCGTGGTCGAGCCGACGACCCACAGGATTGGTCCCGCGCCGAGCAGGAAGAAGCTCGCGAGCGCGAGCCAGAACGATGGGACGATCAGCGTCGCCACCATCACGAGCGACGCGAGCAGCCCGCACGACGGTCCGACGATCAGCAGACGGCCGAATGCGAGACGCCGCGCGACCGCGGGCGCGGCGAGCGCGCCGCAGACCATGCCGACCCCGTACGCGCCGAGCGTCACGCCGACCGCCGAGGCATTGAGCCCCAGCCGATGCACCGCGTAAGGCACATAGACCGCCTGCAGGATGAAGAAGCCGAGATTGAAGAACACGGCGGTCAGCAGCATCGGCAGCAGCAACGGATCGCGCAGCACGAAGCGCGTGCCGTCGCGCAGCTCCAGCATGAAGTGCCGCTGCGGCGCGGCCGCGCGCGGCGGCTCGCGCAATCCCGCCAGCAACGCGACCGCGAACGCCGACAACATCGCCGCGCCGCCATACGCCCAGCCCGCGCCGATCCAGCCGACCAGCACGCCGCCCAGCGCCGGCCCCGCCGAATACGCGACGCTGCGCGCGAGTTCGAGCCGGCCGTTCGCGCTCGCATAGGCGTCGCGCGGCACGATCGACGACACCAGCGACGGCGCCGCAACGTTGTAGGCGACCGTACCCGTCGCGGCGACGAAGCCGAGCGCGGCGAGCAGCGGCAGGTTCAGCGCATGCGTGAGCACCAGCAGCAACACGCACAGCATCGCGCAGACCCGCACGCTCTCGGCGAGCGTCATCAGCACGCGGCGCGAGCGGCGGTCGGCCCAGACGCCGAGCGGCATCGACAGCAACAGGAACGGCAGCGTCTGCGCGGTTTGCAGCAGCCCGGTATCGCGCGCGTCGGCGCCGAGCGCGAACACCGCGACGAGCGGCGCGGCGGCGAGGCTGATCTGCTCCGCCGATTGCGCGCACAGGTTCGACCAGGCGAGGCGCTGGAATGTGCGGGGCAGACGTTGCGCATCGGACGGCGAAGACGACGAAGGGGAAGACGTGGCGGACATCGATGCACTCCCGAGGTTTGACGTGAGGCATTCATCGTCGGCGCTCAGGGCCTGCGGGGCGCTCCGGTTCTTGCGGTGTTATTCTTCGCTCGCCATGAATCTCGAAAGCATCCTCTTTACTCAAGGTTTCGGTTCGCGCCGCCAATGCCGTGCGCTGATCGGCGACGGCCGCGTCAGCGTCGACGGTGCGATTTGCACCGATGCCGACGCCGATTTCGCTGTTGATGGCGGCGCGTTGCGTTTTAGCGTCGACGGCGTCGAATGGCCGTATCGCGAGCATGCGTATCTGCTGCTGAACAAGCCCATCGGCTACGAATGCTCGCGCGATCCGCAGCATCATCTGAGCGTGTTCAGCCTGCTGCCGCCGCAGTTCGCCGAGCGCGGCGTGCAGTGCGTCGGCCGTCTCGATCAGGACACCACGGGCCTCCTGCTGCTCTCCGACGACGGCAAGTTCGTGCATCAGTTCACGTCGCCGAAACGCAAGGTGCCGAAGCTCTACGTCGCGACCACGCGCCATCCGCTCGACGACGCGCAGCTCGCCGCGCTGCGCGACGGCGTGCTGCTGCACGGCGAAACGAAACCCAGCGCCGCGCTCGACGCCCAGGCGCGCGACACTCACACACTCGAGCTCACCGTGCTCGAAGGCAAATACCACCAGGTCAAGCGGATGATCGCGGCCTCGGGCAACCGCTGCGAGGCGCTGCATCGCGAACGGATCGGTGCGCTCGCGCTTCCCGCGGCGCTCGCGCCCGGCGCATGGCAATGGCTCGACGAAGCGGGTCTTGCCGCGCTGCGGGCCGGGTAAACGACTAGCCCCACCGAGGACCCGCCTAAGCCCTTGATGCGCCGGAGAAAGCCCGCGCGCATTGCGGTGCACCGAACATAGGCCGTTGCGTTGCAGCATGCCGTTGCTTACATATCGCCCTATACTCGTCTAAACAAACGACTACAAAGGTTTCAAGGAGGGGCGCCATGCAAATCGACGGCACGATGGCGTTTTCGCACGCGATGATCTCGTTTATCTGCCTTGCGCTGCTGCTGGTCGGCGGATTGCTGGTCATCATGCGGCTGCGGCACAAGTACCATCCGAATCTGATCGGCGCATTGATCGGCGGCATGCTGTGCTTCCTGTTGCTGGAAGTGCTGCCTGCGCTGACCTGATGCCGGTTGGACCGCGCAGCTCGTGTTGCGCGGCGCATTGATGCGGTGCGGCGGATACGCTTTGCGGGGCAACTCCGCCCTCGCGAGGCGATATTTTGTTTCTGCTGCCGGCCTAGCCGCGTTTCCCGTTCGCCTCGCGCAAAAAATCCTCGACGCTCGGATAGCGCAGACGTACCCGCAATTCCTCCTTCAGACGCCGGTTCACGAGCCGGCGCGACTCGCGCATGAACGACAGCAGCAGCGGATCGATCTGCTGCTCCGCCTGCTCTCTCGTGATGCGCGGCGGGCGCGCGAGCCCGAACGCATCGGCGACCGCGTCGAAATACTCCCCCATTTTCAGCGACGAATCGTCGGACGCGTGCAGTGCGCGCGCGGGCCGGCCATGCGTGGCGAGACGCACGAGGATCGCGGCGAGGTCGTCGGCGTGGATGTGATTCGTGTAGACGTCGTCGGCATCGACGAGCGCCGGCGTGCCTCTTTCGAGCCGCGCGAGCGGCAGACGGTTGCGCGCATAGATGCCCGGGATCCGCGCGATGCTCGTGGCGACGCTACCGCGCGCCGTCGCGCGCCGCAACTGCCGCTCGGCCGACACGCGACGTTTGGCGCGCGCATTCGCGGGCCGCGGCGCGCGCGTTTCGTCGATCCACGCGCCGCCGCAATCGCCGTAGACGCCCGTCGTGCTTGCGTAAACGATGCGCACCGGTGCGCGCGAAGCGCCGGTCCGGCGCACCCCGTCGGGTACAATATCGGGTGTTTCAGCGCCCAGACCTGAAGCGCGCGCACGGCGCAACCGCGCGATCGGCGCGACGGACGACCTCGCCGCGCAAGCGTTCATGCGGCCCGCGGCACCTAACGTCGCAAGCAGCGCGCGAGTGCGTCGATCGTCGTCGCCGGACTTCTGCGGCGGCGCGAGATGCAGCACCGTCGGCGCGAGGCGCGCGAGCCGTTTGAGGCTGCGGCGCGCGTCGAGATCGCCGACGAGCGGCATCACGCCCGCGGCGCGCAACTCATCGCAGCGCGCGGCATGGCTCGTCAACGCGAAGATACGCGCGCGCGGCCGCAACAGGGGCACGCAGCGCATGCCGACGTCGCCGCATCCTACGATCAGCACGCGCGGCCGGCGGAAGTTTCGTGTCGCTTTCATGGTGGGCGCATTGTAGCGGTCACACGCAACAGGTACCGCGCGGTTGATCCGGCGGGTCCCATTACGATTCCGAATTTTCGATTCCGAACACTTTATGGCATTTAACGTCACGCTCCGGCAAACCGGCCGGCAGTTTCAGGTAGAACAGGACGAACCGGTGCTCTCCGCAGCGCTGCGTCAAGGCATCGGCCTGCCGTACGGCTGCAAGAACGGCGCGTGCGGTTCGTGCAAAGGCACGGTCGTGAGCGGCGAGGTCGAACAGCGCGCGCACTCGTCGTCGGCGCTGTCGAACGAAGAAAAGACGCGCGGCATGGCGCTCCTGTGCTGCGCGAGCGCGTGCTCCGATCTCGAAGTCGACATCCGCGAAGTGGCCGGCGTCGGCGATGTGCAGGTCAAGAAGCTGCCGTGCCGCGTGAACGCGATCGAGCGCAAGGCCGACGACGTGATCGTCGTGAAGCTGCAACTGCCCGCCAACGAACGTCTGCAATATCTGGCCGGCCAGTACCTCGAATTCATCCTGAAGGACGGCAAGCGCCGCAGCTATTCGATGGCGAGCGCGCCGCACGTCGAAGGCCCGGTCGAACTGCACATCCGCCACATGCCCGGCGGTGCGTTCACCGACCATGTGTTCAACACGATGAAGGAGCGCGACATCCTGCGCTTCGAAGCGCCGCTCGGCACGTTCTTCCTGCGCGAGGACTCGGACAAGCCGATCGTGCTGCTCGCGTCGGGCACCGGCTTCGCGCCGCTGAAGGCGATCGTCGAGCATGCGGTGTTCAAGAACATGACGCGCCCCATGACGCTCTACTGGGGCGCGCGCCGCAAGAAAGACCTGTATCTGCTCGAACTCGCCGAGCAATGGGCGCACGAGATTCCGAACTTCAAGTTCGTGCCGGTGCTCTCCGAACCCGATGCGGGCGACGCATGGACGGGCCGCACGGGCTTCGTGCATCGGGCGGTGATCGAGGATCTGCCCGATCTGTCGGCCTACCAGGTATATGCATGCGGCGCGCCGGTGATGGTCGAATCGGCGCTGCGCGACTTCACGCAGCATCACCAGTTGCCGGAAGACGAGTTCTACGCGGACTCGTTCACCAGCGCGGCCGATCTCGCGAACGCGGTCTGATTGCACGGCGGCAAATTCCCCCCGATGCAGCGCCAGTGCAAATTCATGGTTTACACCAGCGCTTTTCTTATCGTATTCTTTCGCGCATGAACCGCATCCAGTCCGAATTCCGACGTCGCCGCTCGCCGCTCCCTTAGGAACGCCGCTGGCTTCGTCACGGACTCGCGCCACACAAAACCTGGGCGCAAGCTGTTCGAATCATGAAAGCCACGGCATGCCGTGGCTTTTCTGTTTTTCCGGCCGCCGTTCTTATTGGCCAAACCGTCACCGTTTCTTCACCCTGCTCTTACCCTTTTGCCTGGAGCCTGCCGTCATGAATTTCAATGAGTATCCAATCGATTCGCTGATGTACATCACGAACCGACCTGAAATCGTTTTCACGCACGGCAAAGGCTCGTGGCTTTACGACAACAACGGCAAGCGCTACCTGGATTTCATTCAGGGCTGGGCGGTCAATTGCCTCGGCCACTGCAACGACGGCATGATCGAAGCGCTGAACCAGCAGGCCAAGCTGCTGATCAACCCGTCGCCGGCGTTCTACAACGAGCCGATGGCGAAGCTCGCGAGCCTGCTCACGCAGCACAGCTGCTTCGACAAGGTGTTCTTCGCGAATAGCGGCGCCGAGGCGAACGAAGGCGCGATCAAGCTCGCGCGCAAGTGGGGCAGGAAGTTCAAGGACGGCGCGTTCGAGATCATCACGTTCGACCACAGCTTCCACGGCCGCACGCTCGCGACGATGTCGGCCAGCGGCAAGCCGGGCTGGGACACGATCTACGCGCCGCAGGTGCCGGGCTTCCCGAAGGCGGACCTGAACGACATCGCGTCGGTGGAAAAGCTGATCAACGCGAAGACCGTCGCGGTGATGCTCGAGCCGATCCAGGGCGAAGGCGGCGTGATCCCCGCGACCCGCGAGTTCATGCAGCATCTGCGCGAGCTGACGAAACAACACAACATCTTGCTGATCGTCGACGAAGTGCAAAGCGGCTGTGGTCGCGCCGGCACGCTGTTCGCGTATCAGCTGTCGGGCATCGAGCCGGACATCATGACGCTCGGCAAAGGCATCGGCGGCGGCGTGCCGCTCGCGGCGCTGCTGTCGAAGGCGGAAATCGCCGTGTTCGAAGCGGGCGATCAGGGCGGCACCTACAACGGCAATCCGCTGATGACCGCGGTCGGCTACTCGGTGATCTCGCAGCTGACGGCGCCGGGCTTCCTCGAAGGCGTGCGCTCGCGCGGCGAATATCTGCGCACGAAGCTGCTCGAGCTGTCCGAGGAGCGCGGCTTCAAGGGCGAGCGCGGCGAGGGTCTGCTGCGCGCGCTGCTGCTCGGCAAGGACATCGGCAACCAGATTGTCGAGAAGGCGCGCGACATGCAACCCGACGGCGTGCTGCTGAACGCCGCGCGTCCGAGCCTGCTGCGCTTCATGCCGGCGCTTAACGTGACGACCGGAGAAATCGACCAGATGCTGGCGATGCTGCGCTCGGTTCTCGACTCGCTGTAATCAACCACGGAGCACACCGATGACGACGAACACGACGCTGTCGATCCGCCGCTTCGACGCGACCGATACCGAAGCCGTGATTGCGCTATGGCAGGACGTGTTTCCCGAGTATCGCGATGTGACGCGACCGCAGCGCAACCCGCGTCAGTCGATCGCCAATAAGCTCGCGACGCAACCGGAGCTGTTCTTCGTCGCGGTGCTCGATGGACGCATCGTCGGCACCGTAATGGGCGGCTATGATGGACACCGCGGCTGGTTGTATTCGCTCGCGGTCGACGCATCGCTGCGACGTCATGGCATCGGCACGCGGCTCGTCGCGCACGTCGAGAGCGAGTTGACGAAGCTCGGTTGTCCGAAGCTGAACCTGCAGGTACTGTCGTCGGCAACGGCTGAAATACGGGCGTTCTACGATGCGCTCGGGTATCGCACCGATGCGGTGATCAGCCTCGGCAAGCGGCTCGGCCAATACGCCGACGCGGCCCCGGCCAGTTGATTCGCGTCGTACGCCTGATTAAAGAAAGCCGCATGCGTTGCTTGACGCATGCGGCTTTTTCAATGGTTCTCCCGCAAGCAGCGCACATATCGGCGGATTCGGACAAATAGCAGATGGCGAGCAGTTGGATTGCCTAAAATCGTTTACGCACGAGACGACGCCGGCGCTGGAAAGACAGGTTTGCGGCGAATCGCGACCCTTCCCCCCCGGGGGCGGCTCATGCGTCTGAGTCCCAACGCGCTGGAATCCTAAGGGGAATCTTCATGGCGACTTATGTGGTGCTCCTGCAATTTACGGATCAGGGTATCCGCACGATCAAGAACAGTGCAGAGCGAGCCGGGCAGGCGGCGGAAATGGCGAAATCTTTTGGCTGCGAGATGAAGCAGATCTACTGGACGTTAGGGGCATACGACGTTGTCTCGGTCGTCGAAGCGGCAGACGAGCAGAGCTTCCTCGCCTTCGGCTTCGCACTCGGCTCGGCCGGCAATGTCCGCTCGCAAACGCTGCGTGCGTTCACAAAAGACGAAATCAGTTCGGTTATCGGGCGACTCCCTTAATTCACGTCCCAACCAGAAAAATAAAACGCGCCCCGCGACATTGCATCGCGGGGCGCGTTGCAAACCGGACGTGTGCGCAAAGGGCATACGTCCAACTATTCACCCACTCATTCACCCACTCATTCACCCAAATACGCGGCCCGAACCTTCGGATCGTCGAGCATCTGCTTCGCGTCGCCCGACATCGTGATCAAACCGGAGTCCATCACGTAGCCGCGATTCGCCGCCTGCAGCGCGAGCCGCGCGTTCTGCTCGACGAGCAGCACGGTCATGCCTTCAGAGGAAATCAGGCGCACCACTTCGAAGATCTTCTCGACCATGATCGGCGACAGACCCATCGACGGTTCGTCGAGCAGCAGCAGTTTGGGCCGCGAGATGATCGCGCGTGCCATCGCGAGCATCTGCTGCTCGCCGCCCGACAGCGTGCCCGCGTATTGCGATGCACGCTCCTTCAGACGCGGAAAGAAGCCGAACATGCGCTCGACGTCCGACTTGATGCCATCGTCATCGTTGCGCAGATACGCACCCATCTGCATGTTCTCGACGATCGACATGCGCGCGAAGATGCCGCGCCCTTCCGGCACCATCGCGAGACCGCGCTTCAGAAGCTCATGCGCGGGCAGGCCCTTGATCGACTGACCCATGTACTCGATGTCGCCGGCCGCATACGCCTTCAGGCCGGTGATCGCCTTCATCGTCGTGGTTTTGCCCGCGCCGTTCGCACCGATCAGCGTGACGAGTTCGCCCTGCCCGACCTCGAGGTCGACACCCTTGACCGCCTGGATGCCACCGTAGTTGACCTGCAGGCCCTTGATTTTCAACATTGCTTGCGTCGTGGACATCAGTGGACCCCCGCACCCAGATAAGCTTCGATCACCTTCGCATCCTTCTGCACGTCCTGCGGCAGACCTTGCGCAATCACCTTGCCGTAGTCGAGCACCGTCATCTGATTGCACAGACCCATCACGAGCTTCACGTCGTGTTCGATCAGCAGAATCGTCTTGCCGTCCGCACGGATCTTGTCGAGCAGCCTGGTCAGCTCGACCTTCTCGGTGGCGTTCATGCCGGCCGCCGGTTCGTCGAGCGCGAGCAGCTTCGGATCGGTCGCCAGCGCACGCGCGATTTCGAGCCGCCGCTGGTGGCCATATGACAGGTTGCGCGACGTATAGTCCGCGTACTGCGTAATGCCGACGTAGTCGAGCAGTTCGAGCGCGCGCTCCTTGATCTCGCGCTCTTCCTGGCGTTCGGCCGGCGTCTGGAACACCGCGCCGAGCAGACCGTGCTTGGTGCGCACATGACGGCCGACCATCACGTTTTCGAGCGCGGTCATGCCGCCGAACAGACGGATGTTCTGGAACGTGCGCGCAATGCCCGCCTTCGCGACCTGATAGACCGCGGTCGGCGTGTAGCTCTCGCCGTCGAGCTTGAACTCGCCTGAATCCGGCGTGTACAGACCCGTGATCACATTGAAGAAGGTGGTCTTGCCGGCGCCGTTCGGGCCGATCAGGCCGTAGATCTCGCCCGCGCGGATCTGCAGGCCGACCTCGGAAAGCGCTTGCAGCCCGCCGAAGCGCTTGTTGACGCCCTTCACCGACAGCCGGATCGCTGCGTTGTTGCTTACGTTATCGCTCATGTCTTTTTCTCCACCGGACCTTATGCGCGCACCGGCTTCTTGCCGCCACGCTTCGCCAGCTTCGCAATCCTGTCTTCGTGCTTCGGCGCGGGCCACAGGCCTTCCGAGCGGTACAGCATGATCACGACCATCGCGAGGCCGTACAGCAACTGACGGATCACTTCGGTATCGACGATTTCATGGCCGAAGATCATGTTCTGCAGCGGACCCATCGTCGAGCGCAGGAACTCGGGGAACACCGCGAGCAGCACCGCGCCGAGGATCACACCCGGAATGTGGCCCATGCCGCCGAGCACCACGCAGGCGAGCACCACGACCGATTCCCAGAACGTGAACGATTCCGGCGACACGAAACCCTGGAACGAGGCGAACATGGCGCCCGACAGGCCGCCGAACGACGCGCCCATCGCGAACGCAAGCAGCTTCACGTTACGGGTATTGATGCCCATTGCCTTGGCGGCGATTTCGTCTTCGCGGATCGCGGCCCACGCGCGGCCGATACGCGAATGCTGCAGACGCGTACAGGTCCAGATCACGAACAGCGCGCACAGCACGAACAGGTAGTAGTACAGGTACACCGACGGAAACTGCATGCCCAACAGCGAGTGTGTCTGCGCGAGGCTGAAGCCGCCGACGGACACCGGATCGATCCCGGTGATCCCCTTCGGGCCGTTGGTGATGTTCACCGGACGGTCGAGGTTGTTCATGAAGATCCGCACGATTTCCCCGAAGCCGAGGGTCACGATCGCGAGGTAGTCGCCACGCAGACGCAGTGTCGGCGCACCGAGCAGAATCCCGAACATCGCGGCGAGCGCCATCGCGATCGGCGCGATGATCCAGATCGGCACGTGGATGCCGTTCGGCGCGAGATGCGCGATCCACTCGAATTGCGTCGCGAGGTGCGGTGAGCTCAGCAGCGCGGCCGTGTAGGCGCCGATCGCGTAGAACGCGATGTAGCCCAGGTCCAGCAGGCCGGCAAAGCCGACCACCACGTTCAGGCCCAGCGCGAGCATCACGTACAGCATCGCGAAGTCGAGCACGCGGACCCAGTAGTTGCCGCCCGCGGCGCCGATGACCATCGGCGCCGCGATCACGAAGATCGCCGTGAGAATACCGATAGTCAGCGTCTTCGTGCGGTTCTTTTCGGGGATGAGCGTCGTGGACGGCTCGATCGGTTGAATTGAGGTCATGATTGTTGACTCCTTGTGGCCCGGGATCAGGCGCGATCCGCGACACGTTCGCCGAGCAGACCCGACGGACGGAACACCAGCACGACGATCAGCACGATGAACGCGAACACGTCCTGGTAGTTACTGCCGAACACGCCGCCCGTGAGGTCGCCGATATAGCCGGCACCCAACTGCTCGATCAGGCCGAGGAGCACGCCGCCGACCATCGCGCCGCCGAGATTGCCGATACCGCCGAGCACCGCCGCGGTAAAGGCCTTCAGGCCAGGGATGAAGCCCATGTAGAAGTGCGCGTTGCCGTATTCGGACGCGATCATCACGCCGGCGAGCGCAGCCAGCGCCGAGCCGATCATGAAGGTCGCCGAAATCACGAAGTTCGGGTTCACACCCATCAGACTCGCGACGTTCGGGTTCTCGGCGATCGCGCGCATGGCGCGGCCGAGCCTGGTCTTGTGCACGAGCAGCAGGAGGCCGCCCATCACGAGGAACGCCGTTACGATGATCACGATTTCAGTCATCGAGATCACGGCGCCGGGCGTCGTGTCGGTGGCCTTGATTACGTTGAGCGGGTCGGTGGGCAACAACTGCGGGAACGGCAGCGGATTGCGCGACCAGATCATCATCGCGAGCGTCTGCAGCAGAATCGATACACCGATCGCGGTGATCAGCGGCGCGAGACGCGGCGCACGCCGCAACGGCCGGTAGGCGACCCGCTCGATCGTGTAGCCGACCACCGCGCAGACCGCCGCCGCGATGATCAACGCGATCACGAGCGTCAGCACATTGCCCAGGCCGGGGAAGTGGTTCTGCAGCACTCCTATGGCGGAGAGCGCAACCATCGCGCCCACCATCAACACGTCGCCGTGGGCGAAGTTGATGATGCCCAGAATGCCGTAAACCATCGTATAGCCCAGTGCGATGATGGCGTAGACACTGCCAAGCACCAGTCCATTGATGATCTGCTGGATGAAGATATCCATTTAATGCTCCTTAGCCCGTGCGACTGGATTCGCGTTTTTCATCTGCCAGTGGGCGGTGATGCGCTACGAATCTCAACGGCACTGCGGGTACTGATGTAAAAGACCGGTAAGGGTTATCCGCTGCCGGCTGGCCCTGACGACCGTGATGCGGTCGCGAGCTCACCTTGGGCGGATGCAAAAACGGCACCGTTGGATGGTGTCGGTGCCGTCAGGCCGAACTTCCCGTCATCACATCTTTACGACGTCGAGCACTGCTTTCTTGCCGTCCTTGAAGTCGTAAAGCGTAATGGCGCCCTCTTTCAAATCACCCTTGTCGTCGAACGCGATGTGGCCGATTACCCCGTTGTAATCGGTCGAAGGCATCGCAGCCAGCACCTTGGGCGCCTCGATAGAATTAGCGCGCTTCATTGCATCGACGATCACGTACACAGCGTCGTACGTGAACGGCGCGTAAATCTGCACCGGCGTGTGGAAGCGGCCCTCGTACTTCTTTTCGAAGTCCGCTCCATTGGTCATTTTCGAAAGCGCGAGTCCTGCTTCCGAACAGACCAGGTTTTGCACGGCGGTACCCGCCAGCTCACCTACCTTGTCGGTACACACACCGTCGCCGCCAAGGATTTTTGCCCTGATACCGAGCGCCGCCGCCTGCTTCGTAAACGGCCCGCCCGTCGCGTCCATGCCGCCGAACATGATGGCGTCCGGCTGAACACTCTTGATCTTCGTGAGAATGGCCCGGAAATCCGTGGCCTTGTCGCTCGTCGCCTCCCGCGCGACGATCTTCGCGCCGCTCGCCTCGGCGGTCTTCGTGAACTCGTCCGCGAGACCTTTGCCGTAGGCGGTCGCATCGTCCACGACCGCGATGCGTTTCGCGCCCAGCGCCTTCGTCGCGTAATTGGCGAGCGCCGGACCCTGCTGCGCGTCGGTCGGGACCACCCGATAGGTCGTCTTGAACCCTTGCTGCGTATAGGCCGGATTCGTCGACGACGGCGAGATCTCGACGATGCTCGCGTCGCTATAGATCTTCGACGCCGGAATCGAGACCCCGGAGTTCAGGTGTCCGATCACCGCGACCACGTGATCGTCGACCAGCTTCTGCGCGACGGCGGTGCCGGTTTTCGGGTCCGCGGCATCGTCCTGCGCGTCGAGTTGCAGCTGGATCTTGCGACCGTCGATCGTCAACCCCTGCGCATTGATTTCTTCGACCGCGAGGCGCGCCCCATTTTCGTTGTCCTTGCCCAGGTGCGCGATGCCGCCCGTCAACGGAGCCGCATGACCGATCTTCACGATAGTCGCTTCGCTCGTGGCGACAACCGCCGCGGCCGAGGCCGCCGATGCGCCCGTTCCCGCTTCGCCATCCTGTTTCTTGCCGCACGCGGTCAGCATCGCAACCGTGGCCGCGATGGACACGGCGTAAGCAAATTTGACTCGCATCAAGTAAGGTCTCCTGCGCCTTGCAAAATCCACTGTCCAGGACCTCAAGGCCTTGAGAACGCGCGCATTGTAACTCCAATTATGCGGGTGGCAATATTGTTGAACCGGTGGGGTTTTCCTGCATTGCAACCTGATTTTGAGAGCAAAATCCGTTAAAAGGCGCAACCTGGTTGCGATCCGTTTTCGTGCACCAGTTGCACCGGCGCCGAACCCGCTGGCATCAAGTGTTGCGGGCGATCGGCGCGAATCCCGGATAGGCCGGGCTTTGCGTCGGGCATGACCATTTAGCGCGCGCTCGGTAAATTGCACCAATTCAGTGCATATCCAATCCGTCCTAAAGCTTTTGCGAGCTTAAAACGGGGACGCATCGCGCCAAAATCGATAAAAGCCCCGATCAAATTCAAAAAAATTTGTGCGCGAGACCACCGAAAGTCGACCGGTCATTCGATGTGGCACTTAATTTAATCGGAGGTTCGTCGGGCACGGGCATAAAAAAAGCGCGCCCACGGGCGCGCTTTCCTTTCAGTGTAGCTAACGGATTGTCAGGCTGGCAGACCGAGCCCGCGTGGCAGCGGAAACGCGATGTTTTCCTCGATACCCTCGAGCGCGCGCACGTTGCGCACACCCAGTTCGCGCAAACGCGCGATCACCGCCTGCGCCAGCACCTCCGGCGCCGACGCACCGGCGGTCACGCCAATGCGGCGCTTGCCCTCGACCCAAACCGGATCGATCTGATCGGGCGAATCGACCATATAGGCTGGCACGCCGAGCTTCTCGGCGAGCTCGCGCAAGCGGTTCGAATTCGAGCTGTTCGGACTGCCGACGACGATCACGACGTCGCACTGCGGCGCCATGAACTTCACTGCGTCCTGGCGATTCTGCGTGGCGTAGCAGATGTCCTGCTTCTTCGGCTCACGGATGGACGGGTACCTGGCCTTCAGCGCGCCGATGATTTCGGCGGCGTCGTCGACCGACAGCGTGGTTTGCGTGACGAAGGCGATCCGCTCCGGATCGGCGAGCTGCAATGCCTGCACATCCTCGATGTCCTCGACCAGATGCATGCCCTCGGCCGCCTGGCCCATCGTGCCTTCGACTTCCGGGTGGCCCTTGTGGCCGATCATCACGATGTCGAAACCGTCCTGGCGCATCTTCGCGACTTCGATATGCACCTTGGTCACGAGCGGACAAGTGGCGTCGTACACCCGCAGCCCGCGCGACTCCGCCTCCGAGCGCACGGCCTTCGACACGCCATGCGCGCTGAAGATCACCGTGTTGCCCGCCGGCACTTCGTCCAGGTTCTCGATGAAGATCGCTCCCTTCTTGCGCAGGTCTTCAACCACATAGGCGTTATGGACGATTTCGTGACGCACGTAGATCGGCGAGCCATACAGCTTGATGGCCCGCTCGACGATCTCGATCGCCCGGTCGACGCCGGCGCAGAACCCGCGTGGCTGGGCCAGCAGGATCTCCGCTTCGGCAAGAGTCGTATCCGTGATGCTCATGTTTACAGAATCCCGATGATTTTCACTTCAAACGCCAGCGCCTGGCCGGCAAGCGGGTGATTGAAATCGAATAGGGCCGACGTTTCGCCAACTTCCTTCAGTACGCCGGCATAGCGCCCGCCGCCCGGCGCGTTGAATTCGACCAGGTCACCCGGGGAAAAATCCTCGCCGATCATGCTGTTCTCCCGCAGCGTGGCGAGGGACACGCGCTGGATCAGATCCGGATTGCGCGGGCCGAACGCCTGGCCCGGCGCTAGCTGAAAGGTCGAATGGCGGCCCACCTTCAAACCCAGCAAAATATCTTCCAGCGGCGGCGCCAGTTGACCGGCGCCGAGCAGCAGCGTGGCCGGCTTGTCGTTGAACGTGTTGATCACTTCGGCGCCATCGGCAAGGGAAAGCCGGTAATGCAGCGTGACGTGTGAACCGGGTTTCACCTCGGAAATATCGATGATGCTCATGCAATGCTCGCTCAGTCGAAGCGCGCTGCACGCGTGCGCCGCGGAGCAGTCGACGCGTGTGGCAAACCGTCGGCGTGCCGTGCGCAAAGTGTCTATTGTAAGCCACCTAGCGGGCGCCGGCTTGAGTCCGTCGCGCGCGAGGGCGGCACGGCCCGGCGGCGCATTGCGCCGCGTGCGCCGTCAACCTTACGCGGAGGACTCTATATATATGGCTGATTTCGCCAGCACAATCGACGAAACACCTGCGGCAACGCTGCGACGACCGAAGGCGCCGGCACGCGCCGGAGGCGGCGTGAAAGCCGCCGCGAATCGGTCGGCCGAGGCCCCGTCAGAAGCCGCCGACTCCACCGCCCGCTGCCGGCGGCAACTGTTTCGGGGTAAATGGCTCCGGCGCGACATGCCGCGCGAGCGACTGATCGAGCAGGGCCCCGACGTGCTGTCGGACACCGAAATGATCGCGCTCGTGCTCGGCTCCGGCCTGCCCGGTCACGACGTGTTCAGCGTCGCGCGGGCGCTGCTGGATCGCTTCGGCTCCCTGCGCGCGATGCTCGACGCGACTTATGCGGACTTCGACGGCATTCGCGGCATCGGCCCCGCGAAAAAAGCGCAATTACTCGCGATCATGGAAATGGCGCGTCGCTCGCTGGTCGACAAGATGCGCAAGCGCCCGCTAATGAATTCGCCCGAAGCGGTCGAAAGTTATCTGCGCCTTCTGATCGGCGGACAGCCGCAGGAGGTGTTCGTGTCGCTGTTTCTCGACGCCCGGCATCGGCTGATCCGCTGCGAGGAAAGCGCGCGCGGCTCGCTCACGCGCATGGCCGTGTATCCACGCGAGATCGTGCGGCGGGCGCTCGCCGCGAACGCGGCCAGCCTGATCGTCGCGCATAATCATCCGTCCGGCGCCGTCGAGCCGAGTGCCAGCGACTGCCGCCTCACGCAGACCCTGCGCGACGCGCTCGCGCTCGTCGATGTGCAGTTGATCGATCATCTGGTGATCGGCGCGGACACCGTATATTCGTTCGCCCGCGCCGGCTGGCCGGGGCTCGCGCGCAAGCCCGCTCGAGCGCGGGAAGCGGAATGGCCGCCGTACGGCGCAGCGTCCCGCATCGCAAATAAGGTTTGATTTTGCGGCTTTTTTTCTGCTAGAATTCCGGTTTGCCTATTTCCAACCCCCTGTTCCGAAGCCATCAAGGCGTTCCGCAAAGGTCAGGCAGCTGTGGTAGCGAAGTGTCTCGATGCAAATTCGGCGCAACTTCGCACACTTTCAGCGCGGCTCTTTTCGGGAAACTTTCACGGCGTTCGAACTCAGAATTAGCGTATTAGGAGTGCTCTCATGGCACGCGTATGCCAAGTAACTGGGAAAGCGCCGATGAGCGGCAACAACGTTTCCCACGCGAACAACAAGACCAAGCGCCGGTTCCTGCCGAACCTGCAAAACCGCCGTATCTGGGTGGAAAGCGAAAACCGTTGGGTGCGTCTGCGCGTTTCAAACGCCGGCCTGCGCCTGATCGACAAGAACGGTATCGACGCTGTGCTCGCAGATTTGCGCGCACGCGGTGAAGCCTAAGGAGTAAATCATGGCGAAAGGCGCACGCGACAAGATCAAGCTGGAATCGACCGCAGGCACGGGTCACTTCTACACGACCACGAAGAACAAACGCAACATGCCGGAAAAGATGCTGATCAAGAAATTTGATCCGGTCATCCGCAAGCACGTTGACTACAAGGAAACCAAGATCAAGTAATCTTGGCTCTCCAGCCTGACGAAGGCAAAAACATGAAAAGCCTCGCATTCGTGCGAGGCTTTTTTGTTTTTGCGCGGACCTCGCGATAGCTCCGCAAGGCGCGCGCGAATCGCCCTATTCCGTTTGGCCAGCTTTCGCCAGGGCGATGCGGCGCGTATCCTTTGTCGTTTTCGCGGCGGGCGGTTCGCGCGCCGTCATCGCAAAACGAAAGACGGAGATGTGGGCAATGGAATTCGATGTGGCGATTGTCGGTAGCGGTCTGGCTGGTTTGAGCGTCGCGCTCAATCTCGCGCAGACACGGCGCGTTGCTGTGATCGCCAAGCGATCGCTGACCGAAGGCGCGAGCGACTGGGCACAAGGCGGCATCGCCGCGGTGCTCGATTCGGCGGACAGCGTCGAGAATCACGTGCGCGATACGCTGACCGCAGGCGGCGGCCTGTGCGACGAGGCGGCGACACGCTTTATCGTCGAGCATGGGCGCGCCGCGATCGAATGGCTGATCGGACAGGGCGTGCCGTTCACGAAAGACGAGGCCGCCGAACTGGGCTTTCATTTGACGCGCGAAGGCGGCCATAGCCATCGCCGGATCATTCACGCGGCCGACGCGACCGGCCATGCGGTCGTCGCCACGCTCAGCGAGCAGGTGCGCCAGCATCCGAACATCACGCTGTTCGAAGACCATCACGCAATCGACCTGATCACGTCCGAACGCCTCGGCCTGCCCGGCCGCCGCTGCCATGGTCTGTATGCGCTCGATCTGCAAAGCGGCCAAACCGTTACGATCGAAGCGCCGCATACGGTGCTCGCGACCGGCGGCGCCGGCAAGGTCTACCTGTACACGACCAACCCCGACACCGCGACCGGCGACGGCATCGCGATGGCATGGCGCGCCGGCTGCCGCGTGTCGAACATGGAATTCATCCAGTTCCACCCGACGTGCCTGTTTCACCCGTACGCGAAGTCGTTCCTGATTTCGGAAGCAGTGCGCGGCGAAGGCGGCATTCTGAAACTGCCGGATGGCACGCGCTTCATGCCCAATCACGACGAGCGCGCGGAGCTTGCGCCGCGCGACATCGTCGCGCGGGCGATCGACTTCGAGATCAAGAAACGCGGCATCGATTGCGTGTACCTCGACATCAGCCACCAGCCGGCCGCGTTCCTGCACGAGCATTTCCCGACGATCCTGGCGCGCTGCCTCGAGTTCGGCATCGACATCACGAAGGAGCCGATTCCAGTGGTACCGGCCGCGCATTACACGTGCGGCGGCGTCGTCACCGATCTGGCGGGCCGCACCGATCTCGCGGGTCTCTACGCAGTCGGCGAAACGTCCTGCACCGGCCTGCACGGCGCGAACCGACTTGCCAGCAATTCGCTGCTCGAATGCCTCGTGACCGGCCGCTCCGCCGCCAAGGCGATCGAAGCGGAAGGCTTCGCTGCCGCCGTTCACGCGCCGCTGCCGGCCTGGGACGAAAGCCGCGTGTCCGATCCGGACGAGGAGGTCGTGGTCGCGCACAACTGGGACGAACTGCGCCGGCTGATGTGGAACTACGTCGGTATCGTGCGCACCGACAAGCGACTCGAGCGCGCGAAGCATCGGCTCGCGTTGCTGCGCGACGAGATCCACGAGTACTACGCGAACTTCAAAGTGAGCCGCGATCTGCTGGAACTGCGCAATCTGGTCGATGTGGCGTCGCTGATCGTGGACAGCGCGCGCTCGCGGCGCGAAAGCCGCGGCCTGCATTTCAGCCGCGACTGGCCGTCCACATTACCCAAGGCGCTACCGACGGTGCTCACGCCGAAGTATGTACGCAGGCCGAATACCTGACAGCCTTGGGCCGAAATACACGCTGAAACGACGCCACAAACGACAAGGCCATTGCCGGTAAGCTCCGGCAATGGCGTTGTTAAGTCGTCACGAGCGTCGACTGTCGCGCTAAAACGCGCGGCGCTCAAACGATCCGCATCGAGTAGTCGGTCGCGCGCACGTCTTTGGTCAGTGCGCCAATCGACACGCGGTCCACGCCAGTCTCCGCGATCGTGCGCACGGTCTCGAAATTCACGCCGCCGGACACTTCGAGCACCGCGCGCCCGGCCGTGATGCGAACCGCGTCGCGCATCATGTCGAACGAGAAGTTGTCGAGCAGGATCGACTGCGCGCCATGCGCGAGCGCGGTTTCCAGTTGTTCGAGCGTTTCGACTTCGATCTGGATCGGCACGCCCGCATTCAACGCGAGCGCCGCGTCCATCGCCGCGCCCACGCCGCCGGCCGCGGCGATATGGTTTTCCTTGATCAGAATGCCGTCGTACAGCGCGAGCCGCTGGTTCGCACCGCCGCCGATGCGCACCGCGTACTTCTGCGCGAGCCGCAAGCCCGGGAGCGTCTTGCGCGTATCGAGAACGCGCGCGTGCGTGTGAGCAATCGCGTCGACATAGCGGCGCGTCGCGCTCGCCACGCCCGACAGTAGCTGCAGGAAATTCACCGCGTTGCGCTCGGCGGTCAGCAGCGCGCGCACCGGCCCGCGAAGATCGCAGACCGTCGTGTCGGCGCTCATGCGGTCGCCCTCGCGATAACGCCATTGAACTACGATGCGAGGATCGACCGCGCGCATCACCGCGTCGAACCACGGCACGCCGCACAGTACCGCTTCCTCGCGCACGATGATGCGCGCGTCGCGAACGTCATCGGCAGGCACGAGGCGGCCGGTCTGATCGCCGGTGCCGATATCTTCGGCGAGTGCATCGGCGACATTGCGTGCGAGCGCCGCGTCGAACGCCACGCCATATTGCGCGTGAATCGCCGCGAAAAGCGGCGACACTGCGTCGGCCCCTTCGCGCGCCACTACCTGCTCAGGCGCCTTCTCCACCACCTTCATTACGCTGCCCCCACATTCGAATACAGTTGCGCGTCGCGCGCGAGATCGCCGCTCGCCTGCACGCGCTTCTTGTGACGCGCCGCGAAATCGAGCATGCGATCGATCGGTAGACGCGCACGCTCGCCGATCCCACGCTCGACGAAGATTTCGTTGTGGCCGCGCTCGAGCACATCGGCCAGATTGGCGAGTCCGTTCATCGCCATCCACGGGCAATGCGCGCAGCTCTTGCAGGTCGCGCTGTTGCCGGCCGTCGGCGCGGCAATCAGCGTCTTGCCGGGCGCGGCGAGTTGCATCTTGTGCAGGATGCCGAGGTCGGTCGCGACGATGAAGTGCGTCGCGTCGAGCTTCCGCGCGGCGTCGATCAACTGCGTGGTCGAGCCGACCACGTCCGCCTGGGCGATCACGTTGGCCGGCGACTCCGGATGCACGAGCACCTTCGCGTGCGGATAATCGGCGCGCAGCAGATCGAGTTCGATGCCCTTGAATTCGTCGTGCACGAGGCACGAGCCCTGCCACATCAGCATGTCCGCGCCGGTCTTGCCCTGGATGTAGCTGCCGAGATGACGATCCGGCGCCCAGATGATCTTCTCGCCGCGCGCATGCAGATCGGCGACGATCTCCAACCCGATCGACGACGTCACCATCCAGTCCGAGCGCGCCTTCACGGCCGCGCTCGTGTTCGCGTACACGACCACCGTGCGGTCCGGGTGTGCGTCGCAGAACGCCGAGAACTCGTCGACCGGACAACCGAGGTCGAGCGAACAGGTCGCATCCAGATCCGGCATCAGAATGCGCTTGTCTGGACTGAGGATTTTTGCGGTCTCGCCCATGAAGCGCACGCCCGCGACCACCAGCGTCTGCGCCTCGTGATCGCGGCCGAAGCGCGCCATTTCCAGCGAATCGGCCACGCAACCGCCGGTTTCGTCGGCGAGTTCCTGCAATTCGGCGTCGACATAATAGTGCGCGACCAGCACCGCTTTCTCGCGCTTGAGTAATTCGCGAATGCGCGCCTTCAGCGCCCGCTTTTCTTCCGCCGACGGCGTCTCGGGCACCTTCGCCCACGCCTGCCCGATCCCGCAGGTCGTGCCCTGCGCCTGAGGCCGATCGAATTCGACGGTCCTGATCGCCTGCTGCTCCATCATCTCCTCTGCCCTCACTTGGCCGCCGCGGCTTGCCGATCGCGCTACACGCGCAATGCATTTCCACGGCCCAAAAACGCAAAACCCCGCCAACGCGGGGTTTTGTGACGTCCTGAAATTTTAATGGATTTCAGGCATAGCGACGCAGTCGCATCGCGAAGTCTTGCAGCGCCTTGATACCGCTCTGCTCTGCGCGATGGCACCAGTCCTGCAATTGCACCAGCAATTGCTCGCGCGACGCGTTGGAGCGCTCCCACATTGCCGCCAGTTCGTTGCGCATGTCGATGTAGGTCTTCAGCTTCTGGCTGTTCGCGAAAATCTGCGGCAGCTGGAGCTTCTGCGGCTCGTTCAGGCCCGCCTCTTCCTTGTGGAACCAGCTGCGCGCACCACGCATCACCTGATACTTTTCGCGCGCGCCGACTTCCTTCAGATGCGCGAGCTCCTGGCGGTATGCGCGCTTGATCGCTTTCGCGTAACGCGCCATCACTTCGTAGCGGTTCGCGAGCACGGCCTGCAGCGTGTCCTGATCGAGCACAAGCTTGCCGGTGGTCAGGCGCGGCGTCGGTGCGACCTTCTTCACTTTGGCCAGACGAAACGCCTGCATGATGCGGATGTACATCCAGCCAATGTCGAACTCGTACCACTTGTTCGACAGCTTCGCCGACGTCGCATACGTGTGGTGATTGTTATGCAGCTCTTCGCCACCGATGATGATGCCCCACGGGAAAATGTTGGTGCTCGCATCCGACGAATTGAAGTTGCGATAGCCCCAGAAGTGCGCGAGGCCGTTGACCACGCCCGCGGCCCAGAAAGGGATCCACACCATCTGCACGGCCCAGATGGTCAGGCCGACGACGCCGAACAGCGCGACGTTGATCACCATCATCAGGCTCACGCCGAGAATCGGGTACTTCGTGTAGACGTTGCGCTCCATCCAGTCGTTCGGCGTACCGTGACTGAACTTGCGCATCGTTTCTTCGTTTTTCGCTTCGGTGCGATAGAGCTCGGCGCCTTCGAGCAGCACCTTCCAGATGCCGCGCGTCTGCGGGCTGTGCGGATCCTCTTCGGTCTCGCATTTCGCGTGGTGCTTGCGGTGAATCGCGGCCCACTGGCCGGTCAGCATGCCGGTGGTCATCCACAACCAGAAGCGGAAAAAATGACTGGCGATCGGGTGCAGATCCAGCGCGCGATGCGCCTGGCAGCGATGCAGATAGACGGTCACGCCGATAATCGTGATGTGCGTCGCGATCAGCGTGTATACGACGAGTTGCCACCACGAGAAACGCAGCAGCCCGTGGGCAAGGAAATCGAGCAAAGAATTCAACAAGGTAAGTTACCTGCAGAACGAGAGATACGAAGCACACGCGGCGCGCGTGTCATGAAAGTGAAAGCATACAGCGGGATAGGACGATATTCTACTTGAAGGGTTCCAAGTGTTTGTAACAAATAGGGATTTTTTGTGCGCAATCAAGTCGATAGCGATTGCCTGGGCACTGGTGCATGCCTTGCCGCGGCGCGAAATGGGGCTTAACGGCCGTCGTTGGCGGCACGGTTGGCGGGCCTGAGCGCGGGATCGGACGTGGTGTCGGAAACCGGATCGGTCATCGCCACCGGGTGCGGCATTGCGCCGCTTGCCTGACCGACGATGCGCACCTCGCGTTGCGGGAGCGCAATAGTGATGCCGTGCTCGGAAAAGAGACGCCAGATATTGCAGTTGACGGTTGAGAGCACGCCACGCGTGCCGCTCGCCGCGTCTTCGATCCGGAAACCCAACTCGAGATTGATGCCGTCCCGGCCAAAGCCGACCAGAAATGGCGCCGGCGCCGGTTCGCGCAGCACCCGCGGCACGTCGGCGGCGGCTTGGGCGAGCAGCGTCATATGCGCATTACCGACGCCAAAGCTCACGCTGTCCATCCACGCGATCACGGCGTTCTGAATGCCGAACAGCGTGAGTACCATGCCAATCCACACGACCACCGACACGATCTTCTCGACGAGAAACAGCCACCGATGCTCGCCACCTTCGCGGTTGAACACCCGCCGAAGAAGAACACGATGTAGATCAACCCAATGCCGGCGAGCGGCACCAGCGCCAGATCGAGCAGCGCGGTGTCCATGAACTGGCCGGCGATCGCCCGCGCGAGCCGCACCAGTGCCGCGCCGATCAGCGGAAAAGCCGCCCGGTCGAGGCTTTCCATGCCGAAACGCAGGCTCTCGTAGCGCGTCGATTGCGGCCGCTTGATGCGGCGGCGCAGCGTCCGCGCGAGCAGCCACGCGACGAGCAGCGTCGCAAGCAGGATCGCGACCTGCCACAGCATCACGCGCTGACCGAAGTCGCGCGCGATGTCGCTGAACATGTGGGTAAAGTCGTATGCATGGATGTCGCCGGAATGGCCGACGCGCGCGGATTCATCCGCCAATCCGCGCGCCGGCCTGCAGCCGGTTGCCTAGCTCTGGCGCTCGAGCACGGCGGCGAAAAAGCCGTCGGTCGCGTGGCGGTGCGGCCACAGCGACAGGTAGTCGCCCATCTCCAGCTCGATACGCTGCTCGGCAAGGACGTCGCGCGCCGGCACCAGCGCGAAATCAGGGTGATCGGCGAGGAACTGCTGCACGACCGCCTCGTTTTCGGCTTCGAGAATCGAGCACGTAGCATAGACGAGCCGGCCGCCCTTCTTCACGAGACGCGCCGCGCTCGTGAGAATCGACGCCTGCTTCGGCGCCAGCTCGGCGATCGACTCCGGCGACTGGCGCCACTTCAGATCCGGGTTGCGGCGCAGCGTGCCGAGGCCGCTGCACGGTGCATCGACGAGCACGCGGTCGATCTTGCCAGCCAGACGCTTGATCTTCGCGTCGTGTTCGCTGTCGATCAGCACCGGGTTCACGTTCGACAGGCCGCTGCGCGCGAGACGCGGCTTCAGCTTCGCGAGACGCCGCTCGGAGATATCGAACGCGTAGAGCCGGCCGGTCGAGCGCATTGCCGCGCCGAGCGCCAGCGTCTTGCCGCCCGCGCCCGCACAGAAATCGACGATCATCTCACCGCGCCGAGGCGCGACCAGCGAGCACAGCAGCTGGCTGCCCTCGTCCTGCACTTCGAGCCAGCCCTGCTGGAACGCGTCGAGCTTGGTGAGCGCCGGCTTGCCGACCACGCGCACCCCGAGCGGCGCGAACGGCGTCGCGCCCGCCTCGATGCCCGCCTTCGACAGCGCACCCAGCACGTCGTCGCGGCTCGCCTTGATCGGGTTCGCGCGCAGATCGAGCGGCGCCGGGTAGTTCAGCGCGGCGGCCAGCTGCGCGAGCTCGGCGGCCTCGAAGCGCGAGCTGAGCGCCTGGCTGATCCAGTCGGGCAGGTTCAGGCGAATCCGCAGTGGCAGGCTTTCCGGGTCGATCTTCGCCACGTGCTCAAGCCAAGTCGCCTCGGCCTCGGTGACGAACGGCTTGAGCGCCGAGCGTCCGGCCGTCTGCATCAGGCCCAGCAGCGCCATGCGGCGCGCGGGGCTGCCAGTGCCGCTTTCGGCCAGATGCGCGAACTCCATCCGGCGGCGCAGCACGGCGAACACCGCCTCGGCGATCACGCCGCGCTCGGCGTGCCCGAGCTTCGGATGCGCGCGGAAGAAGCGGCTCGTGGTGGCGTCGGCGGGGCCGTTCAGCCGCAGCACTTCGGCCAGCAGCGTTTCAGTTTGTCCAATCAGGAAACCATGCAATCTCATGCGCCCTCTCCGGCGGTGTGACCGGCAAAGAGCCATTGCGGCTCCGACGGCGTAAGCGTGACGCGCGAGCCGTCCAGAGCGAGACGCCCTTCGACGAACCAGCGCACCGCGCGCGGATAAATGATGTGCTCGGTGGCGAGCACGCGTGCGGCGAGCGTCTGTGCGGTATCGCCCGCCTCGACAGGCACCGCCGACTGCAAGACGATCGGCCCGTGATCCAGCTTTGACGTGACAAAATGCACCGACGCGCCGTGGAACCGCACGCCGGCGTCGAGCGCCTGCTGATGGGTCTTCAGACCCGGAAAGCTCGGCAGCAATGACGGGTGCACGTTCAGCATGCGCGCTGCGTAGTGGTCGACGAAGCGCTCGGTCAGCACGCGCATGAAGCCCGCGAGCACGACGAGGTCCGGCGCGATGGCGTCGATCTGCTCGGCGAGTGCCGCGTCGAAGCTGTCGCGATCCGGAAACTGGCGGTGGTCGACCACCGCCGTGGCGATGCCATGCGACGCCGCGAACGCGAGCCCCGCGGCATCGGGACGGTTAGCAATCACGGCGGCGACCCGCGCCGGCCAGCCCTCGCTCGCGCAGGCGCGCACGATGGCTTCCATGTTGCTACCCCGCCCGGAAATCAGGATGACGAGTTTTTTCATGCGCGGATTTTATCATTCGGCAATCGCCGGACCGCGACCGCGCAGCCGTCTGTTGCGCCAAGCGTTTATAATCGATTGTTTTGTGGCACCCCGCCCGCGCCCCTATTGCAATCGCAGCAACGCCTGCAACCCACTATCGTGAGAGTCTTCCGCGGCCTTCCCAATGCCGAGAGCCGCGCGCCGTGCGCGCTGACCATCGGCAACTTCGACGGTGTCCACCGCGGCCACCAGGCTCTGCTCGCCCACGTGCGCGCGGCCGCGAACGCGCGTGGCCTGCCCGTCTGCGTGATGACCTTCGAGCCGCACCCGCGCGAGTTCTTCAACCCGGCCGGCGCGCCGCCGCGCATCGCGATGCTGCGCGACAAGCTCGAGGCGCTGCGCACCAACGGGGTCGACCGGGTCGTCGTCGAGCACTTCAATCACACGTTCGCGAGCCAGTCGCCAGATGCGTTCGTCGAGCGGATCATCGTCAACGGCTTGCACGCGCGCTGGATCATGATCGGCGACGACTTCCGCTACGGCGCGAAGCGCGCCGGCGATTTCGCGTCGCTGCGCACGGCCGGCAAGCAGTACGGTTTCGAAGTCGAACAGATGGCGACGGTCGCCGATCCGACGGGCGCGCGCATCTCGAGCTCGGGCGTGCGCGCGGCGCTGGTCGCGGGCGACCTCGACTCGGCGCGCGCAGCGCTCGGCCGCGACTATCTGATCAGCGGCCACGTCACCCATGGCATGAAGCTCGGCCGCGATCTCGGCTTTCCGACGCTCAATCTGCCGATCGCGCACAAGCGTCCGGCACTGGCCGGCATCTTCGTCGTACAGGTGCACGGCATCGCCGAGCAACCGCTGCCGGGCGTCGCGAGCCTCGGCCTGCGCCCCACCGTCGACGATTCCGGCCGTGTGCTGCTCGAAGTGCACCTGCTCGATTGGCACGGCGACGCGTATGGCAAACTCGTGCGCGTCGAATTTCTGAAGAAGCTGCGCGACGAGGAGAAGTTCGTCGATCTCGAAACGCTGACCGCCGCGATCGCGCGCGACGTCGCCAATGCGCGCGCATGGTTCGCTGCGGTCGGCGCCGGCACGCCGGGCAGCCGTTCCACCGGTTTCGCCACCTCGGCCACCGACCGAATTAGATAACCACCGCGGTTCGGGCCGGTGCGCCGCGCCGCACGAACCGTCGCCGCGCGCATCGAAGGGCGTCCGTGCTTCACGCGGAGCCGCCTGCCGGGCGCGTCCCACGCTCCTCGCGCAGCGCGCAATCCGCGCGCCGCTACGCATAGAACGAATTCACCGCCACCCACATCATGAGCAACAAGAAAGCTGATTCGAAACCGCAGTCCCGCTACCCGGTCAACCTGCTCGACACACCGTTCCCGATGCGCGGCGACCTGCCCAAGCGCGAGCCGCAATGGGTCAAGGACTGGCAGGAACGCAAGGTGTACGACAAGATCCGCGCCGCCTCCAGGGGCCGCACGAAGTTCATCCTGCACGACGGCCCGCCGTATGCGAACGGCGACATCCACCTCGGTCACGCGGTGAACAAAATCCTGAAGGACATGATCGTCAAGGCGCGCAATCTGGCGGGCTTCGACGCGGTCTACGTGCCGGGCTGGGACTGTCACGGCATGCCGATCGAAATCCAGATCGAAAAGCAGTTCGGCAAGTCGCTGCCGGCGGCCGAAGTGATGCAGAAGGCGCGCGCCTACGCGACCGAGCAGATCGAGAAGCAGAAGGCGGGCTTCCGCCGTCTGGGCGTGCTCGGCGACTGGGACAATCCGTACAAGACGATGAACTTCGCGAATGAAGCCGGCGAAATCCGCGCGCTCGCGAAAATCATGGAAAAAGGCTACGTATTCCGCGGCCTGAAGCCGGTCAACTGGTGTTTCGACTGCGGCTCGGCGCTCGCCGAAGCCGAAGTCGAGTACAAGGACAAGACCGATCCGACCATCGACGTGCTGTTCAGCTTCGCCGAACCAGAGAAGACCGCGCAGGCGTTCGGCCTCGCCGCGCTGCCGCGCAACGAAGGCGGCATTGTGATCTGGACCACTACGCCGTGGACCATCCCCGCCAACCAGGCGCTGAACCTGCATCCGGAACTCGTCTACGCGCTCGTCGACACGCCGCGCGGCCTGCTGATCCTCGCTGAGGAACGCGTCGAGGCGTGCCTGAAGCTGTACGGCCTCGAAGGCACGGTCGTCGCGACGACGCCGGGCGAAAAGCTCGTGAACCTGCGCTTCAACCACCCGCTCGCGTCCGCGCATCCGGGCTACAAGCGCACCGCGCCGGTCTACCTCGGCGACTACGTGACGACCGAAACCGGCACCGGCGTCGTGCATTCATCGCCGGCGTACGGCGTGGAAGACTTCGTGTCGTGCAAGGCGCACGGCATGGCCGACTCGGACATCATCAACCCGGTGATGGGCGACGGCCGCTACATCGAATCGCTCGCGCTGTTCGGCGGCCTGTCGATCTGGGCTGCCAATCCGCAGATCGTCGAGGCGCTGCAAGGCGCCGGCTCGCTGCTGCGCACCGAGAAGTACACGCACAGCTACATGCACTGCTGGCGCCACAAGACGCCGATCATCTACCGCGCCACTTCGCAGTGGTTCGCCGGCATGGACGTGAAGCCCAACGACGGCGACAGGACGCTGCGCGAGACCGCACTCGAAGGCATCGAGAACACGGCGTTCTATCCGTCGTGGGGCAAGCAGCGCCTCTTCAGCATGATCGCGAACCGCCCGGACTGGACGCTGTCGCGGCAGCGCCAGTGGGGCGTGCCGATGGCGTTCTTCGTGCACAAGGAAACCGGCGAGCTGCATCCGCGCACGCTGGAGTTGCTCGAACAGGTCGCGCAGCGCGTCGAGAAGGAAGGCATCGAGGCATGGCAGACGGTCGATCCGCGAGAGCTGATCGGCGAGGACGCCAACCTGTACGAAAAGAACCGCGACACGCTCGACGTGTGGTTCGATTCAGGCACCACGCACTGGCACGTCCTGCGCGGCTCGCACAAGGACGAGCTGCAGTTTCCGGCCGACCTGTACCTCGAAGGCTCGGACCAGCATCGCGGCTGGTTCCATTCGTCGCTGTTGACCGCGTCGATGCTCGACGGCCGCCCGCCCTACAACGCGCTGCTCACGCACGGCTTCACCGTCGACGGCGAAGGCCGCAAGATGAGCAAGTCGCTCGGCAACGGCATCGATCCGCATGAAGTCGCAAACCGCCTCGGCGCGGAAATCATCCGCCTGTGGATCGCGTCGACCGACTACTCGGGCGAGCTCGCGATCTCCGAGGAAATCCTGAAGCGCGTGACGGAAGGCTATCGCCGCATCCGCAATACGCTGCGCTTCCTGCTCGCGAACCTGTCGGACTTCGACTTCGCGCAGCACGCGCGTCCGGTCGAAGACTGGCTCGAAATCGACCGTTACGCGGTGACGCTGTCGGCGAATCTGCAGAACGACATCCTCGCGCACTACGAGAAGTACGAGTTCCACCCGGTCGTCGCCAAGTTGCAGACGTTCTGCTCGGAAGACCTGGGCGGCTTCTACCTCGACGTGCTGAAGGACCGCCTCTACACGAGCGCGGCGGATTCGGTCGCCCGCCGCTCGGCGCAGACCGCGGTCTACCACATCGCGCACGGGCTGCTGCGCGTGATGGCGCCGTTCCTGTCGTTCACCGCGGAAGAAGCGTGGAAGGTGTTCCAGCCCAACAGCGAGACGATCTTCACCGAGACGTACCACGCGTACCCGGCCGTGCCGGACGCGGGCGCGCTGCTCGACAAGTGGACGCTGCTGCGCGCGGTGCGCGGCGACGTGACCAAGGCGCTCGAAGAGGCGCGGGTCGCGAACCTGATCGGCTCGTCGCTGCAGGCGGAAGTCGAAATCCGCGCGAGCGGCGCGCGTTACGACGCACTCGCGAGCCTCGGCGACGACCTGAAGTTCGTGCTGATCACGTCGGCGGCGAACGTCGTCAAGGTCGACAGCGAAGCCGATGAAGGCGTCGAAGTGATCGCGTCGAAGTACCTGAAGTGCGAGCGCTGCTGGCACTATCGCGCGGACGTCGGCGCGAACGCCGAGCATCCGTCGCTGTGCGCCCGCTGCTTCAGCAACCTGTTCGGCAGTGGCGAATCGAGGAGCGCGGCATAATGGCGAGAACCATGTCGAAAACGCGCACCGGAAGCAGTTCGCTCGCACCCTGGCTCGGCATCGCGCTGATCGTCATCCTGTTTGACCAGCTGACGAAAATCGCCGTGCGCAAGGTGTTCGCCTACGGTGTGCCGCACGAGGTCACGCCATTCTTCAACCTGATTCTCGTGTTCAACCGCGGCGCCGCGTTCAGCTTCCTCGCGATGGCGGGCGGCTGGCAGCGCTGGGCGTTCACCGCGCTCGGCGTGGTCGCGGCGCTCGTGATCTGCTATCTGCTCAAGCGGCATAGCGGGCAGAAAATGTTCTGCACGGCGCTCGCGCTGATTCTCGGCGGCGCGCTCGGCAATGTGATCGACCGGCTCGCGTACGGCCACGTGATCGACTTCCTCGATTTCCACGTGGGCGGCTGGCACTGGCCGGCGTTCAATCTCGCCGACAGCGCGATCACGATCGGCGCGATCCTGCTCGTGATCGACGAGCTGCGGCGGGTACGCGGCACACGCTAACGTCGCCGACGTGAGGCACGGTCGCGGCTGCGCGAGCCGTGCCTCAGGTCCGGTTTGAAGCGCGCGGCGACGACGGGCAACGCCCTCGCGCCGCCGCGCGATCACGCTTTGTCGGAGGCTTTCGTTGGCAACCGCAGAACTCGCAGGCAAACACCTCGTCCTCGGCATGACGGGCGGCATCGCCTGCTACAAGATCGCCGAACTCACGCGTCTGCTGACCAAGGCAGGCGCGACCGTGCAGGTCGTCATGACCGAAGCGGCCACCCAGTTCATCACCCCCGTCACGATGCAGGCGCTGTCGGGGCGGCCGGTCTTCACGAGCCAGTGGGACGGTCGCGTGCCGAACAACATGGCGCACATCGATCTATCGCGCGAAGCCGATGTGATCGTGATCGCGCCGGCGTCGACCGACTTCCTCGCCAAGCTCGCGCACGGCATGGCCGACGATCTGCTTTCGACACTGTGCATCGCACGCGACTGCCCGCTGCTCGTCGTGCCGGCGATGAACCGGCAGATGTGGCAGAACCCGGCCACGCAACGCAACGTCGCGCAACTGCGCGCGGACGGCGTCGAGGTGCTCGGCCCCGATTCGGGCCCGCAGGCCTGCGGCGAAATCGGCGATGGGCGCATGCTCGAAGCGGCCGCGACCTACGAGGCGGTCGCGTCGTTCTTCGCGCCGAAAATCCTGTCCGGCCGGCGCGTGCTGCTGACCGCCGGGCCGACCTTCGAACCGCTCGACCCGGTGCGCGGCATCACCAATCGTTCGAGCGGCAAGATGGGCTTCGCGCTCGCGCGCGCCGCGCAGCAGGCCGGCGCCGACGTGCATCTAGTGGCCGGTCCGGTCGCGCTGGACACGCCGTGGGGCGTCTTGCGCGAGGACGTGCAGACCGCGCAGCAGATGCACGACGCGGTGATGCGCGCGGTCGCGGAGGCGGACATTTTCATCGGCGTCGCGGCGGTGGCCGACTGGCGCGTCGACCACGTCAGCGGTCAGAAGATCAAGAAGACCGCCGAGCACGCGCTGCCGAGCTTTTCATTCGTCGAGAATCCAGACATCCTCGCCGCGGTCGCCGGGCTGCCGAAGCCGCCGTTCGCGGTCGGCTTCGCCGCCGAAAGCGACAACCTCGAAGTCCACGGCGAGGAAAAGCGCGCGCGCAAGAACGTGCCGCTGCTGATCGGCAATCTGGGGCCGCAAACGTTCGGGCTCGACGACAACGAAGTGATTCTGTTCGAAGCAGGCCGCGCGACGAAGCTGCCACGCGCCGACAAGCAGACGCTGGCGCGCGCGCTGATCGCGGAAATCGCGAAGCGTCTGCCGCCCGGCATCAGTCCGGTTGGCTGAACGAGCGAGCAGCAGTGGGCCCGTGTGGCCCTGCCATCTTTGCCCGGTTAGCCGACCGGAATCACCTGGAGCACTACTGCCATGACGCTACTCTCCGTGCTCGATCAAACACCGGTGATCGCCGGCCGTTCGGTGGCGGACGCGATCGCCGCGACCGTCGAACTCGCGCAACTCGCCGACGACCTCGGCTACACGCGCTACTGGTGCGCCGAGCACCACGGCCTGCGCGGCGTGTCGAATCCCTGCCCTGAAGTGATGCTGGCGCGCCTTGGCAGCGTGACCAAACGCATTCGCATCGGCTCGGGCGGCATCATGCTGCCGTACTACAGCCCGTTCAAGGTCGCCGAGCAGTTCATGATGCTCGAGGCGCTGTTTCCGAATCGCGTCGATCTCGGCGTCGGACGCGCGCCGGGCGGCGACATGCGCACCGCGCAGGCGGTCGCCGCCGGCGCTTACAATCGCGGCGAGCATTTTCCGCAGCAGGTCGCCGAGTTGCTCGGCCTCATGCACGGCGCGCTGCCCGACGATCATCTCGCGCAGGGCGTGCTGCTGCAGCCGCAGATCGATACGCGCCCGCAGCTGTGGATGCTCGGCTCGAGCGACTTCGGCGGTTTGCTCGCGGCGCAGCTCGGCATCCGCTTTTCGTTCGCGCATTTCATCAACGCGCATTTCGGCAAACAGGTCGCGCTGGCGTATCGCGAGCGCTTCCAGCCTGGCAAAGACGCGTCGCGGCCGTATCTGGCGGCCGCGGTCTTCGTGATCTGCGCGGATACCGAGCAGGAAGCCGCGGACCTCGAAAAAGCCGTCGATCTGCGTCGCGTGCAGATGGCGTATGGTCTGAACGAACCGATACCCTCGATCGAGCAAGGCATCGCGCAGGAATATGGCGAGCGCGAACAGCTCGTGATCGACCGCGAAAAGCCGCGCAGCATCATCGGCACGCCTGAGCGCGTGACCGAACGGCTCACGGATTTACAGCAGCAGTTCCAGGCCGACGAGCTGATGGTGCTGACCGTCGCCGGCAGCTATCGTGCGCGCTTGCGCTCCTACGAACTGCTCGCCGACGCGTTTCAGCTCGGCTCGGACCAGGCGGCTTGATCGCAAAGGCGTTGCCAGTCAGCCGCGTGCCCCTTCACCAATCTCACCCCCAACTATCGAACCTGAATGAAACTCGACCTGAAGATTCTCGATCAGCGCATGCGCGAACAGCTCCCCGCTTACGCGACGACCGGTAGCGCCGGCCTCGATCTGCGCGCCTGCCTCGACGAACCGCTGACGCTGAAACCCGGCGAAACCGCGCTGGTGCCGACCGGACTTGCGATCCACGTCGGCGACCCCGGTTATGCGGCGTTGATTCTGCCGCGCTCGGGTCTCGGCCATAAGCATGGGATCGTGCTCGGCAATCTGGTCGGCCTGATCGATTCCGATTACCAGGGCCAACTGATGATCTCGACGTGGAATCGCGGCGAGACGACATTCGTGCTGAATCCGATGGAACGCCTCGCTCAACTGGTGATCGTGCCCGTCGTGCAGGCCGGGTTCAATATCGTCGATGACTTCGAGGAAAGCGTGCGCGGCGCGGGCGGGTTTGGTAGCACCGGCAAGCATTGATCGATTGCTGCGACGCGGCGGCTGGCGCCTTCAGCGCACGCCGTGAGAAAAAACCAGAGCATAAAAAAACGGCGCGGGATAAAACCCGCGCCGTTCTGCCTTTGGTGTCCGGCCAGCTCAACGCCACGCCGGCCTGACTGACATCACTCGACTTCCACCGCCTCCGGATTCGGATTGCGCGGCGCCGGATGCTCGTCGAAGGTCAACTGCACCTTGTCGTCGGCATCGACGTCGACCGTCACGCGGCCGCCGTTCATCAGCTTGCCGAACAGCAGCTCGTCGGCGAGCGCGCGACGGATCGTATCCTGGATCAGGCGCTGCATTGGCCGCGCGCCCATCAGCGGATCGAAACCGTGCTTCGCCAGATGCTTGCGCAGCGCATCGGTGAACAGCGCATCGACCTTCTTCTCGTGCAGCTGATCTTCCAGCTGCATCAGGAATTTGTCGACCACGCGCATGATGATTTCCTCATCGAGCGAACGGAAGCTGATCGTCGCGTCCAGACGGTTGCGGAACTCCGGCGTGAACATGCGCTTGATGTCGACCATCTCGTCGCCCGCCTCGCGGCGGTTCGTGAAGCCGATCACCGACTTGCCCATCGCCTCGGCGCCCGCGTTCGTCGTCATGATGATGATGACGTTGCGGAAGTCCGCCTTACGCCCGTTGTTGTCCGTCAGCGTGCCGTGGTCCATCACCTGCAGCAGCACGTTGAAGATGTCCGGATGCGCCTTTTCGATTTCGTCGAGCAGCAGCACACAATGCGGCTTCTTCGTGATCGCCTCGGTCAGCAGGCCGCCCTGGTCGAAACCGACGTAGCCCGGCGGCGCGCCGATCAGCCGGCTCACCGCGTGACGCTCCATGTACTCCGACATGTCGAAGCGGATCAGTTCGATGCCGAGCGTGAACGCGAGTTGCTTCGCGACCTCGGTCTTGCCGACGCCGGTCGGACCCGAGAACAGGAATGCGCCGATCGGCTTGTCGAGCTTGCCGAGGCCCGCGCGCGCCATCTTGATCGCGGCCGACAGCGCATCGATAGCCGGATCTTGACCAAACACGACGCTCTTCAGATCGCGGTCGAGCGTCTGCAGCTTGCTGCGATCGTCCTGCGACACGCTTTGCGCCGGCACGCGCGCGATCTTCGAGATGATTTCCTCGATCTCGTTCTTGCCGATCGTCTTCTTCTGCTTCGACTTCGGCAGAATGCGCTGCGCCGCGCCCGCTTCGTCGATCACGTCGATCGCCTTGTCCGGCAAATGACGATCGGTGATGAAGCGCGCCGACAACTCAGCCGCCGCCGACAGCGCACCCGACGAATACTTGACGCCGTGGTGCTCTTCGAAGCGCGATTTCAGCCCGCGCAGGATCGCGACCGTCTGCTCGACGGTCGGCTCGGTCACGTCGATCTTCTGGAAACGACGCGACAGCGCCGCGTCCTTTTCGAAGATGCCGCGATATTCGGTGAAGGTGGTTGCCCCGATGCACTTCAGCGTGCCCGACGAGAGCGCCGGTTTCAGCAGGTTCGACGCGTCCAGCGTGCCGCCCGACGCGGCGCCCGCGCCGATCAGCGTATGGATTTCGTCGATGAAGAGAATGGCGTGCGGACGCTCCTTCAGTTCCTTCAGCACCGTCTTCAGACGCTGCTCGAAGTCGCCGCGATACTTGGTGCCCGCGAGCAGCGCGCCCATGTCGAGCGAATACACCTGGGCATCGGCCAGGATGTCCGGCACTTCGCCGCGCGTGATGCGCCATGCGAGCCCTTCGGCGATCGCGGTCTTGCCGACACCGGCCTCGCCGACCAGCAGCGGATTGTTCTTGCGGCGGCGACACAGCACCTGCACCACACGCTCGACTTCCGACTCACGTCCGATCAGTGGATCGATGCGGCCGTCCTTCGCCATCTGGTTCAGGTTCTGCGTGAACTGGGCGAGCGGCGTTTCCTTCTGCGCGGCTGCTTCGTCGGACTCGGCATTCGCATCGCTCGCCTTCGCGGCGTCCGAACTGCTCGTCTTGGCGATGCCGTGCGAGATGAAATTGACTACGTCCAGACGCGTGACGCCCTGCTGCTGCAGGTAGTACACCGCATGCGAGTCCTTCTCGCCGAAGATCGCGACCAGCACGTTCGCGCCGGTCACTTCCTTCTTGCCGTTCGAGGTGGACTGCACATGCATGATCGCGCGCTGGATCACACGCTGGAAACCGAGCGTGGGCTGCGTGTCGACGTCGTCCGTGCCCGGCACGGTCGGCGTGTTGTCATGAATGAAGTTGCGCAGGTTCTGGCGCAGATCCTCGATATTGGCCGCGCATGCGCGCAGTACCTCTGCCGCCGTCGGGTTATCCAACAGCGCGAGCAAAAGATGCTCGACCGTTATGAACTCGTGCCTTGCCTGGCGCGCTTCCATGAACGCCATATGCAGGCTGACTTCCAGTTCCTGGGCAATCATGCTTCCTCCATCACACACTGCAGCGGATGCCCGGCCTGCCGTGCGTGGGTAACGACTTGCTCGACTTTGGTCGACGCGATGTCCCGCGTATAGACCCCACAAACTCCCCTGCCCTCGCGATGCACCTTCAACATGACCTGCGTTGCGGTTTCACGATCCTTATTGAAATATTCCTGCACGATCATCACGACAAATTCCATCGGCGTGAAGTCGTCATTCAGCAGCACCACCTTGTACATGGATGGCGGCTTGAGTTTCTGCTCCTGCCGCTCCAGTACGGTGCCGTCCTGCTTGTCCGGGATAATCGCCATACACCCATTCTAAACAACTAGGACAGGCCCGCAATCCTGTCAGAACCCGGCCGCCCGGCCGATGAGCCCGTTCGCTGCCACCCGGCGGTCACGACGCTGTCATGTTCGGCCTGGCCTGCGCGTTTTCGACGGGCCGATTGCGGTGCCGGCCCCGATCCTGTCATGCGCGGCGCGTGCTGCACCGCGGTCGGATCGAGTATCGCACAACCTGCCGGTACTGGCTGCGAGCGCTCGCCGCGCTGGGCGTCGGCGCCGCGGGCACAGTCAGCATGTGAGTGGATTATGCGACTTTTCAAGCCACGCCGCTTGCGCCACCGCACATACGGAAGCGGTAAAAACCCTGGAAAGCGGCCTGTTTGCAACGCGACAACGACGTCTCAAAATTTTCTTGACACTCGAATAAAGAGCCCCAACAATCAAGCTGGCACTTTTTTCACCAAGCCATAATCTCGAAAAAATGCCGATGGTGAGCTTGTGAGGAGGGAACGACTGCCTCGCGTGGTCGTGGCTTTTCGAGGGCTCGTGGTAGTGACATGAGTTACAGGGGAAGTTGGAATGGCAACTGGTACGGTCAAATGGTTTAACGACGCAAAGGGTTTCGGATTCATCACGCCTGACGAGGGCGGCGAGGATCTGTTTGCACACTTCTCGGCCATCCAGATGAATGGCTTCAAGACGCTGAAGGAAGGCCAGAAGGTCACCTTCGAAGTCGTGCAAGGCCCGAAAGGCAAGCAGGCATCGAACATTCAGGCGCCAGCCTGAAACGTTTCGATACCCGTCCTTTTTGAAACCCGGCTCCGCGCCGGGTTTCTTTTTTGCGGCAGCTTTCTATTGCAACGGATTTTCCGGCCGGAAAGCCGCCCGAAAATTCCGGGTATAAAAATACCCCGGCCGTTTGCTGGCGCCGGAGGTTTTATGCGAAACGGATAATCCCGGCGCGTCAATTACATATTTTCGATCATCACTTGCCCAAATGCCGAGCACGACACCTGGGTCGCGCCTTCCATCAGGCGGGCAAAATCGTAAGTAACGCGCTTTTGCAGGATCGATTTTTCCATCGAGCTGATTATCAGATCCGCCGCCTCGAACCAGCCCAGGTGGCGCAGCATCATTTCCGCTGACAGGATTTCCGAGCCGGGATTCACGTAATCCTTGCCCGCGTATTTCGGCGCCGTGCCGTGCGTCGCTTCGAACATCGCAACCGAATCCGACAGGTTCGCGCCCGGCGCGATTCCGATGCCGCCGACCTGCGCGGCGAGCGCGTCCGAGATGTAGTCGCCGTTCAGGTTCAGCGTGGCGATCACGTCGTATTCGGCCGGGCGCAGCAGGATCTGCTGCAGGAACGCGTCGGCAATCACGTCCTTCACGACGACATCGCCGCCGGTCTTCGGATTCCTGACTTTCATCCAGGGACCGCCGTCGATCAGTTCCGCGTTGAACTCCTTCTGCGCGAGCGCGTAGCCGTAGTCGCGAAACGCGCCTTCGGTGTACTTCATGATGTTGCCCTTGTGCACCAGCGTGACCGAGCGGCGTTCATTGTCGATCGCGTACTGGATCGCCTTGCGCACCAGACGCTCGGTACCTTCGCGCGACACCGGCTTGATGCCGATACCCGACGAATCCGGAAAGCGGATCTTCTTCACGCCCATTTCTTCGCGCAAGAACTTGATGATCTTCTTCGCCTGCTCGGATTCAGCTGGCCATTCGATGCCCGCGTAGATGTCTTCCGAGTTCTCGCGGAAGATCACCATGTTGGTCTTCTCGGGCTCGCGCACCGGCGACGGCACGCCCTTCAAATATCGCACCGGGCGCAGGCACACATAGAGGTCCAGTTCCTGGCGCAACGCGACGTTCAGCGAGCGGATGCCGCCCCCGACTGGCGTGGTGAGCGGCCCCTTGATCGACACGATGTATTCCTTGACCGCCTGCAGCGTTTCGTCCGGCAGCCATACGTCCGGGCCGTACACCCGGGTCGCCTTCTCGCCCGCGTAGATTTCCATCCAGTGGATTTTCTTCTTGCCGCCGTACGCCTTTTCGACCGCCGCATCCACGACCTTGAGCATGACCGGCGTGATGTCCAGACCAGTGCCGTCGCCTTCGATGTACGGGATGATCGGCTCGTCGGAAACGTTGAGCGAGAAGTCGGCGTTGACGGTGATCTTATCGCCACCTGTCGGAATCTTGATGTGCTGATACGGCATGATCGGACTCCAGTGAAAGCTGTGCAAAAGCTGATGGGAGACTGCGAAAGAGACGCCCTCGCCGCGCAATGCCGAACCGCCGCGAGCGGCCTGGCCGCTATTCTAGCCCACGTCCCACGCGCGACGCGGCCGCCCCTAGCTCCGGGTTTTCCAACATAGACGGCCTCTCGAACGCGCCACGCTCCTCTATAAGATAGAAGAATCTGCGTCCCGGTTTATGCATTATCATCGCGCCGTATCGCTCTGCCGTATCGCTCTCCTATGCGCCTTCTCGCCCTCAACAAGCCGTTCGGCACCATCTGTCAATTTTCGCCACACGAGACGCGGACGTCGCTTGCCGACTGGGTCAGGCTACCCGGCGTCTATCCGGCTGGCCGGCTCGACTCCGATAGCGAAGGCCTGCTGCTGCTCACCGATGACGGCGCGCTGCAGGCGCGCATCGCCGAGCCGCGTCACAAGCTCGTCAAACGCTATTGGGCGCAAGTCGAAGGCGCGCTCGACGACGCCGCGTTGAAAAAGCTCGCGCGCGGCGTCGATCTCGGCGACTACGTGACACGCCCATGTCAGGCGACCTATGTTGAACCGTCCAGCTCGCTGTGGGCGCGCACGCCGCCGATCCGCTATCGCGCCGCGATCCCGACCACATGGGTCGAGCTGTCGATCACCGAAGGCAAGAACCGTCAGGTGCGTCGCATGACGGCGGCGGTGGGTTTTCCGACGTTGCGTCTCGTGCGCGTCGGCATCGGTGCGCTTGACATTTTTTCACTCGGACTGCAACCTGGACAGAGCACGGAGTTGCGAGCGCACGCGCCATGGGATGGCGTCGCCTGAACATGATTTGACGATTGTTCGTTCATCGCCGCAACACCGCGTGCCGAACTCACGCACGCGCGAATCAGCCTGGACGTGCTCACTCCAAACCCGTTTCACGGCTGTGACAATCAAGCTAACTCGTTGTAGCAGCACGCAAAATAATGCGTGAAACGCAGGCCCGAAATGCGTGAAACAAGTGGGCTCGCCGCGAGCCTGCGTCACGCGGTTTGAGCGCGTGTCATCACGATCAAAATTTCCGCGCAATTCGCGTCAACCGCCGTACAACTCCACGCGTTATCCGACGCAGATGCCGCCGAAGCTATCCGGCATTCAGCCTTAAAGACATTTGCATACGCCGTTTTCGCGGCGAGTACGAAAGTCCGAACGCTAGCAGACGCGTCGAAAAATTTGTTCGATGCGGCTGTCAACCGAAAGGTGGATGGCACGTTTACCGACATGACTCTACATATGCCGGGTCATTTGGTTAATTAACTCAAGCTGAGGATTCACAAAATGAACAAACTGATCGCCGCTCTGGTCGCTGGCCTCTTCGCAACGGCAGCATTCGCACAAGCATCGGCACCGGAAGCAGCTCCCGCAGCTCCGGCAGCAGCAGCTTCGTCGGCAAAGAAGACCACCAAGCACGCTCACAAGAAGTCGCACAAGAAGGCAGCAGCTGCAGCTTCGGCAGCTTCGGAGTAAGTTGCTTGTAAAAACGCAGTAAAGAACCAGCTTCATTGCCGTTCTTACGGCGTTGTAAGGCAGATCACCGCAAGGCGATCTGCCTTTTTGTTTTTGACGCGCTCGCGTAACATGCGCGAGTCAATTTCAGCAAGGAGTCTTGCCGTGCGATTTTCCATGCGCTCGTCGATGGCGCGTTTCGCCATTGCCGTAGCACTGCCGCTCGCGGCGCTGTCGTTCGTCGTCACCACGGCTCCCGCCCAGGCGCAGCAGATGCCGCCGGGCGCCAAGCAGCCGAGCGAGTTTCCGCGCGTCAAGCTGACCGCTGGCATGTTCGTGATCGACGCGGCCGTCGCCGCCAACGACGCGGACCGCGAACAGGGCTTGATGTATCGCACGAAGCTCGCGCCGAACGAAGGGATGCTGTTCGTGTTCAACGAGAACGCGGGCCACTGCTTCTGGATGAAGAACACGCTGATCCCGCTGTCGATCGCATTCATGCGCGCCGACGGCACGATCACCGACATCGACGAGATGCAGGCCGAGACCACCAACAACCACTGCCCGACGCACAACGGCGTGTTCGCGCTGGAAATGCCCAAGGGCTGGTTCTCGGCGAAGGGCATCAAGCCCGGCATGCAGATCCAGGGCTTACCGCCGGTGCCGGGTATCACGCAGTAAGACCCTCACCGCCGGGCCGCGTGTCCGTGCAGCCCCGTAAATGGCCCCGGAGCGGCCTCTGAGCGGGGGCACCGTCCCGCCACGCTGTCCCGCGAAAAGCCGGCGTCTCGACCCGAGGCGCCGGCTTTTTTTCGCCCGCTCAGCCCCGCGCCACCAGCCTTCGCGCCGGCTGGCAGGATTCATGCAAAAGACCAATCGACGCGCTATCCTTGTAATCTCGACAAGGTAACGCCAGATAAAGCACCACTCAGACTCCCCGGGCGGCCCGCGCGGTCGCCCGGCATGCGTTTCAGGCGCGCCATTACAAGGAGATTCACGTGCCCCGCAAGACTCCCATCGAGCGCTACCGGAATATCGGCATCAGCGCTCACATCGATGCCGGCAAAACCACCACCACCGAACGGATCCTGTTCTACACCGGCGTGACCCACAAGATCGGCGAGGTTCACGACGGTGCGGCGACGATGGACTGGATGGAACAGGAGCAGGAGCGCGGCATCACGATCACGTCGGCGGCCACGACCGCGTTCTGGAAAGGCATGGCCGGCAACTATCCCGAGCATCGGATCAACATCATCGACACCCCCGGGCACGTCGACTTCACGATCGAAGTCGAGCGCTCGATGCGCGTGCTCGACGGCGCCTGCATGGTGTACGACTCGGTCGGCGGCGTGCAGCCGCAATCGGAAACCGTCTGGCGCCAGGCGAACAAGTACAAGGTGCCGCGCATCGCGTTCGTCAACAAGATGGACCGCGTCGGCGCGGACTTCTTCCGCGTGCAGCGGCAGATCGGCAATCGTCTGAAGGGGGTCGCCGTGCCGATCCAGATTCCGATCGGCGCGGAAGAGCACTTCCAGGGCGTGGTCGACCTCGTCAAGATGAAGGCGATCTACTGGGACGACGACAGCCAGGGCATCAAGTTCGAGTACCGCGACATCCCGGCTGAACTCGCGGCCACCGCGAAGGAATGGCACGACAAGATGGTCGAGGCCGCGGCCGAGGCGAACGAGGAACTGCTCGAGAAGTACCTCGGCGGCGAACCGCTGAGCGAAGCCGAAATCAAGCACGGCATCCGCGCGCGCACGATCGCCAACCAGATCGTGCCGATGTTGTGCGGCAGCGCGTTCAAGAACAAGGGCGTGCAGGCGATGCTCGACGCGGTGATCGACTATCTGCCGTCGCCGGTCGACGTGCCCGCGATCACCGGTCACGACGAGCACGACAAGGAAATCGAGCGTCATCCCAACGACGACGATCCGTTCTCGGCGCTCGCTTTCAAGATCATGACCGATCCGTTCGTCGGTCAGCTGATCTTCTTCCGCGTGTACTCGGGCGTCGTCAACTCGGGCGACACGGTCTACAACGCGGTCAAGGAAAAGAAGGAACGCCTCGGCCGGATCCTGCAGATGCACGCGAACGAGCGCAAGGAAATCAAGGAGGTCTACGCGGGCGACATCGCCGCGGCCGTCGGCCTGAAGGAAGCGACCACCGGCGACACGCTCTGCGATCCTAATCATGTGATCATCCTTGAAAAGATGATCTTCCCGGACCCGGTGATCTCGCAGGCCGTCGAACCGAAGACCAAGGCCGATCAGGAAAAGATGGGCATCGCGCTGAACCGTCTCGCGCAGGAAGACCCGTCGTTCCGCGTGCAGACCGATGAGGAATCCGGACAGACGATCATCTCCGGCATGGGCGAGCTGCACCTCGAAATTCTGGTCGACCGGATGAAGCGCGAGTTCGGCGTGGAAGCGACCGTCGGCAAGCCGCAGGTCGCGTATCGCGAAACCGTGCGCAACAAGGTCGAGGACGTCGAAGGCAAGTTCGTCAAGCAGTCGGGCGGCCGCGGTCAGTATGGCCACGCGGTGATCGCGCTCGAGCCGAGCGAACAGGGCAAGGGCTACCAGTTCGTCGACGCGATCAAGGGCGGCGTGATCCCACGCGAATTCATCCCCGCCGTCGACAAGGGCATCCAGGAAACGCTGAAAGCCGGCGTGCTCGCGGGCTATCCGGTCGTCGACGTGAAGGTCACGCTGACCTTCGGTTCGTACCACGACGTCGACTCGAACGAAAACGCGTTCCGCATGGCCGGCTCGATAGCGTTCAAGGAAGCGATGCGCAAGGCGAAGCCCATCCTGCTCGAACCGATGATGGCCGTGGAGGTGGAAACGCCCGAGGACTTCATGGGCAACGTGATGGGCGACCTGTCGAGCCGACGCGGCATGGTGCAGGGCATGGAAGACATCGCGGGCGGCGGCGGCAAGCTGGTGCGCGCGGAGGTGCCGCTCGCCGAGATGTTCGGCTATTCGACGTCGCTGCGCTCGGCCACCCAGGGCCGCGCGACCTACACGATGGAGTTCAAGCATTACGCCGAGACGCCGAGCAATGTCGCCGAGGCCGTGATCAACACGAAGAAACAATGACGCTGACGCGGCGGCGTTGAGCGCGACAAGCCGAAGCCCGCTCTCTGTGAGCGGGCTTTTTTTATGGCGCCGTTTGCATCGTCGAGCCACGCACCCGTTTTTTGAACGTGCCAGAATGTTGATCAGCCATGCGGCACGCCCCTGAATCGTAAGACCGAAGCAAACGACTCGAACGCGGCACGCCAGCCGAGGAGGAGACACGATGAGCCACGATCACGAACATCCGCATTACCGGGCCGAGCACGACGCCGCCGAAGCCAGCCAGCAGATCGACTGGCGCGAACACGGCGTGAAGGTCATCCGCGGCGATCAGCTCGACACCAACACCGCGCAAACGCCGGGCATGAACCGCGCGGCCGCGATCAACGCGGCGCGCGTCGGCGCGCAGAAAATCTGGGCCGGCACCGTGACGATCCATCCGAATGCGAAGACCGGCGCGCATCATCATGGCGCGCTCGAAAGCGTGATCTATGTTGTGCGCGGCCAGGCGCGCATGCGCTGGGGCGAGCATCTGGAATTCACTGCCGAGGCCGGTCCCGGCGACTTCATCTTCGTGCCGCCCTACGTGCCGCATCAGGAGATCAACGCGAGCACCGACGAGCCGCTCGAATGCGTGCTCGTGCGCAGCGACAACGAAGCGGTCGTCGTCAATTTGAACATCGACGCGGTGGAGCAGCCGGAAACGGTCTACTGGGTCGATCCGATCCACAAGCATCCGCACGATCACTAGGGTCTGTTTACATATGGAACGCACGTGCGAATGCCCGCTATCGGCCGCAGGGCAAGGAGTAAGGAGCGCTGCGTGGCCGCGCCACGTGAGCGACGCACGACGCCGCCATGCGGCCGATAGCGGGCATTCCCCTGGAATGAAATTCAGAACTGGGGTTGCCGCGAGAAGGGCCGCTCGCTGCGTCACGCTCCTTGCGAATACGTCGAGTATTCGCGGCGTCGCAATCCTTGCGAGCGGCCCTTCTCGCGGCAACGCACGTGCGTTCCATATGTAAACAGACCCTAGCCGCTCATCAACCTATCCGTTCATCCGCTCGTGCCACATGACGCCTAACGCCTCGCTGCGCCCTCGCCTCGTCGCGCTCTACGCGGTGCTGCTCGCCGCCAACCTCGGCGCATGGCTGTGGGCGCTAATCGCGTTTCGCCACTACCCGCTGCTGCTCGGCACCGCGCTGCTCGCGTATGGCTTCGGTCTGCGTCATGCGGTCGACGCCGACCACATCGCGGCGATCGACGCCGTTACGCGCAAGCTGATGCAAACCGGCATGCGACCGGTCGGGATCGGGCTCGCGTTTTCGCTCGGCCATTCGACGATCGTGATCGCGGCGACGATCGGCATCGCCTGGACCACGCATTCGCTGAATGGGCGCTTCGAAAGCTTCAAGGAAGTTGGTGGCACGCTCGGGACACTGGTTTCCGCGTCGTTCCTGCTGGCGCTCGCGGCGGTCAATCTCGTGGTCCTGCGCGACGTGTGGCGCCGCTACCGGCACACGCAACGTGGCGACGTTGCGAGCACAGCGTCAGCCGATGCGCTCGCCCCAGCCGGGCTGCTGTCGCGCGCATTGCGGCCGCTGTTTCGGCTGGTCACGAAAAGCTGGCACATGTATCCGGTCGGCGTGCTGTTCGGGCTCGGCTTCGACACCGCGACCGAGATCGGCCTGCTCGCGATCGCTGCGTCGCAGGCCAGCACTGGCCTGCCGCTCTATTCGATCCTCGTGTTCCCGGCGCTCTTCACGGCCGGCATGACGCTTGTCGATTCGACCGACAACGTGCTGATGGTGCACGCGTACGGCTGGGCGATGGACGACCCGAAGCGCAAGCTTTACTACAACGCGAGCATCACGTTCGTGTCGGCGATGGTCGCGATCGTGATTGGCGGCGTCGAGGCGCTGGGGCTGCTGTCGGATCGCTTCGGCTGGAGCGGCGGGGTGTCGGATGCGATCGTCGGAATCAACGATCATTTCGGCGCGCTCGGCTATGCGATCGTCGCGGCCTTCATGGCGTGCTGGATCGGCTCGGTGCTGTTTCATCGCTGGAGACGGCCGGATACGGCGGCACGATAAGTGGCCTGGCCTACCGGGAAACCGATCTACACCGTAGGTTTCTTTGAGCGTTCCACCTTGTGGAGTTCGAAACCGCATTTCGCACCGTGTTGCTCCGCCAATCCGTCCGCAATCGCGGCCGCCCCTCGCGAGCACGCGTCCGGTAACCGTTGTGACGACGACACACCGCGCGTCATTTATCGGCCGATCGACTAGCGCGGCGCGCCCCCGGTGCGCCAGAGCCGCGAGCAATCGCTTACACTGAGATCGCTCTGCACAGCGTTGCCCTTTCGCGATAGCGGCCCCACCACATCCCATCGCCCATCGGAAGGCGCGCTGCTGCCCCTCGCGCCGTCGCGCGGCTCGCGCGACGCCTCCGAACCAGCAACAGAACGGGTTGGACACGCCATCGATGAAAACGCCAGCGGACCGATTTCTCGCACCTGACGCATTGGACGCAGCCCGCCTCACAGCCGACGCCTACGGCAACCACGCCCTCGACGAGTTTGTCGCCGGCCGCATCACGCGCCGCGAGCTGCTACGACATGCGAGCGTGATCGGTCTGTCGCTCGCGGGTGGCGGCCTGCTCGGCGCGCCGCGAGCGCGGGCGCAAGGTGCACCGCCCACGTCGAACCAGACGATCCGCGTCGCGCATCTGACGCCGGCGGGCGCCGTCGATCCGCTGACGGTGACTGACGCCGCGAGTCTCGCGCTGCTGAACCAGACCGGCGAATTCCTGATCGACGACGACGGCGAGAAGCTGATGCTGAAGCCCGCGCTCGCGCTGTCGTGGAAGCCGAACGACAAGGGCGACGTGTGGACCTTCAAGTTGCGCCCCAACGTGAAATTCCACGACGGCCAGAGCTTCGGCGCGAAAGATGTAGTCGCGACCTTCGACCGTCTCGCCGATCCCGCGAGCGGCTCGGCCGCGCTATCGGTACTAAAGGGCGTGCTGTCGAAAGGCGGCGCGAAGGTCGTCGATGAACACACGGTGGAGTTTCATCTCGACGCGCCGACCGGCAATTTCCCGTACTACGTTTCCTCGGATAATTACAACGCGGTGATCCTGCCCGCGAACTTCGCGGGCAACTACGAAAAGAGTTTCATCGGCACGGGTCCGTTCAAATTCGAAAAGTATCAGCCGAAGGTTGGCGCGTCGTTCGTGCGCAATCCCGACTACTGGGGCGAAAAAGCGTTACCGCAACGCGTACAGTTTTCGTTCTACGCCGACGAGCAGGCTCAACTGCTCGCGTTGCAAGGCCATCAGGCCGACGTGATGGGCACGTTCACCGTGCAGGGCGGCGCGGCCATCCTGAACAATCCGGACTACAAGGCGGTCGGCGTCAAGTCGAGCGCGCACCGCCAGATTCACATGCGCAACGACAGCCCGCTCTTCAAGGACAAGCGCGTGCGTCAGGCACTCGCGTTGTCGCTCGATCGCGACGTGATCGTGCGCGGTCTCTTCAAGGGTCGCGCACAACTCGGCAACGACAGCCCGTTCGCGCCGGTGTTTCCATCGTCGGATGCGGGCGTGCCGCAACGCAAGATCGATGTCGCGAAGGCGAAGCAGCTGCTCGCGCAGGCCGGCGTGCCGAACGGTTTCGACGTCACGCTGACCACCGAAAAATACATGGAGATCCCCGACCTGGCGGTCGTCGTGCAGAACGCCGCGAAGGCGATCGGCGTGCGCATCAATCTGAAGGTCGAGAGCCAATCGCTCTACTACGGCGCGGGCACGCCGGGCAAATCCGACTGGCTCGACTCGCCGCTCGGCATCACCGATTACGGCCATCGCGGCGTGCCGAACGTGTTCCTCACCGCGACGCTGACGAGCAACGGCACATGGAACGCCGCGCACTTCAAGAATCCGCAATACGATCAACTGGTCGCGCAGTTCGTCGCGGCGATCGATCTGGCCACGCAAAGGAAAATCTCCGGGCAGATCCAGACGCTATTGCTCGACGAAACGCCGCTGATCATCCCGTTCTTCTACGATCAGCTGATCGCGATGCGCAAGGGCGTGAACGGCGTGCGCTTCACTGCGCTCGCGCAACTGTATTTCGATCGCGCGACGCTCAGCGCGTAAGCAGCGCGCTGTCCGCCTCGCTTTTCGCAGGAGAACTCACGATGTCGGCTCCGGCGCCCTCTCCCGCCTCGAATACATCGCGTCCGCCGCGCGCGACGAACGGCAACGCGGGCCGCGTCGCGCGTTTTCTCGCGACGCGCGCGGGTCTTTCGCTGATCACGCTGTGGCTGCTGTCGGTGATCGTGTTCGCGGGCGGCCAGTTGCTGCCCGGCGATATCGGCCGCGCGGTGCTCGGGCCGCTCGCCGATGCGCGCGCGGTCGCCGCGCTCGATCATCAGCTCGGCGCCGACCGGCCGCTGCTCACGCAATACATCGACTGGATCACGCATTTCGTGCGCGGCAACATGGGGCTGTCGTACGCGTATCGCGAACCGGTCAGGCCGTTCATCGCCGATGCGCTCGGGCATTCGGCGAAGCTCGGTCTGCTCGCGTTCATCGTCGTCGTGCCGCTCGGCATCGCAGGCGGCGTGTGGTCGGCGATGCATGCGGGGCGCTGGCTCGATCGCACGATCAGCATCGCCGGTTTGTCGGCGACCGTGGTGCCGGAGTTCGTGTCGTCGATCGTGCTGATTCTCGTGTTCGGCGTGTGGCTGCGCTGGCTGCCCATCGAGGCCTCGTCTCCGCCCGATGCGAGCGTGCTCGAACAGCTGCGCCATCTGGTGCTGCCGGTGCTGCCGCTCGTCCTCGTGTTCTTCGGCTACATCGCGCGAATGGCACGCGCGGGCACCGTCGAAGCGCTCGACGCCGACTACACGCGCACCGCCATCCTCAAGGGCCTGCCGCGCCACGTCGTGATCTGGCGGCACGTGCTGCGCAATGCACTGCTGCCGACGATCACCGTCGCCGCCACCCAACTCGGCTACATGATCGGCGGACTCGTGGTGGTCGAGACGCTGTTCCGCTACCAGGGCATCGGCTCGCTGATCTACAACGCCGCCAAGGCGAAGGATTTTCCAATGCTCGAAGCGGGCGTACTGACGATCGGCGTCGTCTATACGCTCGCGAATCTGGTCGCCGATGCGCTGCACGTGCTGCTCAATCCGCGACTGCGGGTGAGGACCGCCGAATGAATACGACCGTGCCGCCGGCTTCATCGACGCCACCAGGCTCGCCCGCGCCAGGCGCACCGGGCTCCGAGCCGCGTTTCCCGCGCCTCCTCCTGCTGCTCGGTTCGCCGACCTTCATCGTGGGCGCGCTGATCGTCGCGTGGTGGATCGTCTGCGCGATCGCCGGGCCGTGGTTCGTGCATCTCGATCCGTACGCGTCCGATCCGCTCAATTCGCTGACGCCGCCCGATCGCACGCACTGGTTCGGCACCGATCAGCTCGGCCGCGACGTATTCTCGCGCGTGATCGTCGGCGCACGCGACATCCTGACGATCGCGCCGCTCGCGACACTGCTCGGCACCGCGGCGGGCACCGCGCTCGGCCTGGTGGTCGGCTACTTCGACGGCTGGGTCGACGACGTGATCGGCCGCATGATCGACGCGGTGCTCGCGCTGCCGCTCGTGATCGTCGCGCTGCTCGCGCTCGCCGCGGTCGGTGCGTCGAACTTCACGGTGATTCTCGTGATCGGCACCACCTTCACGCCGATAACAGCCCGCACCGTGCGCGCCGCCGTGTTCGCAGAGCGGCATCTCGACTATGTGGCCGCCGCGCAGCTGCGCGGCGAACGCGCGCCGTACATCATGTTCGCGGAGATCCTGCCGAACGTGCTGCCGCCGATCGTCGTCGAAGCAACGGTGCGGCTCGGCTATGCGATCTTCGCGGTCGCGACGCTGTCGTTCCTCGGCTTCGGCATCCAGCCGCCGTCGGCCGACTGGGGGCTCGCGCTGTCCGAGTCGTACACGTTGATGGCGGGCGGCGCGTGGTGGACCGTCGTGTTTGCGGCGGGCGCGATCGCGTCACTGGTGGTCGGCGTCAATCTGATCGCCGACGGCGTGCAGGGAGTGCTCGACCAATGAACGGCCCACCGCCCTCCTCGTTCGCGGCGTTCGACGTGTCGAAAAGCGATCGCACCGACGCGCTGACCGTGGTCGGCCTGACGGTCACCTACCGGATCCGCGGACGCGATCGCGAAGTGCTGCAGGACGTATCGTTTCGCGTGCGACGCGGCGAGGCGTATGGGCTCGTCGGCGAATCCGGTTGCGGCAAGTCGACCGTGGCAATGGCGACGCTGCGCTATCTGCCGCGCAATGGCAAGGTGAAGGCCGGCAAGATCGTAATCGCCGGTGAGGACGTACAGAAGCTGGGTGCCGACGCGCTGCGCAGCATGCGTGCGACGACCGTCTCGATGGTCTACCAGGACCCGGGGCGCGCACTGAATCCATCGCTGACGATCGCCCGTCAGGTTTCCGAAGCATTCGAGGCGGCCGGCGTCGCGCGCGACGAGGCGCTGCAACGCACGCTCGAGATACTCAAACGCGTCCGCATCGCGGCGCCCGAGCGCGTGATGAACAGCTATCCGCATCAATTGTCGGGCGGCATGCAGCAGCGCGTCGTGATCGCGATGGCGCTCGCGTCGAACCCCGCGCTGCTGATTCTCGACGAACCGACTACCGGCCTCGATGCGACCGTCGAAGCGGAAGTGCTCGACCTCGTCGCACGGTTGCGCGAGGAACTCGGCACCGCGGTGCTGTTCATCAGCCACAACCTCGCGGTGATCGGCCGCATGTGCGAACGCGTCGGCGTGCTGTACGCGGGCAAGCTGGTCGAGGAAGGCGCGACCCAGGACGTGTTCGCACGGCCGCGTCATCCGTACACGGTCGGGTTGCTGCGCTGCCTGCCGACGGCCGGACGCAGCAAGGACAGCGAGCGGCTCGATACGATCGCGGGCGGCCTGCCTCTGCCGGGCTCGGTCACGCAGGGCTGCATCTATGCGGAGCGCTGCCGTCTCGCCGACGAGCGCTGCCGCCGCGACGCGCCGCCGCCCTATCGCCTCGGCGCCCGGCATGGCGATCAGATGGCGCGCTGCCACTATCACGAGCGTGCGATCGAACTGCCGCGTGCGACATCGAGCGCGGCGCCGGTGGCGGCCGCATCATCCAACGCGGCGCCGCGCGCGCCCTCTGGGCCGGTCTTGCGCGCCCGGAACCTGTCGAAAACATTCCACGTATCGGGCGTCCCGCTGCGCGCGGTCGACGACGTGTCGCTCGAACTCGCGAGCGGCGAGACGCTCGGCCTCGTCGGCGAATCGGGCAGCGGCAAGACAACGCTCGCGCGACTGCTGCTCGGCCTGCTCGCACCCGATGCCGGCAGCCTGCTCGAACTCGACGGCGCCCCGCTCGCCGCGCGCGTCACGCGACGCAGCGACGAGCAGCTGAAATCGCTGCAGATCGTGTTCCAGAATCCGGACTCGGCGCTCAATCGCGCGCATTCCGTCAAGCGGCTGATCGGCCGTGCGCTCGCGCGCTTCACCGCGCTGCGCGGGCCGGAGATCGACGCACGGCTCGCCACGCTGACGGACGCCGTGCGGCTGCCCGAGCGCTATCTGGATGCACGTTCGCGCCAGCTTTCGGGCGGACTCAAGCAGCGCGTCGCGATTGCGCGCGCGTTCGCCGGCGAACCGCGCGTCGTCGTGTGCGATGAGCCGACTTCATCGCTCGACGTGTCGGTGCAGGCCGCGATTCTGAACCTGCTCGCCGATCTGCAGCACGAGCGCGGCGTCAGCTACGTATTCATCTCGCACGATCTGCACGTGGTCCGCTATGTGTCGGATCGCATCGCGGTGCTCTACCTCGGCCGGCTGCTCGAAATCGGCCCGGCGGCGGCCGTGTTCGATGGACCGCAGCATCCCTATACCGAGGCGCTGCTGTCCGCCGTGCCGACACTGCCGGGCGACGGCGCGTCCGGCGAGGTGCATCAACGTACGCGTATCCGTCTCACCGGCGAGTTGCCCGGGCCCGGCGCGATGCCGTCGGGCTGCGTGTTTCACACGCGCTGTCCGCGCAAGCTCGGCGCGATCTGCGAGCAGCAGGACCCGCCGTTTCTCGACGCGGACGACGCCGCCGATCCGTCTTGCGCGCACCGGATTCGCTGCCATATTCCGGTCGCCACACTTCGCGAGCTGCAAAGCGAGCCGCGCGACGACAACGCGGGCGACCCGACGAATGGCGGCACCTCCGACGATGCGTCGGAAAACGCCAGCTAGCGTCGACTCGAACCTCATCGACGCACACCGCCCCTCTTAACGAATCCCGCGTCGGAACACGCTTTTGCGTCCGCGCGTTTCATCGTCGCAACGTTTTGAGGCGTTTTTCCGGCGTGCGCATCGCACATCTCGATATCGCCCGTGTCGCGTCAAGGCTTTGCGGCGCGTGGCATGGATATCGCTAAATTAGCAGCCAGAGACTCGAAGCCAAACCGGGCGCGCAACGCCGCGCATATCCGCACGACGAGCGTCACCACGCGATGGCGCGACCTCGCGCGATCAGCACGGCAGCGACGCACGGACAACTTCGACACAACGGACCGGGGGTTCGACAAGACCCGCGTGCAGACAGGTTGGCCGGCGCTGGGGCAGCTCGCGAAGGCGGCAGCGAGGTACCGTCCTTCGCTCTGGAGACGCGCGATGAAGACCGGAAAATCAGATCAGTACTACTGTGCAATGATGCGCGGCGCGGTGGTCCTCGCGGGGGTCGCGGTGTTGGCGGGCGGGACCGCGTACGGGGCGTCGACGGACGTGATCCCTCGCTCGATTGTGCTGGCCGACGCGTTGCGGGCGCAACCCGGCGATTCAACGCCGCTGCTGCTCGCGCAGAACGACGGCGCGGCAACCGGCGCCGAGGCTGGCACGGCCACAGCCGCCGACGACGCCGCCTCGGTGTTCGCGCCGTCCGGCTGCGGCGGGCTCGGCGGCCCGGGCTGCGGGCGGCTCGGCGGCGGCAGTGGCAACGGCAGCGGTAATGGCGGCGCGGCGGGTTCGAGCAATAGCGGTGCTGGCGCAAGCGGCAACAGCGGCGCCGGGGCGGCGGGTTCAGGGAGCGGAAGTGGGAGTGGCGGTGCGGGCACGGGCAGTAAGGGAAATAGCGGTAGTGGTGGTGGCGGTGGAAGCGGAGGCGGAGGCGGAGGCGGAGGCG
>NZ_VZQN01000039.1:0-80348 GCF_014397645.1 Paraburkholderia sp. 31.1
GGCATCATGCGACGCACCAGCGCTTCTTTTCTTTCTGCTGAGTAGGCTTTCATTCACCCTGATTTTACCGCCCCCGGACCATGTCTATAAGATTCAGATAACACGACAAGTAGTCTGACGCCGGGGGCAAACAAGACGCGCTAGGCCACGAATGGGGCCTTTGCAATTTTTCAAAATTATCGGTTTGAGCGCTACTGGGTAACACTTCGTCGGTGAACGGCCTGGATATAGGCGAGGCGATAAACGCATGACCACCATCTTTGCAGAGTTCTGATGAACCTATATTGATTACGACTGCACACATAGGCGAGAGGCGCTAGCGATGGATCTGCAGGAACAAATACCGGATGACAGCGGCGCAATTCTGGTCGCTAACGAGGAACCAACAAAGAGAGATGCACTTTCCGGCGTAGACCGGGCGGTGCAACTCGCGGACCTCAATCACCCAGGCGTCCAGAAGCTCGTTCTCGATCGACTCGATAGAGCGGAGGCTCGAGTTTTGGAACTCGAAAGATACCGGCAGGATTACCATAATACGCGCGAAAAGCTGGTGGTCGCGGAATCGTCATTGAAACGAATCATGTCTCTCGACGTCTTGCAATCGACGCTACTCGGTGTTGGATGCATGACTATCGGGTTGTTGCCGACAGCCTGGAGCAATTGGGGTTTGTTTTGTATTGGTGGTCTTGGCGGCCTCGCAATGGTCGTGGGAAGCTTCGTATCCAAATCTAGGAACACCCGATGAAGCTCGAAATTCATTCCTTCGCCGACATCGGTGATATATCCAAAGAAAGACTGGTCCTTCGGGCGCTCGATGATATTAACATCGGCGACTATGTAATTTTGCGCTCAAAACGGTCGAACGACGGTGGTCCTCTGTCCGGTGCGAAAAGCGCCTATTGGCTTCCTGACGTTGTAGTCAAAGTTGGGGACCTGATCATCCTGTATACCAAGACAGGGGCCGCTGGTAAGAAAGCACTTTCGCGTGATCGAACGGCGCACTTCTACTATTGGCGCATGAAAGAGGCCATTTGGGGAGCAGACAAGGGGAACATCGCAATAGTGCTCGAATCCAAAAGTTGGGAAAGCAAGTCGCCAGTATCTTAAATGGCGATCGATAAAAAAGCATTCGGCTTTTATCGGCGAGTTTGCAAATCCGGTTTCATAGCCGCAGCGGCACCTAAGACGTCCGCTGCCCCCCCGCAATCACCCGCTCCAACGACAGCTTCAAGTGACGCTGCATCGCCGCTTGCGCCTGAATCGCATCATGCGCTTCCAGCGCTTCGAGAATCAGGAGATGTTCGTCGGGCACGGCGCCCCACGTCGTCTCGTTCTCGAAGTGGCCGCGCAGCTTTTCCGACAGCGGACTATGCCGCGCATCGAATAGCGAGCTGACGGTGCGCACGAGCACCTCATTGCCGGACATTTGCGCGATCGCGAGATGGAACGCGCGATCGGCCGCGACCGGAATTCTGCCGGCCTTTACTTCGCGCTCCATCTCGTTGTAGATGGCGCGCAGCATCTTCAGATCTTTCGGTTTGCAGAACGGTGCGACGCTCGCGACGATCGAGCCTTCGATCAGGCAGCGCGCGCCGAGGATGTCGAGCAGGCTATCGCCGAGTTCGGCCTGCGACAGCGACGCATCATTCTGCGCGGACGGCGTCGCGCACAGGTAGACGCCCGAGCCCATGCGAATCTCGACGAGCCCTTCCAGTTCCAGCGCGACCAGCGCCTCACGCACCGACGGCCGCGACACGCCGAGCGTCTCCGCCAGCGCGCGCTCGGGCGGTAGGCGGCCGTTCGGCGCGAAGTCCGGCAGAGCGATCAGATTGCGCAATTTTTCGGCGATCTGAAGATAGAGACGGCGAGTGTCGGCACGTCTGGTGGTCACGAAACGATTCCCGGCGATGTAGCTTGTGCAAGCCCGATAAGGCGAGCGCCGATTGTAGATCGAAGCGCCCGGCGCGCAAATCGTGCGCGCTCGGCGGCGCGGCGACAGCGTTCGGGGTTTCCCCAACTCCGTGCGAATTGGCTTGACCAGTATCGCACTCGCCGTTATTTTTGCAAATTGGTAAGGCCAGATTGACGCCACGGAGACGCCGGCCGTGCAGCCCTGCTGGTCGCTCCGCATCCCGACACCCGATCAATTTCTCCATGACGACGAAGACTGTGCGCGCACGACGGCTAACGACGCGGGCCGCAAATCCGCAGTAGATCTGTAGCACACCCCGGCAGCACACCCCGGCAGCCACGAGGCCGCATGGTTCATCCAAATAGAGTAGATGCCAGCCCAGGAGGAGACGGTTTCATGAAGAAGAAGATGCGTTGGGTAGTGATTTTTCTGTGCTTTCTCGCGATCGCGGTGAACTACATCGATCGTGCGAATCTCGCGGTCGCCGCGCCGCAAATCGAAAAGGCGCTCGGCATCGGCCCCGCCGAGATGGGCTTCATCCTGAGCGGATTCTTCTGGACCTACGCGTTGATGCAGATGCCGTTCGGCTGGTTCGTCGATCGTGTCGGCGCGCGCATCGCGTTGCCGCTCGCGGTCGGGTGGTGGTCGGTGTTTACCGCGGCCACCGCGGTCACGACCAGCGTCGCGGGCATGTTCGGCTGCCGCCTGTTGCTCGGCGTCGGCGAGGCGGGCGCGTATCCGTCCTGCACGAAGCTCGTCAGCCAATGGTTCGAGCCCAAGGAGCGCGCGATCGCGACCAGCATCTTCGATAGCGGCTCGCGGGTCGGCTCCGCGCTGTCGATTCCCGTGGTCGCGCTGATCATCGGCACGCTCGGCTGGAAGGCCGCTTTTGTCCTCACCGGCTTGCTCGGCGCGGTGTGGATCGTCGGCTGGTTCGTGATCTATCGGAATCCCGTGCAGGACGCGATGGAGACCGCGCGCAACGCTGCGCCGGCGGCTCAAGCGAGAGGCGGCCAGGACAACGTGACGTGGGCATCGCTGTTTCGCCATCGCACGCTGTGGGGCATGATGCTCGGCTTCTTCTGCCTGAACTTCGTGATCTACTTCTTCATTACGTGGTTTCCGAGCTATCTCGTGCAGACGCGCGGCTTCTCGCTGAAATCGCTCGGCACGCTCGGCATGATTCCGGCGCTGATCGCGATTCCGGGCGGCTGGCTCGGCGGCTATGTGTCCGACGCGCTGTTCCGGCGCGGCTGGAGCCTGACGGCTGCGCGCAAGACCTGCATGGTCGGCGGCATGCTGGTGTCGTCGGTGATCACGCTGTCGGCGTTCACGGAGAACACGTATCTGATGCTCGCGTTCTTCGGTATCGCCTATGGCAGCCTCGCGTTCGCCGCAGCGAGCATCTGGTCGCTGCCCTGCGACGTCGCGCCGACACCGCGCCATGTCGCGTCGATCGGCGGCATCCAGAACTTTGCGTCGAATCTGGCGGGGATCGTGATCACGACGTTCACCGGCGTGATGGTCGCGATGACGAAGGGCTCGTTCACGATCCCGCTCGTCGTCGCGGGCGGCTTCTGCTTTCTCGGCGCGTTCAGTTATCTTTTCATCGTGGGACGCATCGAGCCGCTGTCGCTGGAATCGGAAAGCCGCGATCTGCCGAAGGGCGCGCGCTCCACGATCTGACGTATTCTGTGTCAACGCATACGGATAACCCTGTTTTCGAGGCTTCTCATGTCGACTCAAGCTAGCGTCGCGTCCGCGATCATCCGCCTGCATCCCGGCGACGACGTCATCATCGCGACCCGGCAGTTGTTGCCGGGCACGCGCATCGAGGCGGAACAACTGGTCGTCGCCGGACTGATTCCACCGGGGCACAAGATCGCGACGCGCAACATCGCGCAAGGCGAGCCGGTCAAGCGCTACAACCAGATCATCGGCGTCGCGCGTGAGGCGATCGCGCGCGGCCAGCATGTTCACACGCACAATCTCGGCATGTCGGAGTTCGCGCGCGAGCACGCGTTCGGCGTCGATGCGCAGCCGACGGTCTACGTCGACGAACCCGCGCATTTCATGGGCATTCGCCGCGACGACGGCCGCATCGCGACGCGCAATTACATCGGCATTCTGACCAGTGTGAACTGCTCGGCGACGGTCGCGCGCGCGATTGCCGATCATTTCCGGCGCGACGTGCGTCCCGACGCGCTCGCCGACTATCCGAACGTCGACGGCGTGATCGCCTTGACGCACGGGCTCGGCTGCGGCATCGACATGCAAGGCGAGGGCATTGCGATCCTGCGTCGCACGCTGGCCGGTTACGCGGTGCATCCGAACTTCGCGTCGGTGCTGTTCGTCGGGCTAGGCTGCGAGACGAATCAGATCGACGGCGTGCTCGCCGCGGGCGGTCTCGACGCCAGCACGACGAAGCTGCGCAGCTTCACGATCCAGGACAGCGGCGGTACGCGCAAGACGATCGAACTCGGTATCGCGATGGTGCGCGAGATGCTCGCCGACGCGAACCGCGTGCAGCGCGTGCCGGTGCCGGCTTCGCATCTATGCGTCGGTCTGCAATGCGGCGGTTCGGACGGCTACTCTGGCATCTCCGCGAATCCGGCGCTCGGCGCCGCGGTCGATCGGCTCGTGCGGCACGGCGGCACCGCGATCCTGTCGGAGACGCCGGAAATCTACGGCGCCGAGCATCTGCTGACGCGGCGTGCGGTGAGCGCCGCGGTCGGCGACAAGCTGCTCGCGCGCATCGCATGGTGGCAGGACTATTGCGCGCGCAATGGCGCCGCGATGGACAACAACCCATCGGCGGGCAACAAGGTGGGCGGCCTGACGACGATCCTCGAAAAATCGCTCGGTGCGGTCGCGAAGGGCGGCACGACGAATCTGGTCGACGTCTACGAATACGCGCAGCCGATCGCCGCGAAGGGCTTCGTATTCATGGATTCGCCCGGCTACGATCCGGTGTCGGCGACGGGACAGGTCGCCTCGGGCGCGAACCTGATCTGCTTCACGACCGGGCGCGGCTCCGCCTATGGCTGCGCGCCGTCGCCGTCGTTGAAGCTGGCGACCAACACCGCGTTGTGGGAGCGCCAGCAGGACGACATCGATATCAATTGCGGCGGTGTGGTCGACGGCACCGCGAGCATCGACGAACTCGGCGAAGCGATCTTTCGCATGATGCTCGACTGCGCGTCCGGCACGCGCACGAAGAGCGAGCTGCACGGCTATGGGCAAAGCGAGTTCGTGCCGTGGCAGGTCGGCGTGGTGACCTGAGCGGGTGCATTGCAGCGACACAGCCGAAAAGCCGAATGGATCACGCATTGGAAGATGCAATTGGAACGCCGCCTTTATTCAGGCCGCGACGTAAAGCGCGCGCAGCGGCTCTGCCCGTCTGACGAACTGGAGATATCCGATGCAGCAGGAACCGATCTCCGCGACCCGCGGTAACGAAGCCGTCGCCGCGCTGCGCGCGGCGCTCGGCGCTGACATCGTGAGCCTGCCGGCCGAATTTGGCGGGCGGCGGTTCGCGGACTGGAGCGGCACGCCATCGACCGATCCGATCGCGCTGATCCGCCCGCGCACGACCGAAGAGGTCGCCACCGCGCTCAGGATCTGCCATCAATTCCGGCAGCCGGTCGTCACGCAAGGCGGCATGACCGGGCACGCGGGCGGTGCCTGCGTGCTTGGCGGCGAGGTCGCGCTGAGCGTCGAGCGGATGAACGGCGTCATCGACATCGATCCGGTCAGCGCGACGATGACCGTGTTCGCGGGCACACCGCTGCAGGTCGTGCAGGAAGCGGCCGATCACGCCGGCTTCATGTTCGCGCTCGACCTCGGCGCGCGCGGCAGTTGCACGATCGGCGGCAACATCGCGACCAATGCGGGCGGCAATCGCGTGATCCGCTACGGGATGATGCGCGACCAGGTGCTCGACGTCGAAGCGGTGCTCGCCGACGGCAGCGTGATCGGCGGCGAGCGCAAGATGATCAAGAACAATACCGGCTACGACCTGCGCAACCTGCTGACGGGCAGCGAGGGCACGCTCGCGGTCATCACGCGCGCGGTGCTGCGCCTGCGGGCCAAGCCGCGCGCGATCTCGACCGCATGGTGCGGCATGCCGGACTACGCGGCGGTGACCACGCTGCTCGGCCGCGCGCAGGAGCGGCTGCCGGCCGGCGTGTCCGCGTTCGAGGTCATGTGGCCAAGCTATTGCGACTTCGTGCGGCAACGCCTGCCCGAACTGCGCGTGCCGCTCGCGAGCGATCACGCCTACTACGTATTGCTCGAGACTTGCGGCGCGGACCCGGAACGGCAGTCGGCGGCTTTCGAGGAATTCCTCGCCGACATGTTGAACGCCGGCGTGATCGCCGACGCCGCAATCGCGCAATCGGACGCGGACGCCGCGGCGTTCTGGGCGATTCGCGACGCGCCAGCCGAATATCCGCGCCTGATTCCGGGACGCATCTCGTTCGACATCAGCTTCGCGGTCGCGCAGGCGGGCGACGCGGCGCAGCGCTGCGACGAGCGGTTGCGCGCGCGCTGGCCGCAAGCGACGATCCTCGTCTATGGGCATCTCGGCGACGGCAATCTGCACGTGGTGGTGCAAGAACCTGGCTGGACCGACGAGGCCATCGACGACGTCAAGCGCGTCGTCTATGAACTGACGGGGGATATGGGCGGCTCGGTATCGGCCGAGCATGGGATCGGCGAGGAGAAGCTGGGCGTGCTCGGCCTGTCACGCTCGCCGGCCGAACTCGCCGCGATGAAGGCGATCAAGCTCGCGCTCGATCCGCACAATCTCCTGAACCCTGGCAAGGTGATCGCGATGTAGTGTGCGCGGCGCGAATCTGCGTGCGCATCGAGTCCTTATTGGCTAAGTACCCATTGCACGAGCGTGTGCGCATCCTGCGCCGATAACGGCCCACCGCGCTCAGCCGCCGGCGGCATCGGTGTATCGCCCCAGTGCGCCTTGCCGCCGAGCCGCAGCTTGTGCTCTCGAGCATCGACCGCGCTCGGCTCGGGCTCGCCATAGGCAACGCCGGCCGTCATCGCGGACGCCGAGCACACGAGCAGACAGTTTCGGATTCGTGCAATCACGGCACGTACTCCCGTATCAGGAATAAGATCAGTGTACGGGCGGCGAAACGGCCCTTATTGACTTCGATCAAACGGTCTACGGCGCGGGCCGATCGCGCGACACAATGGCGCGCCTACGCTGATGAGAACGGCGCGCGCCTCGCTGTCTGCCATGACGGCAGCTTGTCGCCGCCGAAGCATCTGAAGGAGAACCCGATGCGAGCGATGGTGTTCGACGGCAGCTCGGCGACGCTGACCGAGCGGGAAGTGCCTGATCCGCGGCCCGGTGCCGGGGAGATCCTGATCGACGTTCATGCGTGCGGCGTGTGCCGCACGGACCTGCATCTGATCGACCGCGAGCTCGAGCATCCAAAGCGGCCGGTGATTCCCGGCCACGAAATCGTCGGCGTGGTGGCCGAATTGGGCGCGGGCGTCAGCGGTTTCACGGTGGGCGAGCGGGTCGGCGTGCCGTGGGTCGGGCGCACCTGCGGCCACTGCCGCTACTGTCTGTCCGCCCGCGAAAATCTCTGCGACGACGCTGGCTTCACCGGCTACACGATCGACGGCGGCTACGCCGAGCGCACGGTCGCCGACAGCCGCTACTGCTTTCATCTGCCGCCGCACTACAGCGATGTCGAGGCCGCGCCGCTGCTGTGCGCGGGTCTGATCGGCTATCGCACGTTGAGCATGGCGGGCGACGCCGAACGGATCGGCATCTACGGTTTCGGCGCGGCCGCGCATCTCGTCGCGCAGGTGGCGCGTCACCAGCAGCGCACCGTCTATGCGTTCACGCGTCCCGGCGACCACGCGGCCCAGCAACTCGCGCTGCGCCTCGGCGCGGCATGGGCCGGCGGCAGCGACGAGGCACCGCCCGGCGAACTCGACGCCGCGCTGCTGTTCGCGCCGGTCGGCGCACTGGTGCCGCTGGCGTTGCAGGCGGTCGCGAAAGGCGGCGTGGTGGTGTGCGGCGGCATTCATATGAGCGACATTCCGTCGTTCCCGTACGCGTTTCTGTGGGGCGAGCGGCGGGTGGTGTCGGTCGCGAATCTGACCCGCGACGATGGGCTTCAGTTCATGCGCAGCGCCGCCGAGACGCAGCTCGCGATCGAGACCACGACTTACGCGTTGCGCGACGCGAACCGCGCGCTCGACGATCTGCGCAACGGCAACCTGACCGGCGCGGCCGTGCTCGCGGTCCGCCCGTGAGCCGCTAGCGAGCCGTTGGCGCTTGATACAGATCAAGCCGCGCGGCGCGTCGGCGTTCATCATGTAAGCGCGAACCGTTGGCGTTCCCGTCACGGGCCGAGGTGTGAAGCGACGCGGTTGACGCGCCGCCTCGCGGTGCGACGATCCGAGGAGAGCCGATGAACACTGCTGCCGGGCGCAACACCTTCCACCGCGTGATGATCGCGTCCGCGGGCGGCAGCGGACTGCCGCTCGGCACGCGCGTCGCCCGGCAGTTGGTCGCGGCGGATGCGCGCTTTCGTCTCGTCGATATCGTTTGCAATCCTGCCGCGCTTTATCCGACGCTGATGCTCAGCTATCCGGACTGGTGCGAGGCGCATCGCGCGATGCTGCACGGCGCGCAGGCCGCGCTGCGCGACGCGGTGATCGCGTTGCACGGCGTCGTCGCGGCGACCGACGCCGAGATCGTCGATCTCACCGCGCTGCATCAGGGCGCGGCCGAAGCGCTCGCCCACACGGCGACGCAATGGGACGCGGATCTGGTCGCGGTGGCCGCGCATCCGCGTGAACATCGCTGGGACAGCCGTATCGATCCCGAGGAACTGGTCGCGTCGATCGGGCGTCCGGTGCTGTACATGCCGGCGAGGTCGACCGACGCGAGCGATGCCTCGGCGCTGAGCCGCGTGCTGGTCGCGATCGATGGCAGCGACACCGCGCTCGACGCGCTGCGCACCGCGCTCGCGGTAGCGCCGCCCGACGCGCGCATCAAGGTCGTCTACGCGGCCGACGACCGCTTCGCGTGGTGCGAATGGCTGCCGTTCGAAGTCGTGTCGCAGCATCGAATCGATGTCTTGCGGCGCGGCGCGGCGATGCTCGAACAAAGCCGGCGCGCGGCCGAAACCGCGTTGCTCGAGTTCGACGATGATTCCGGCGATGCGTCGAGCGCGATTCTCGACGAAGCGCAACGCTGGCACGCGGACCTGATCGTGATGGGTTCGCACGGCATGCGCGGCGCGCCGCACCCGTTGCCGGGGCACGTGACGTCGCGCACGCTGCGCGACGCGGCGTGTCCCGTGCTCGTGTGTCCGCGCGGCGCGTCGTCATTGCGGGCGGACGACGTGCCGCACGGCGAGTGGCGGGAGCCGTATCCGGGCAGTCCGGGCGGGCCCTTTTATCTGTAGCAGGGGCGCGCCACGCGCGTTGACAAATCCAACCTCAGTGGAGAATCGGCATGTACCAACATATCCTCGTCGCGCTAGACGGCAGTACTTTCTCGAAACGCGCGCTGAAAGAAGCGGTGAATCTCGCCGCGTTGACGAAGGGCGTCGTGCATCCGGTTTACGTGGTCGACAAGACGCCGCTCTTTTCCTATGCCGGCTATTACGACCCGCTCACGCTCGTCGAAGCCTTGCGCCAGGACGGCCAATTGGTGCTGGAGGAGGCCGAACAGGCCTGCGCCGCCGCCGATGTGCCTTGCCGCCCTGAAATGATCGAGTCGGAGAGCCTGTCCGACGACGTCGCCGCGATCGTGCTGCGCCACGGCGAGCAGATCCACGCCGATCTGCTTGTGCTGGGCACGCATGGGCGACGCGGCGTGCGGCGCCTCGTGATCGGCAGCGTGGCGGAGCGGGTGCTGCGTTTCTCGACCTGTCCGGTGCTGCTCATGCGCGAGCAAAGCACCGAGGATGTGCCTGCAGAGTAACCCGCGACAGCGGGGCGCGACAGCGCGTGAGCATTACGCGAGCGCGTCGGCCGGTATCTGGATCGAGATCCTGAAGCCATGGCCCGGCGAGCTGGTGAACGACACGTTGCCGCGCAACTGCCGCACGCGTTCGCGAATGCCGAGCAAACCGAATGAATCTGTTCCCTGCGAGCGATCCAGCGCGACACCCACGCCGTCATCCTCGATATCGAGCGATACGATGGAGCCCGCGCAGGTCATGTCGATGCGTACGCGGCTGGCCTTGGCGTGCCGCGCGACGTTCGTCAACGCCTCCTGAACGATGCGAAACAGCGCCGTCGCCGCGAATTCGCCGCACACCGGCTCGGCCGGTTCGAGATGCACGCTCGAGCGCACGTCGTAGCGTTTCGTGAAGTCTTCGGCCAGCCAGTCGAGCGCGGCGGCGAGCCCGAGGTCGTCGAGCAGCGGGGGCCGCAGATCGGCGGCGATACGCCGCAGCGAAGCGGCCATCCAGTCGATCTGCTTTTGCAGTTCATGCGTCTGCGCGGCCAGCGGCTCGGTGTCGGCCTGGCTTTTCAGCTTCGCTTCGAGCAGCGCGACGCTCATTTTCAGCGCGGTCAGCCGTTGGCCGAGATCGTCGTGCAGTTCGCGCGCCATACGTTTTTGCTCGTTTTCGCGGGCGATCTGCACGTGGGTGGATACCTGATCCGCGCGTTCGAGTTCCGCGAGGCGCATACGCTCGGTCAGGTCGCGCGTGATCTTGGCGAAGCCGAGCAGCGCGCCCGACGTGTCGTGCACGGCGGAAACGACCACGTTGGCCCAGAAACGCGAGCCGTCGCGACGTACGCGCCAGCCTTCGTCCTCGGTGCGGCCTACGGTTGCGGCGATTTCCAGTTCGCGGGCGGGCTTGCCGGCCGCGATGTCTTCCGGGGTATAGAACTTGGAGAAATGCTGGCCGATGATTTCTTCGGGCGTGTAGCCCTTGATGCGCTGTGCGCCGGGATTCCAGCTGGTCACGCGGCCGGACACGTCGAGCATGAAGATCGCATAGTCCTGAACCGCATCGATCAACATGAAATAGCGATCCTCGACTGGCACGTCCGACACGGACGCCGCACCGGTGAAGCAGGAAGACTCGCCGCTCGACAGACCCATCGCTCCTCCGGGTGGTCACGCAAGGTCGCGCACCGCAACGCACCGAGTTATATCAGTTCGGGAGCGCTTGTTCCACCCCGCACGTCCCGCGAACGAACGTGAGGCGAGCGACGCGTCGGCGTTCAAACCCGAGCCAGTCCTTCCGCGTCTTCGATGCGGATCGTTTTGCCGTTCGCCTTGACGAGGCGCTCGCGCTGGAACTTCGAGAACATCCGGCTCACCGTTTCGAGCTTCATGCCCAGAAAGCAGCCGATTTCCTCGCGGGTCATGCGCAAATGAAACTCCGCCGCGGAAAAGCCGCGCGCCTTGAAGCGCTTCGACAGATTCAGCAGAAACGTCGCGACGCGCTGTTCGGCGGTCATCGTGCCGAGCAGCATCATCTGGCTCGATTCGCGCACGATCTCGTTGCTCATCATCTGGTAGATGTGATGCTGCATCGGCTTCATCTCGCGACAGATTGCTTCGAGCTGCGCGAACGGAATGATGCACACGACGCTGTCTTCGAGCGCGATCGCATCGCAATTCTGCTTGCCCTCGCCGATGCCGTCGAGGCCGAGCGAGTCGCCGGCGATCTGGAAGCCGGTCACGTGCTCGCGGCCGTCGCGATGCATGACCACGGTCTTGAACGATCCGGCGCGGATCGCGTAGATGCTTTGAAACGCATCGCCCGCGCGATACAGCGTATCACCGCGTTTGATCGAGCGCGTCGAGCAGATCAACGTGTCGAGTCGTCTCAGTTCGTCGGATGTCAGCTCGGGCGGCATGCAGATCGCGCGCATCGCGCAGGTGGAGCAGCGCGGCACGGCGTAGCGTGTGGCCGCGGTGCGTGGCACGACGTGGATCGGTACGACGTGCGAAGTGCGGGGCGCGTCGTGGCGGGGTTCACAGACTGTGGCAACTTGCATGCTCGGCTCCTGGCGGTCAGACCGGATGCGCATGACGCGCATAGGCAATCGCTTCGATGGCACGGCAGGCGAGTTCGAACTCCGAGGTCTTGTCGAAGCAGAAGTCGGCGCCCGCCGCTTCGCACGCTCGGCGAAACGCCGTCGTGCAATGATTGGTCAACACGATGCTGACGATGGACGGCCGCACCCGCGACAGCGCCGCGAGCAGCAGCAGATTGGTCTTGCCCGAGAAGCACGGGTCCAGCACCGCGACATCGGCGCGACTCGCGACGATGTCGTCGAACGTGTGCTCGACGCCGGCGGACTCGCCGACGATTTCGATGCCGGGAATCAGCGCGATCAGGCAAGCAAGCCGGCGCCGGACCTCGGTCGCATCGTCGACGAGGAAGACTCTCGATAAGGTGGCTGGCGGGGCGGTGTCCATACCAACCAGTATTGGCGACCTCATCTCAGAAATATATCGGCGGGGATTTAAGCGGCGCTAGGAGTTCGGGTAGTGTTGTAGGAATATTCCTAGTGCATGGCTGGCGATGGGGTATGTAGCCGAGTGCGAGTACACGGCTACTTTCGACGTGACGGCTTCGAAGGTCGCAGGCATGCAGTTGATTAAGTAATCACGGAACAAGCCGATAAAGACCCATTGACCTGCCTCAAGCCGCGCGGCGGCGCGCGCTTCACACTGTCGGCGCGGACACGCGACGGCACCGCTTCGGTTCATGCCAGCGCTTTCACAGGGAGTCCAACATGTATGCACGAATTCTGGTTGCGCTCGACGACAGTCCCAGCGCGCAGCGCGCCTTTGCCGAGGCGCTGAAGCTCGCGAAGCTGACGGGCGCCACACTCGAAGCCTGCTGCGTGGTAGGGCACGGCAAGTGGTCGGACAATGCCGATGTGGCTTTCGAGCCGGAACCGGCGACCGCGGCGCAAGAATTCGCCAGCCGCGCGCTCGATGCACCGCGCGAGCTGATGCGCGAGGCGCAGGTGCCCGGCGGCGTGCGGGTGATCGACGCGTACGCCGAAAGCGTGTCCGCGGTGCTCGCGCGCGTCGCCGACGAAATCGAAGCCGATCTGATCGTGATGGGCACGCACGGCCGCCACGGCGTGCAGCGCTTTCTGCTCGGCAGCGTCGCGGAGTCGCTCGTGCGTGCGACCGACAAGCCGGTGCTGATCGTGCGGCATGACGAACCCGGGCACGCGCGGCCCTGAAGCGCCGCGTCGCGCAGCCGTGGCGCGATCGCGTGGGAGCGGCCGCGCAGCAGCCTGGTTTTCGCGGCTCAGGTGAGTTCGTTTTCGGCGCAGGCCGGGACTGACCGATCGCGCGTCGCGCCGTTCGCGTGCGCGGGAACCATCAGCACCGGGCAACTGGCGCTGCGCAGCACGCGCTCGGCGACGCTGCCGAGCATCAGTCGTTGAACACCACGGCGGCCGTGCGTGCCCATCACGATCGCGTCGGCGTGCCATTCGAGCGCCGCCTCGACGATGCGATGCGCGACGTCTTCGCCGGTGATCGCGGCTTCGACGGTGCGGGCCGTGCCCTTGATCCCGCGCGCGATCATCCGGCTCTGGGCATCGGCCGCGATCCGCTTGCCTTCCTCGATGAAGGCGTCCTGGATCACGCAAGGGTCGAAGCCGGGCGCGTCGTAGGCGATGACGGGCACGTCGATCACGTACAGCGGCTGCAACTCGGCGCCCGATTCGGCGGCAAGGGTCAGCGCGGCGTCGAACGCACGGGAGGCGGTGTCGCTGCCGTCGAGCGCGACGAGTAGGCGGTTAAACATGGCGGACTCCTTAAGCGCGCACTTCAGTGCGACAACAGCACCGGCACGGTCATCGACTCGAGCATCGTGCGCGTCGCGCCGCCCAGTACGACTTCGTGCAGACGCGAATGCGCGTAGGCGCCCATCACGATCATGTCGCAGCCGAGGTCGGCCGCCTGCGACAGCAGCGCGTCGCCGACCGGCGTGCCGTCCGCGACGCTCAGTTCGCGCACGTCGATCTTGACGCCGTGACGCGCGACGGTGAGTGCGATGTCGTCGCCCGGAACCGTGTCGCGCGGCGGACGATCGCCCGACGAATGAACCGTCAGCAGCGTCACTTTGGACGCGTGCGCGAGGAACGGCAGCGCGTCGTGGATCGCGCGGGTGGCTTCACGGCTGCCGTCCCACGCGATCAGCACGTGGCGGCCGGGCGCCGCGAAGGTGCCGCCCGACGGCACCAGCAGCACCGGCCGCCCGGCCGACAGCACGACGTGCTCGACGAACTGTTCGGCGACGAACGCCTCGGGATCGGTCGGATCGGTCTGCCCGAGCACGATCAGATCGGCGAGACGCGCATAGGGCGGCACGACGTCGTTGGCGTAGCCGTTCGCGGCGATCCAATGACCGTCGACGTTCGCGCGCGCGAGTTCCGCACGAAACAGCCGCTCGAGCGCGCTGGCACGCTCGTGCCGCAGACGCTCGTGCTCCGCGTAGTAGTCGGCGGTGCCGGCCATCACGAAGAACGCGTGCCGCGGTGGCACGTACGTCGAAAACAGGCCGGTCAGCGTCGCATGAAAGCGGTGTGCGAGCTGCAATGCGATTTCGAGGCGCGGATGTGCACGAACGCTCGTATCGAGGTGAACGAGAATGCTTTTGTAGCTCATCGCCAAAGCTCCGTGACAGAACGTGGGGAAACGGGCGCAAGCAGGCTCGAGCCCGTCGTCAAATGGAGTCTATGAGCCCGGCGGCCGCGGCTGTTGATGCAGATCAAGCGGGGGCCGCCGCGCGCTCAAATTACAGTAGCAGGCGCGCTCGACGGTTTGCAACCGCGCCTGGCAATCCTATGCTGTGCTCTGGAGGGCAGCGATCATGGTTTCCGAATTCGATGCGCCGCCCGGGCGCCCCGCTTCACCGTGGACCTCGACCGCGTCCGGACCGCCCGAAGGCTGGCTCGACTACGCGGCGGCGTATCAGACCGCACAGGGCGCGGCACACGAGTACGCCGAGCGGTGCTTCGCCGACTGGAGCAAGTCGATCGCTTTCGTCGCGCAGCGCGAGGCGGACTGGTTCGGCGAGGCCAACCGCGCTTGCGCCGCCTGGTATGCGTGGTGGCAGGCGGGGTACGGCATCGCGCCAGGCGTCGCGCCGCTCGCGGGCGGCCTGAGCGCATGGTGGTGGAGCTCGCAGAACGCGCTGCCGTTCGCGGGCGTCGTTTAGCCGCGCGAGCCGGCAAGGCCGGCGCGCGCACCGTCAATGGCAGACACGGCAAGGAGGAGTTCAGATGGGAACGGATCGCGTGGCATTGGTCACAGGCGGGATGGGCGGTTTGGGCACGGCGGTCAGCCGGGCGCTTCATGACGCGGGCATGACGGTCGCGGTGACGCACTCGACGCACAACGATCACGTGTCGACGTGGCTGCAGCACGAGCGCGACACGGGGCGCGACTTTCACGCGTACGAAGCCGACATCGCCGACTTCGATTCATGCGCGCGCTGCGCGCAACGCGTGCTGACCGAACTGGGCGCGGTAGACGTGCTGATCAACAACGCGGGCATCACGCACGACACGAGCTTCGCGAAGATGAGCAAGGAGCACTGGGACGCCGTGCTGCGCACCGATCTCGATGGCCTGTTCAACATGAGCAAGCCGCTGTTGCCCGGCATGCTCGAGCGGCGCCACGGCCGCATCGTCAACGTGGGGTCGGTCAACGGTTCGCGCGGCGCCTACGGGCAAACCAATTACTCAGCTGCCAAAGCGGGCGTGCACGGCTTCACGAAGGCACTTGCGCTCGAAACCGCGAAGCACGGCGTCACGGTGAACACGGTGTCGCCCGGTTATCTCGCGACCGCGATGGTCGAAGCGGTGCCGCGCGAGATCCTCGACACGAAGATCCTGCCGCAGATTCCGCTCGGCCGGCTTGGACGTCCGGACGAGGTGGCGGCGTTGATCGCGTTTCTATGCTCAGAGGAGGCGGCTTTTATCACCGGTGCGGACATTGCGATTAACGGGGGTATGCATATGCAGTGAGGGTGCTCGCCTTCACCGCGCTTGACCCACGTCAATGACCGTCTTTCTGGCAAGAACAGGATAAGCCCCATAGCAGGCGCCTGGACCCTGAGTCTGCGCGCAACAGGTTCGATCGACACTCGCAAGGGGAGGCGAAGATGGGCATCGACATGCAGATCGTCTACCTTGGCTTTGCGGGTGCCGCTCCGCTCGAAGCGGAAGCAGGTGCGCAACTGGTGCGTCTCGCGCGGTTTGGCGCGCTCGTGTCGCACTGCCATCTCGCCATCGAGGCGTTGCGTCCGGGATCGGCGCATCCGCTGTATGACGTGAGGCTGGATCTGGTCACGCCCGCGCACGAGTTCAAGCCCGTCGCGCACTGCACTGACGACGACGCCAAAGCGGCGATCCGTCGCGCGTTCGATGTGGCGGAAATGACCCTCGAAACAGCGATCGGCACCGAGCGTGGGAACTGACGAACTTGCGTCGTGACGTGACGCTCGGCGTTCGTCAGATGCGGACTGCTGACGTTTTCCCGGCCACCTCACGCCGATTTGCGGTTTGCCGAACCCCTGGCCGCGCGGCGCGGCCGGCAAACCTTCAACGCGCCGTGCTCGACATCGCGCCAGAATTCGCAGAGCCCCGGATGAACCGCATCGCGCCAACGCGGCCCGATGAACAGGTCGTAGTGATTGCACTGCTCGATGGTGAGCTGCCGCGCGGCTCGCATCGGCGATGCATCGCACAGCGCATGCGCGCAATGCGTTTGCCCCGCGCCCGTGATCTCGTCGCTGTCACCCTCGATCGTGCACAGCGGGGTATCGCGCAGCGCGGCGATTCGTACCCGGCGCCCGGCGACCGACCACAGATCGCGCGGCAACAGATGTTCGTGAAACACCACACGAAGCATGTCGAAGAAGTAGCACTCCGCCATGTCGAGCACCGCGGCATATTCGTTTGCCGAGCGCAGCGCCCGCTGCGCACCGGGCATGTCGCCGGCGAGCCATCGGGACCAGTAATCCGCTTCGAGTCGCAACTGCCGCTCCGGATGCGCGGCAAAAATCGCGGTCTGCTGGATGAAGCCCGGATACACGAGACGCCCCGCGCCGCAATAGGGCGGTGGAACGATATCGATCGCATGGTCGTGAAACCACTCGAGCGAATGGGAACTGGCGAAGCGGTCGGTGATGGTCGGGTTCAAACGGGTATCGATCGGGCCGCCGAGTAGCGAGAGGCTCGCGATCGGCGCCGCCTCGTCCATGGCGAGCAGCGCCGCGGCGCCGAGCGCAGGCACGCTCGCCTGACAGATCGCGATCACATGAACCGGCGAACCGAACGCGTGGGCGGCGCCGACGAAGCTTTCGAGCGCCTGCACGTAGTCGTCGAGCGATAGCGGGCCCGCTTCGCGCGGCACGTCGCGCGCGTCGGCCCAATCGGTCACGAACACGTCACGTTCCTCGAGCAGCGTTTCGACGGTCTCGCGCAGCATGACTGAGTGATGTCCGGCGAGGGGCGCGCACAACAGCACCGGCAGTTTGGCGTCGGTAGGGGGTGTAGAGGGGTTGCGCTTGAACCTGAGCAGCGCGCCGAGCGGCAAGGAGGCGACGACGCTTTCGTCGACGGTAACGCGGCTACCGTTGCCGGCAACGGAGTGGATCGCGAATGTCGGCGTTCGTTCGAAAGCGCAGGCGGATCTCAGCAGCCAGTAGCTGAACGCGTCGGCCGCCTGCTCCGGGCCGAGCCAGCCCGCTTGCGGGCGCGGCCCCGACTCCGGTTCGGACAGAACTCCCCCGACCATCGCGCGCGCGAGGCGTTGCTGTGCATCGATGAAGGCGTACCACATGATGAACTCCGACGTTCGTCGATCATGAGGGCAGCGTGGCCGCACCGGCACGAACTCGTGACGCGGATACCGTCGCAAAGCTTACCGCGAAACGTCGGGGCGAGGGGCGCGAAATCGGTGCGCGCGGCGCGCCAAGCACGCCGCGTGCAAGAGGCATTGCGCGTTTTCCCGGCAGGGTTTTCACGCGATGGCGGGCGTCTGAAACGGAGCTGAAAGTATCGGGGAAAGCGAACGACGTCGAGCGTGACTCATGGTTCGTGTCGACGGTTGACGTGGATCAACGAGAGAGGCGTTGCGGGCCATTACGCTGACGATGGCAGTCGCTCGCGACAACCCCGAGGAGCATCCAATGGCCATATCAGCAAACGCGCAGGAAGGAACCTGGTCCGTGAGCGTCGAGACGCGGGAGGCGCAGGAAGGCGGGTTCCTGTCGACGATCCATGTCAAACATGTGTCGCCCGAGGGTGACTTCGAACGCACCTTTCATCAGTCGCAGGTGTTCGCCGTGGAAAGAGAAGCGGTACTCGAAGGCTTGCGCGAAGGCATGACGTGGATCGCGCTGAAGACGACGCGGACCATCGGGGTGTAACAGCGCACCGCGCCTCGCGTGCTCGCCGCAACAGGCAACGCGTGCGAGGTAGCGGTGCTCGAGCGTCGCGATGCGTGTCTTCAGATTCCGCTCGTCGGATCGACACGTGTCGCGGGATCGTTTTCGACGACACTGCGCGTCGCTTCCCAGTACGGTTCGCGATGATAGAACTGATGGACCGACGTCCCCCATGCGCGATCGGCCATTGCCGGCCAATGGTCCTTGTCGAAGCCCGGCGAGCTTTTCACCTGCTCGGCCGTGGCGTCCAGCTGGAAGCACTTGCGGTCCGTGTCGAGCGTCAGCGAACGCCACGGGATCGCGTGCAAGGTCCCGCCGATGCCGAGGAAAGCGCCCTCCGTCAGCACCGCATACGCGATGCGGCCGCTGCGCACGTCGAGCATGATGTCGGAGATTTTGCCGAGGTCCTGGCCATCGGAAGAGATCACCTTGTTGCCGTCGAGCGTCGCGGCGGCCATGACCTCGGGTCCGGGACCGTCGCCGACGCCGGCGCCGGCGATACGTGCGCCGGCGCTGGGCTGTACGGGAGTCGCGGAGGCGTTCGGGTCGAGAGGATCGAGCGGGTTCATGTCGAAACTCCTGATTTCCACGGAATACCTGCCGTTCGCAAGACCCGTACCCGAGACCGGATTCGAAGACTAGAATAAAAACACGCCGTGTCGAGACGGCTGCGCTGCGCCCGGATAGGGGGAGCGATCATGCGTTGTGGAATCGTTGGTCTATGCACTGGCGTGGCGGGCGTATGTGTGTTGTCTGGCTGCGTCTATTACGGTCCTTATTCGTACTATCCGGGAGCCGGTGGCTATTACGCCTGCACCAGCGCCACTGCCACTGGCCCCGCGCAAGCATCGTCTGGCAACGCGCCTGTGCCGGCGAGCGGTACGGCGGCCGCGAATCCGGCGCCAAACGACTTGCCGTTGTCGGGACAGAATTGCACGTACGTCGCGGTACCTGCGCCTGCTTATTACGGCTATCCCGGGTATTACGGTTATCCGGGCTATTACGGTTCTCCCGGCTATTACGGCTATCCCTATGGCTATTCATGGCCGGGCTACTACGGATGGTGGGGACCGTCAGTGGTGATCGGAGGCTACTGGGGCGGTGGCTATGGCCATGGCGGCTATTACGGCCACTGGCACGGAGGACATGGCGGGCACTGGCATTGAGCAGCCAGCACGCCAGCCAACTACGAAAACGTCTCCGGATAAAGATCCTCGCTCATGTCGAGATTGCCAGTCTGCGCGTAGATCAGCGGGTCGCCGTCCGCGCCGGCTAGCGCGCCATCGACGACGCGCCCAACTATCAGCCGATGATCTCCCGCCTCGATGTCGCCGGTCACCCGGCAGTCGAAATGCGCGAGCGCATCGAGTAACAGCGGCGCGCCGGTCACGCCGGTACGCCAGCGAGCCACCGCGAGCTTGTCGACGGCTCGGCCCGACTGCGTGCCGAAGTGCTCGGCGAGCCTCTGTTGATCCGCGCGCAACACGCTGATCGCGAACACCGCGCCGCTGCGCAGGAGTTCGTACGACTCATGCTCGGGACTGATGCCGAGCGCGACCAGCAATGGTGAAAACGAAACCTGCATCACCGAGCTTGCGGTGAACGCATTGCGGCGCTCGCCGTCCGCTACGCCGATCACGTACACACCCGCAGTCAAATGCCGGAAAAGCTGCGCGATCCAATTGCTCATAGGGCCTCCTGGATAAAATTTCGTCGCGTGTTGCATGCCTGTGCGGCTGCTCCGGAAGATGCAAAACTTAAATATTGAATCGATATAAACATATCGAAATAGAATGAATCTCAGCGCGGTTGTTCGTCAATAGAGCGTGCATGTTCGGGGCGACCAATAGCTTTGCACCAAGCGAGTGCGGCCGGCACGAGTGCGTGCACCGATTGGCACTTTCATCGGCTCAAAATAGAGCACTCCTGTTCTCTTATAGGGACGTAAAAAAATCTTCGCGATGATCCCGCTATTCACCTGAAGAATTAGAGCGTATTGCCGATAACCAGTTATGTCCGGTACTGCGTTTCGCGTCGGTATGGCCTTGTGTTATAGCGGGCGCCAAAGCGGTGATGTACCTGCTTATCCGTTCGGGTTCTTACATTCTCAATAAAGCGAACTATGAATTTCGGCAATATGAAACTCGGCGCCAAGCTGATCAGTGCGTTCATCCTGGTTTCGATCATCAGCGCTGTTGTCAGCGGGATCGGCCTGCACAACATGGCGGAGATCAGTGCGAACGCAGACAAGACGTATCGGCAGGACCTTGTCGGGCTCAACCTGATACAGCAGGCTAACGCCGACGTACTGAGAGTCGGCACCTATCTGCGCAACGCGGTTCTGGCCACGACGGCCGCACAGCGGGCTGGCTCGCTCGATCAAGCTGACAAGGCCTTTGCCTCGTCACGTGAGCACCTCAATCAGGCGGAGCCGCTCATCTATACCGACAAAGGCAAGGCTACGTTCGCCGACCTCGATCAAGGTTGGCAAAACTACATCCAGGCCTTCAATGAAATGAAAGGCAAGATCAACGCGGCGGCGTTAGGGGACCGGGACAGCCTGACCGAATACATGCTGGGCGAGTACCACGACAAAGGCTTCAAGACCCTCGTGCTGATGGGCAATCTGGTTGCCCTGAAACAGGCCGACGCGCAACGGACAGCTGAAGCCAACGATGCCGTGTACGAGGAAGGTCGAACTCTGATGCTGGTCTTCGTGGCGATGTCCGTGTCGATCGGCGTGGGAATCGGCATATGGATGATGCGTAGCGTAACGCGGCAACTGGGTACGGAGCCGGCGACGGCTGCTGCTGTGGCCAGAAGCGTGGCGGCCGGCGACCTGAACGTCAGTATCGCCCTGCGGCCCGGCGACACGAACAGCCTGATGGCGTCGCTCAAAGCCATGTGCGACGCCCTGGTGCAGGTCGTATCAGAGGTGCGCGAGAACGCCGAAGGTGTCGCGACTGCGAGTGCGCAGATCGCACAAGGCAATCTGGATCTGTCGAGTCGCACGGAGCAACAGGCGGCGTCGCTCGAAGAAACGGCTTCCAGCATGGAGGAACTGACTGCGGCGGTCCGCCACAACACGGACAATGCAACCCAGGCTGCCACGCTCGCGGGTACCGCCTCGAGCGTCGCGCAACATGGCGGCGAGATCGTCGGGCGCGTGGTCGACACAATGCGAGACATCTCCACCAGCTCGGCCACGATGTCCGAGATTATCGGGGTCATCGAAGGCATCGCCTTCCAGACCAACATCCTCGCGCTGAACGCAGCGGTCGAAGCGGCCCGCGCGGGAGAACAGGGGCGGGGCTTCGCTGTCGTTGCGGGTGAAGTCCGCACGCTCGCGCAGCGCAGTGCGACTGCCGCGAAGGAAATCAAGGAGTTGATCTCGGACTCTCTCAGCCGGGTGGAGGCAGGCTCGATGCTCGTCGAAGAAGCGGGCGGTGCGATCAAGGAAATCGTGCAGTCAGTGAAGCGCGTGACCGACATCGTGGGCGAAATCTCGTCGGCATCGAGCGAGCAAAGCACCGGTATCGAACAGGTCAATCAGGCAGTCAACCAGATGGACCAGGTCACACAGCAAAACGCTGCGCTTGTCGAAGAGGCGTCGGCGGCAGCCCAGACAATGGCCCGGCAAGCGGAAAGCCTGCGCAAGACGGTCGCTTTTTTCAAGGTCGATGGCGAGAAGGCTGCTTCATCGCGAGCGACGACGCAAGCGGCAGTACCGCAACGCACGGCCCTGAACCGCGCCCCGTCCTCTGCTGTAACACCGGCAAAGGTTGCGAGGAGACCAGTCCCCTCTTCAGAAGGTCCGGTAGTCGTCGCCGCCGCGACTGAGACGGACTGGCAGAAATTCTGAGCGATTCCGACCGGTTCCGGGTGCTGGATGACGTCGATTCATACCGTCGGCGCGTGCCAGCCCCGCGGGAGTCGAGCGGGCGAAGATCCGCGATGCACGTGCGCCGGATGGCTATCAATGCGCCGCGGCGACTGCCTCAGGCACGCAGGCAGCGTGGATGATCAACAGTGCAGCCAGGGCGTGTGATTGTGGACGGAGACAACCGGGCCCGCCGGTCAAGCGGGTTCGAGGAAATAGCGTGATGCGCGACTGCACTCGACGTGCAGCGCCTTGAATGTCGTCTCGCCGTCTCCGCGCTCTGGCCATCGCCGATCTCGTCTCGCGCCGCTCCGACATGCAGCGCGTGACGGGCAGATGCGCAGCGGTGAGATTCGATTAACGGTAACTCGTGAGATCGTAATCAAAACTATGGGATCAAACGCTCCGCTCAATGTCTCGACACTGGTTGTGAACTCGTTGGAGTCCGCCGGAATAGACCACGTGTTCCTGGTCCCGGGAAAACTGATCTATCCGCTGCTGGACGCAATCGACAACTCCCCTTTGATTCGCGGAATCGTAGGCGCTCATGAGACCGGCAGTGCTTTCATGGCCGATGGCTATGCCCGCGCCAGCCGGAAATTCGGTGTTTGCGCAGGGATTTCCGGCCCAGGCACGATGAATTTCGTTCCCGGCATGGCAGCCGCTCACGCAGACCGGATTCCGATGCTCTATATTGCCGGCGGGATCTCGTCGCACGCGGAAGGCAAAGGGGCGTTCCAGGATGCCACGCCCGGAGGCATTTTTGAAAGCGGCGTGGTCAGAAGTCTGGTGACGGATATCGTCGAGCTAAAGAACAAGGAAAATACTCAGGCCGAGATGCGTCGTGCGATCGAAGGGTTGAACTGGATGCGTCGAGCGCAGTCATTCATCAGTATCCCCGTAGACGTTCAAAAGCAGGATGTCCTGCCCGGTCAGGAGGTGGCACGGCAACCCTACGCTCACCGCGAATTTAACGCATGCGAAGTGCCCGCGAACCGCGCCGCTCTCGATGCGCTGTGCGATCAGTATCTGTTTCAGTCGAAGAGAGTCGCGTTTCTGGTCGGAAGTCGCGGCAATGATGCGGAAACCGCAAAGCTTCTTCTCGAGGTTGCCGAAGGCTTTCACATTCCAGTCGCAACGACACTATCGGGAAAAGGTGCATTTCCTGAGCAACATGCCCTTGCACTGGGTGTCTACGGATTTTCAAGTCATTCGCGCGCTGCACGGGTGATCAACTCCGACGAACTTGATGTACTAGTCGTGTTTGGTAGCGACCTGAACCAGCGAGACAGCATGAACTGGAGCAGGAGGCTGACAGGGGGGAAGGAGCTATTCATCTTTGATGACAGCTTCGATTCACCGGCGATGGGGCACATTTCGCGTCAAGGAATCTTCTCCGGAATTTCCGCGAGCTTCCGGTTGCTGGCCCAGAAAGCCGCGGACAACCCTCCCGGGCTGCCGCAAGCACTGCAAAGAAGAAAGGGGTGGATTGCCGAGATCAACGAGACCCCCCTGTACGACCACCGGTTCGAGCAGTTAGGAGACCGAGTTTCCAGCGGTGACGAAGCGCTATATCCTGGAGACGTAGTTAAGCACTTGTGCCGGATTCTGCCGAAGGACAGCAACGTCGTGGTGGATTCCGGAGCCCACCGCATCTTCATGGCCCATTACTGGCTGTCGTCAGGTAAGGGCAACTACTTTTCGTCGAGCTCGCTCGCCCCGATGGGCTGGGCCATCGCAGCCGGAATCGGCGTCAAGCTTGCGGCCCCGGAACGCCCGTGTGTCGTGGTGACCGGCGATGGCTGCATGATGATGCACGGCATGGAGATTCAGACCGCGGCTCGATACCGAGTCAAGGTGATCTATGTGGTTCTGAACAACGCCGCACATGGCGCAATCCATATCGACGCTATCAGGAGTGGTTCGATTTCAGAGCAGTTCACCAAATTGCCCTGTCATAGCTGGTCGGCTTTTGCATCATCGATCGGTGTGGCCGCGCGCGCGGTTGAGCGCATCGACGAGCTTGATGGTGTACTGAGTGAAGCTTGTCAATATGACGGCCCCTTTCTGATCGAAGTCATCACCGGAGTTTTTCCCGCGCCGAACCGGTACTATGCAGAAGCCGAAGCCTGTCCGTGAGATTCCATCCTTCAACGCGGCAAAGCCAACCGCATTGCTGAACGACGCCGCAATCAGACCGTCTGAACGCCGCGCCGCAGTTGTCAACGAAATGTCATTCGAACCGCCTAAGTTTAGACGTTCGAGCCGATGGCAAGGCTCGACGCGGCGATGGGCACGCCGGGCCTGCGGAATGCGCAAGAGAGGGATCGCGGCGCGTAGCTTGCTGCAACCATTGAACCGGTCAGTCAATCTCGTGGAGGCAAACCATGCTGTTCAAACGCGGAATTGCAGTTCTTGCCGTTGCTCTACCGCTCGCGGCCGCGCAAGCGCAAACCGTCAACATCACCGGCGCGGGCAGCACTTTTGCGGCCCCGATCTATAACAAGTGGGCTGACACCTACCAAAAGGCGGGAGGCGGCAAGGTCAACTACCAAGGCATCGGTTCAGCGGGCGGCATCAAGCAGATCATCGCGAAGACCGTTGATTTCGCAGGTTCCGATGCGCCGATGAAGGAGGACGAACTGGCGAAGACTGGCCTGTTCCAATTCCCGACCGTGGTCGGCGGCGTCGTGCCGGTTGTGAACCTGCCCGGCGTGAAGCCGGGTCAACTCATTCTGTCGGGTGCCGTGCTTGGCGACATCTATCTGAACAAGATCAAGAAATGGAACGATCCGGCGATCGCCGCGCTGAATCCGGGTATGAAGCTGCCAGATACGGACATCGCCGTGGTGCGCCGCGCCGACGGTTCGGGCACGAGCTTCATCTGGACGAACTTTCTGTCGAAGGTGAACCCGGAGTGGAAGTCGAAGGTCGGCGAAGGCACGACGGTGAACTGGCCGACCGGTACGGGCGGCAAGGGCAATGACGGCGTTGCCGCGTTCGTGCAACGCCTGCCGGGCGCGGTCGGTTACGTCGAGTGGGCATATGCGAAGCAAAACAACATGATCTACACCAGCCTGAAGAATTCGGCCGGTATCGTGGTTGCGCCGAAGACCGAAACCTTCAAGGCGGCCGCCTCGGGCGCGGACTGGAAGACGTCCTTCTACCAGATCCTGACGAACGAGCCCGGCAAGGACGCGTGGCCGGTCGTCGGCGCGACCTTCGTGCTGCTGCATGCGACGCAGGACAAGCCGGCGCAAGGCGCGGCAACGCTGAAGTTCTTCGACTGGGCGTTCAAGAACGGCGAGCAGGCTGCCAGCGATCTCGACTACATTTCGCTGCCGGATTCGGTCGTGTCGGAAATCCGCGCGCAATGGAAGACCAAGGTCAAGGACGCGTCGGGAAAACCGGTGTTTCAGTGAAGGCCTCGATGCCACCCGCCTCAAACAGCTTGTAATCGATCATGGACGAAGTCAATTGACGCAGGTCAATTGACTGACGCGCGGAGGCGGGTAACGTGTGTGACGGTCCTTTATCACCGCACGCTCATCACACGCCACGCCACGCCACGCTCGCGATGTACCATGTCTGCGTGAAATCTCGCGCTGGATATCGTGGAGTACATCATGGGAAGCGCATGGAAACGCCGCTTCAAACTGTTTATCCAGCGTTTCTGGCAGCCAACCAGCGCGTGCATGACCTGTATGCCGGGGAGCTGGGGCAACATCATGAGCCTCACGCACTGGGCGATCGCATTCAAAACCGGGCTGCTCACCGGTGTGCTCGCCCTGCTGCTCACCTTCACGCCGGCGGCGAAGTGGTACGGGAATCGCTATAGCAACGCACTGCTCGTCGGTTGCCTGACCGCTATCGGCGATGCCTACTCTCATTTGAGCCAGTACCGCTTTCATGTTCTCGAACACGTCGCGACGGGGGTCATGTCAGGCCTGTTCGCGCTCGCTGCGTCGTACCTGTTCGAGGACCGCGCGCGCCGCATACGCGCGGCGTGGTCGCGCTTGTTCGGATAATAAGACTTCGATCTCGAACATCGTGAGACCTCACGATGAGTGTTGCGCGTGACACGTTCGTGCCCGGATACATCGCGGTGAATTGTTCGCGTCAGTGCGGTGACGAAAGCAGTTTGAAGCGCTTCCACAGCTTCTTCAATGTCTGATGATCGGCAGCGACGCGTGACGCGAGGAAGCCGCGTGCGAAGGCCGCGCCCGAGGCTGCTTCCGGCGACGTTTTCAACAACGACTTCAGAAGCTGATCGGCGACGACGGCATCGTTGCGCCAGCCGAGATCATCCTGAAGCTCGGTGAGCGCGTCGACATAATGGCGAACGGCCTGCTTCGGGCATAGCGACGCAAAGAACTCGGTGGCGTATCGAACTTTTTTCGCCGCGATGCGGGCGCGGTGACGACGGTGATCGTCCAGATCGGCCAAACCCTTGCCACGTTTGATCAGTTTCTTGTGCCGACGACGCAGGACATCGGCAGCGAATGACTTCACCGGGCCGCTGATTGCGTTGCGCTGTTCGTCGGACATCTCATCTCGCCAACCTTTGCGGTTCACCCAAAGCGCGAACTGGAGCGCGAGCCGCGTGTAGCGAACCGACTCGACCGCGGCAGCCGCGCGCTGCCGGTTGTTGACGGCAATCTGCTCGCACGCCTCTCTGACGGGCCGGATCTCGTCCGCATTGCCGTCGGCGCCGGCATGGTCGAGCGTCGATCCCGCAAGCACTTCCCAGTCGCGCGCGCCGCCGAGTTCCGAGGCAATCCAGCGCACCTCCTCGTCGAATCCGGACGAGGCCGGGATGACCTTCGCAAACAGGTCGAGAGCCGAACGCAAGCGACGAAGTCCCACGCGCATCTGATGGACGCTCGATGGATCGTGGCCCGACACGACGCCCCGTTCATTCGCGTGGACCTGGTCCAGACAGTTGCGCACAATCACGCAGAACGCATCCTCGACCGAATCGCGTTTGTTCAGTCGCACTCGTTGCGCTTTCACCGCCTCGCTGTGCTCGTCAATGAGCAGTGCATACCCGACATCTGCCTTGCTGCGATGATCGATACGCAGCGGCACAGTTTCGAGCATTTCCAGCGCGACGCGGTACAGCACATCCGGATTGCCCTGTTTCAGTTCCAGTTCCACCGCGGCGATCTGCACTGATCCAGAATCCGCTTCGACGCTTCCTTCGTCGAGAGCAAGCTCGAGTTCGTCTCCGGACGGCTGGCGCAGCACAAACGCTGACCGGTTGATCCGCGTGACGAACACCGGCTTCAGTTGGGCCGCAACGGTCTCGTCGCGAATCAGCTTTCCGCAGTCGCTGTCGTCGGGGATCTGGTCGTACAGCAGCGTTAGATCGGGCGCGTCGCTATTCACGGGCATCTCGAACTCGTCCCGGTCGAACAACCCCGCCTTGGCCGATCCTTCGCGCTTCAGCGTCTGGATTTTGTCGTTGCCGACGGTGCGCACGCGCAGCGAAGTCCCGCACCAGTGAAATGAAAAATCGGGCGTGTCGAAATAGGTGCTCGTCAGCAGGTGAGGCGTTCCCGCTGTGGCTTCTGATTGCGCAAGCATCGACGCGTTACGCAATTTGACGAGATCTTCCGTCGCAACGCGCAGCTTCAGTTCCCGTTCCATGCTGCCTCCGAAATGAGCACCAGACTGTCAGACTACACCGGATTGGCTGGACCGCGTCACGGCCGATCGTCCCCAGTGGCCTCAGATAAAAGTTAGACACGGAAAAGTGGATGAGACGGTGGACGAGCCTGGCGCGAATGCCTGTACACGTTGGGACATCTTGATTAGGAAATGATCATTTCCTATAATTGCCGTATGACTACGCGCAACCATGCTGCCAGACAGCCACGTGCTCCAGGTCGTCCACGCGAATTCGACATGGACGTCGCGCTGGACGGCGCAATCCAGATTTTTCGCGAGCGCGGTTATCAAGGGACGTCTCTTGGCGACCTTGGGTCCGCGATGGGGCTCACGGCCGGCAGTATCTATAAGGCGTTCGCCGATAAGCGAGCGGTATTCCTTGCCGCGCTCGAGCGCTACATCCATCTACGAAATGGCCAGTTGCAGCGCCTGCTCGACGCGGAGCAGACCGGCCGCGACAAGGTACGGGCCATTCTGCGGTTTTATGCTGAGTCTGCAATTGGCGAAGAGGGCAAGCGAGGCTGTCTCGTAGTCGGAAGTGCAGTCGACCTGCTGGCCTTCGATGATGAGGTCGCGAGTCATGTGGTCGCGTCTTTGCAGCGAACGGAGCGTCTGTTGTGTCGTTTGATCCGAGTGGGCCAGACAGACGGTTCGATCGCGTCCGCCGTGGATCCGGACGCTACCGGCCGCGCACTGCTGAGTCTGACGCAAGGTTTGAGAGTCGTCGGCAAAGTCGGGCGATCTCGGGCACACATGATGGCGGCGGCGGATCAGGCCATGCGTCTGCTGGACTAAGCACAGCAAGACATCGCATCGCATGACCTCCGCGTGCCGGTCACCCTATTAGGAAACGTACATTTCCTAACATCATCCGCCAATGAGAAAAGCCGCTCAACGGTGTCATCCCCCAACCCAGAGGAGTTTCGTTCGTGAAAACACATCACTCGCCGGTGCCATCAGGGAGTTCCGGATTCGTAAGCACGTTGCCAGTAGCAAGGCCCGTTGCGGGGCTAGCAGGATTCGAGCACAAGTTCGCGACAGTCGACGGACTGAGGCTGCACTACGTCACCGGTGGAAACCCACAGGGCGACGTGGTCGTGTTGCTCGCGGGCTTTCCCGAGAGCTGGTTCGCCTGGCGCAAAGTGATGGGACTGCTTGCAAAAACCTACCGAGTCGTCGCACCGGACCTTCCCGGACAAGGTGATTCGGATCGTCCGATGGACGGCTACGACACACAAACCCTTGCGAGCCATGTTCACGGTTTGCTCCAGCAACTGGGGATGACCCGGTACTTTCTTGCTGCACACGACATTGGAGCGTGGGTGGCTTTTCCTTACGCCGTAATGTTCGGCGACGAGGTCCGGCGACTCGCGCTGCTGGATGCGGGGATCCCCGGCGTGACCTTGCCTGATGCGTTGCCGAGCGCGCCCGAGCGTGCATGGCGCACCTGGCATTTCGCATTTCACGGGCTACCGGACCTGCCGGAGGTGCTGCTCGCCGGCAAGGAACGTGAATACCTCGACTGGTTCTTGCGGCGAAAGGCGGCCAATCCCGATACTTTCACTGACGCCGATATCGATGAATATCTACGCATTCTCAAGAAGGACGGCGGCTTACGCGCGGGCCTTGCGTATTACCGGGCCGCGCATGTGTCCGCCCAACAGAATGCAGAACTGAAGCAACGAGGCATGCTCGACCTGCCACTGCTGACGCTCGGTTCCGATCAAGGTTCCATCGCCGATATGGCAACACCTTTGAGAGCCTTTTTCACCGACGTCAAAGGCCGCATCATTAGTCACTGCGGGCACTTCATTCCAGAAGAACAACCGCGCGCGGTCGCCGACGAACTCACGGCGTTCTTTGGAAGCGCAGAGGGGTAACGGGGCTACGTGGGCGCAAGATGCCGCGCATGGCTCAGGCGATGCGGGCGTGCTGTAGGACGATCCATGCGGACCACACAAGCAACGCAATGCCGAGCGGCTTGCCGATGGACCTGCCCCAGCTGAAATTCTTCTCGGCCGACATGATCGCGCCGAGCGCCAGCATCCAGCCGACGCTGCCAGTGCCGACCGCGAACATCAGCAGCATCAGGGCCCAACAGCAGCCGATGCAGAAAGCGCCGTGACTGATGCCGAGCGCAAAGCTCTCGCGGCGCGCGCTCCTGCCGCGCCAATGCTCGGTGATGAACATCAGCGGCGAGCGGCATTTGTCGAGACATCGGTGCTTGAGGCTGCTGAACTGATAAAGGCCCGCGAGCGCGACGATCGCGGCGCCGATCAGCCAGCCGTTTGCAAGCAAGCTCGCAGACTGGTCCGCGACCAGATGGAGCGCCGCGTCGAAGCCGTGCGCGAGCACGCCGAACAGCGCCCACATCGTCGCATAACCGACGATCAGAAGCGCCATCAGCGTGCGCCGGTTTGCGTGCGCGACGGTCATCCGCCGGAAGGTGTCGAAGAGCGGGAAGGCGGTCGGCAGCATCATCGCCGCGATCATCAGCAGCCATGCGACGCTGTGCAGCAATGCCGCAATCGTGAGGCTCGCGCCGGGCACCTCACGGCATATCGCGCCGACGAGCGGCAGTTCGGCCCAACTCGCATGATGCAGAAAACGCGCATAGGGCCCCGCGTCCCATATCCATAACGCGATCCACGCGCTGCCCGTCAATGCGACGAACAGCGGCGCGAACAGCCGCGAGCGTGCGAGCATCTTCACGACGCGAAGCTGAACGATCCCTGAATGGCGTTATGTCCGGTCAAGGCGAGGTCGAGATCGAGCTTTTCGTGCCGCAGGCGGAATGCGTTCGCCTTGCCGACGAAAGCAGGGGAGCCGGGTATCGTCGAAAAGATGCTTTCGACCAGTTTGGTCGGCTCGCCGGTCGGGCCGCGATAGGGCTCCAACTCGGCCTCGATGGCTTCGCCGACTTTCATCCTGCCCTTGCCGTCGACGACCGCGTATTCGATCGGCGCGCGTTCCACGGACACGACTTCGCCGATCAACTGCACGAGATCCGCGATGGGGCCACCGCGCTCGCCACGGTGCACGCTAACCAGGGCGTCGAATTGCGCGTCGCTCGCGCGCTCGTCGACGAACATCGCGACGCGCCAGCCGCCTTTGAGCACGTTGCCGGGAATGAACGCCGCGAACGCGATCGTCAGGCCCGAGACATCGACGCCGTCGATCATGCCTTGCTCGTAGTGGTACGCAAGCGCGCTGCGGCAAACGCCGTTATCGGGATCTTCTCCGATCCAGCACGGACACAGCACCTTGCATTCACACACTTCGAGGATGCTGCCCATCAGTTGATAGCTCATTCACGCCTCCGCTGCCGGTTGGATCCGGCCGGGAAGAACATCGCCGGACATCCTCTGTTGTAGCCGTTAAGCGGGCAGGAATCAAAGTGTTCGGGGCACTGCGAATGATTGAAGCGGCTTACACAGTCGGTGCTTTTGCGGTGCGGGAGGGGCGCAACTCTTATATAAGACATAAGACATTTGACCTTGCATGGGTATTGCAATTAAAATCGCGATCGAAGCAGTGCCCGGCACAGCTTGGAGTGCCTTAAAAGCCTTTCCCTGAAACGCAAATACCAGCAGGTCCCCCATGCTTGAAAATTTTCGTGCTCACGTGGCCGCACGCGCCGCGCTCGGCATTCCTCCCCTGCCGCTGACGGCTCAGCAGACCGCCGAGCTGGTCGAACTCCTGACGAACCCGCCCGCTGGCGAAGAGCAGACGCTGCTCGACCTGATCACCAACCGCGTGCCCGCCGGTGTGGACGAAGCCGCCCGCGTGAAGGCAGGCTTCCTCGCCGCCGTGGCCAACGGCCAGACCGCCTGCGCGCTGATCTCGCGCGCCCGTGCCACCGAACTGCTCGGCACGATGCTGGGCGGCTACAACATCCAGCCGCTGATCGAATTGCTGTCCGACGCCGAAGTGGGCACCGTGGCCGCCGACGCGCTGAAGAAAACCCTGCTGATGTTCGACCAGTTCCACGACGTCAAGGAACTGGCCGACAAGGGCAACGGCAATGCGAAGGTCGTGATGCAAAGCTGGGCCGACGCCGAATGGTTCACGAGCCGTCCGGAAGTGCCGCAAAGCCTGACCATCACCGTCTTCAAGGTGACGGGCGAAACCAATACCGACGACCTGTCGCCGGCCCCGGATGCGACCACTCGTCCGGACATCCCGCTGCACGCACTGGCAATGCTGAAGAACGCGCGTCCCGGTATCACCCCGGAAGAAGACGGCAAGCGCGGCCCGGTCAAGTTCATCGAGTCGCTGAAGGAAAAGGGTCACCTGGTCGCGTACGTGGGCGACGTGGTCGGCACCGGCTCCTCGCGCAAGTCGGCCACCAACTCGGTGCTGTGGTTCACGGGCGAAGACATCCCGTTCATCCCGAACAAGCGCTTCGGCGGCGTGTGCCTCGGCGGCAAGATCGCCCCGATCTTCTACAACACGATGGAAGACGCCGGCGCTCTGCCGATCGAACTCGACGTGTCGCAGATGGAAATGGGCGACGTGGTCGAACTGCGCCCGTACGAAGGCAAAGCCCTGAAGAACGGCGCAGTGATCGCCGAGTTCCTGGTCAAGTCCGACGTGCTGTTCGATGAAGTGCGCGCCGGCGGCCGCATTCCGCTGATCATCGGCCGCGGCCTGACCGCCAAGGCACGCGAAGCGCTGGGCCTCGCCCCGTCGACGCTGTTCCGCCTGCCGCAGCAGCCCGCCAATAGCGGCAAGGGCTTCTCGCTGGCGCAGAAGATGGTCGGCCGCGCTTGCGGTCTGCCGGAAGGCCAGGGCGTCCGTCCGGGCACGTACTGCGAACCGAAGATGACCTCGGTCGGCTCGCAGGACACCACAGGCCCGATGACCCGCGACGAGCTGAAGGACCTGGCGTGCCTCGGCTTCTCGGCCGATCTCGTCATGCAGTCGTTCTGCCACACCGCCGCTTATCCGAAGCCGGTGGACGTCAAGACCCACCAGACGCTGCCGAACTTCATCAGCAACCGTGGCGGCATCGCGCTGCGCCCGGGCGACGGCGTGATCCACTCGTGGCTGAACCGCATGCTGTTGCCCGACACCGTGGGCACCGGCGGCGACTCGCACACGCGCTTCCCGATCGGCATCAGCTTCCCGGCCGGTTCGGGTCTGGTCGCCTTCGCGGCCGCCACCGGCACGATGCCGCTGGACATGCCGGAATCGGTGCTGGTCCGCTTCAAGGGCAAGATGCAGCCGGGCGTGACCCTGCGTGACCTCGTCAACGCGATTCCGCTGTACGCGATCAAGCAAGGCACGCTGACGGTTGCCAAGCAAGGCAAGAAGAACATCTTCTCCGGCCGCATTCTCGAAATCGAAGGCCTGCCCGATCTGAAGGTCGAGCAAGCGTTCGAACTGTCGGATGCTTCCGCCGAGCGCTCGGCCGCCGGTTGCACGGTGCACCTGAACAAGGAACCGATCATCGAATACCTGAACAGCAACGTCACGCTGCTGAAGTGGATGATCGCCCAGGGCTACCAGGATCCGCGCAGCCTGCAGCGCCGCATCAAGGCGATGGAGCAGTGGCTGGCCGACCCGCAACTGCTGTCGCCGGATGCCGACGCCGAATACGCAGCCGTCATCGAGATCGATCTCGCCGACATCCACGAGCCGATCGTGGCCTGCCCGAACGATCCGGACGACGTGAAGACGCTGTCCGACGTAGCCGGCGCGAAGATCGACGAAGTGTTCATCGGCTCGTGCATGACCAACATCGGTCACTTCCGCGCCGCGTCGAAGCTGCTGGAAGGTAAGCGCGACATCCCGGTCAAGCTGTGGGTGGCCCCGCCGACCAAGATGGACCAGAAGCAACTGACCGAGGAAGGCCATTACGGCGTCTTCGGCACGGCTGGTGCGCGTACCGAAATGCCGGGCTGCTCGCTGTGCATGGGCAACCAGGCACAGGTGCGCGAAGGCGCGACGGTCATGTCGACGTCGACCCGTAACTTCCCGAACCGCCTCGGCAAGAACACGAACGTGTACCTCGGCTCGGCGGAACTGGCGGCGATCTGCTCGCGTCTCGGCAAGATCCCGACCAAGGAAGAGTACATGGCCGACATGAGCGTGCTCAACGCCAACGGCGACAAGATCTATCAATACATGAACTTCGACCAGATCGAGGACTTCAAGGAAGTCGCCGACGCCGTGACGATGTAAGTGTGCTGTCGGACTACGACGTGTGGTTCGCGTCGTAGCGCCACGAAATGGCGCCGTGGGCTGAATGCCTGCGGCGCCATTTTTTTTGCGGCGTTCGAGTCGAGGTCCGCGCGCGGCAGCCTCGCCGGGATCGCAGAGGAATCTCAGGGACTGGCGATAGCCGATCCGCATCGCAAGACAAACCCCGCGACCTGGTCCAACGCGTATCGGGCGCTTGCAAGCTCGTCGGTCGAGCGCTGGAACACGTGATGGAGTCCCTCGTAGATTTCCAACTGCACCGTGTTTCCCCGCTGCGCTGCGGCAGCCGCGTAGCGACCGAGACAGGACAATCGGTCTATGAAGCGGGTTTGCGCATCATTGGAGATTTCACGGAGCTCGAATCGTCCGTTGGCCGCGGTCAGGTTTCGCCAGCCGGGATGGTCCGGGTCACCGTGGCGCCGGTTTTTGGCCGGCTGTATGTGGTGCCGCGCCTGCCGGCATTTTTCGCCAGGTATCCGAACGTGTCGGTGGACCTGTCGGCCACGGAGCGAACCGTCAATCTGGTCGAGGAGGGCTTCGACCTTTCGATCAAAAGCGGGCGGCTTGCCGACTCTTCGATGATTGCAAGGCAACTGGCATCGAGCCCAGTCGTTGTCGTCGCAACGCCGGATTACCTCGAAAAACACGGGCGCCCCGAACGGCCACAGGATCTCGCCCGACATGCCTGCGTCGTTTTCGCACCGCTGCGCGAGCCGCGGGCGTGGCGCTTCGAAAACGTCGACGGTCCCGGCTTGCACGTCCCGTCCGGCAATTTTCACACCGGCGACGCGGAACAGATTCGCGCTGCCGTGCTCGCCCATATGGGACTGGTTCAAGCGCCGGCGTGGCTCTTTGCGCCGGAGATCGCGAGCGGTGCGGTCGTCAGCCTGTTGCCGGATTTCGCGCCGGCGCCGATGCCCATCCACGCCGTTCATCCTGCCGGCCGACGATTGCCGACCAAGACCCGCGTATTTATCGATTTCGTTTTCGGAAATTTTGACGTCTGATCCCGGTCCGGCCTTTGTCCCGGTCAGGACCTAGCGAGTGTTCCGCCGACACCGGATCATGCCGAACAGGGATCGCGGTCCGGCCTTACCGCGCCGCAGCCAATCCCCGGTCGACAAGGCACTTGACCCGTCCGACAATGTTTGGCGAAACACGGTCGAACGGGCTGCGATCCAGGCGTCTTGTTCCAATGCGGCGTGGGTCCCAGGTGGTCGTCCGCGATTTTTTTGACGCCCCCTGTCCGTCAGCATGCGGCCCGCGCGTCATTGTGATGGCGGCCGATGCAATTCATCCGCCTCAACCCCATGACGGAGGCTCAAATGGAATACCTGTTGATGATCTACTCGGAAGAAAACGGCTGGAGCAAGATGACCGAAAGCGAGCGGCAGCAAGGCGTTGCCGCCTATCACGCGTACACCGAATCGTTGAAGAAAGCGGGGGCTCTGGTGGGGGCCAACCGGCTGCAGCACACGAACACGGCCACCACGGTGCGGCTCGTCGACGGCAAGCCGCAGGTGCTCGATGGACCGTATTCCGATTCGAAGGAGCAACTCGCCGGCTACTACCTGATCGACGTGCCGAACCTCGACGCGGCGATGTCGTGGGCGTCACGTTGTCCCGGCGCGGCGCACGGCGTCATGGAGGTGCGCCCGGTCTGGACCGCCCCTTACGAGGCACCCACTGCATGAGTGCGTCCGGCGGCGCCCTGGGCGATGACGGCGCCGCGCGTTCGATTGCCGAGGCGGTCGCTCGCCGCAGCTACGGCAAGCTCGTCGCGCTGCTGGCGATGCGCACGCGCGACGTCGCCGCAGCCGAGGACGCGCTCGCCGACGCATTCGCGGCCGCGCTCGCGGACTGGCCGGAGCACGGCTGTCCCGCGAGTCCTGAAGCGTGGCTGATGACGGTCGCGCGCCGCCGGGCGATCGACGGCGCGCGTCATCGCCAGGTCGGCGACGACGTGGCGAACCAGTTGATGATCCTCGCCGACGAGATCGACGAGAGTGAGGCAGGCGCGTTGCCCGACCGGCGGCTTGCCCTGCTGTTCGCGTGCACGCACCCTGCGCTCGAGGCCGCGATTCGGACGCCGCTGATGCTGCAAGTGGTGTTGGGGCTGGAAGCGAAGACGATTGCGTCGGCGTTCCTGATGTCGCCCGCCGCGATGAGCAAACGCCTCGTGCGGGCGAAGACCAAGATCCGCGAAGCGGGCATTCCGTTCAGCGTGCCCGAGCGCGAGGAGTTGCCGGGCCGGCTCGACGCGGTGCTCGAAGCGGTCTATGCGGCGTATGCGGAAGGTTGGACGGACCCGGTCGGCGGCGATACCGAGCGACGCGACCTCGCGGACGAGGCGCTGTATCTCGCGCAACTGCTCGTCGAGTTGCTTCCCGACGAACCGGAGACGTTGGGCCTGCTCGCGCTGATGCTGTTTGCACAGGCGCGGCGTGATGCGCGACGCGATGCGGCTGGCGACTACGTGCCGCTGTCGGCCCAGGACCCTGCAACGTGGAACGCGCCGATGATCGACGCGGCGAACGCACTGCTGCGGCGCGCGAACGCGCTCAACGCAATCGGGCGCTTTCAGCTCGAGGCCGCGCTGCAGTCGGCGCATGTGGATCGCTGCCGGACGCGTCGCCCGAACTGGGACGAAATCGTGCAGCTCTACGATGGGCTGCTCGCCATTGCAGGGTCGCCGGTGGTCGCCGTGAACCGTGCGCTTGCCGTGGCCGAACGCGACGGCCCGCAGGCGGCGCTCGACGCGCTTGCGCCGTATGCGGACGACCCGCGGCTGGCCGACTACCAGCCCTACTGGGCCGCACGCGCCAATCTGCTCGCGCGTACCGGCGCGACTGCGCAAGCACTCGACGCGTACGATCTGGCAATCGGCCTTGAGCGTGATCCGGCCGTGCGCCGGTTCCTGCAGCGCAAGCGAATGGAGCTTGCATCGACGAGCAGTTAGCGGAGTGGGTTGCGTTTGCCTGCTTCGTCAGGTCGGGCGTGGCGGCTTTGCCCCGACAGGCCTGCGCCTGAACCTCACCGCTCCGGCTGCAACAGCCCCCAGCTCACGAGAATCGCCTGGATGCTGCGCGCGTAGGCGTCGCGCTCGTGCGGCGATTCCGAGTGATACGCTCCGATTGCGCGCCATGTGTTGCCGTATCGCACCATCTTCTGCTTGAGCAGCCACGCGGCCACGAAGATATTCACGCACGGGTCCGTGAGCGCGCGGTGCGGAATGCCCCGGCTCTCGAGTTCAGGAAAGTGGATCGAATTGATCTGCAATTGTCCCACGTCGATCGAACCGTTGGCGTTGCGGTTGATGGCGCTCGCGTCGCCTTTCGATTCGCGCCATGCCACGGCGCGCAGCACGTGCGGATTGACGCCCTGGTAAGCGCCGGCCTTGTCGAAGCAATCGTCGGCGGACGGGGCGGCTTGCGCGGTCGAACTGCCGAGCGCCAGCAGCGCCGCCCAGGCGCATAGGGCCCACGACCGCAAAGGGCGGAAGGCGTTGGTCTTGTGCTGGTCCATGAGTCGGGGCTCCAGGTCCTGCTTTACTGCGCCAGCGCGGAATCGAGCTGCCGCTCGATGTCCTTGAGATAGGTGCGCGACGCATCGGAGACGACGAGGCGCGGCGTGGGCATCGCGCAGCGGCAATCGTGCTGGTGCGTCTTTTTCTTGTTGTGCGACGTCGAGCGCGGCGCGGGAAGATCGTCGTCGTCGCCGGTGGAGGGCGGCAGCATGGAGAGCGTGGGCAGCGGCGGGTAGACCTTGTCCGCAGAGGCTGTGGTGACAGCGGTGGCAGTGCCGGCCGCAGTCGCAGGCGCGCTGGCAGCGGGCTGGCCCGCCCATGCGGCCGAACCTAAGCATAGCGATGCCGCGGCGAAAGCAATCAGGCGCATCGTGTCAGCTCCCCGCATGTAGCGGCTGGATCGAGACGCTGTACGTCTGGTTCGCGCCGGTCGTAAGGTTTTCGAGCGTGGGTTTGAGCCCCTGCTGCGGCACGCCCCGCCAGATCGCCTGGTTGATGTACTTGAAGTCCTGGCCCAGCGCCGTTACGCGGATCACAGTGGGCTGCTTCTGCGCGGCGGCGAGCGCACCCGCCTTGGCGAGCACCGTAGTCAGTTGCGGATCGCGCGCGCCGAGTGCATCGGCGGGAATGTCGAACTTCATGATCACGTCCGACACCGCAGGTTTCTCGGCTTGAGCCGTATTGGGCTGCTGCAGTTGTGCACAGCCCGTTACAAACATTACGGCAAGTAAGAGCACAACGCGCGTCACGTCGGGGTCTCCAAAGTTTCGTGGCGATGTACGCGTTTTCGGCTTGGGATGCTCAGACTTGATACCTGGGGGCAAACGTTTGCGAAAAAGAAAGAGTTCGCTCTCGCGGCGCCGCTTCCCGGAAGGTTGCTGCGTGCCCCTCCGCCTTCGAGCAAAGAACTTCTTGCCCTGTCGGGTAAAGCCACAGCGATTGCTACGCGTACGCTCGTCTGCACGCGATCGATCTGACGCCCCAACCCGACGAACCGACTCACGCATACCGCGCGAGAAACATATCCGCCGCCGCTTCCGCGATGCGCTTCTGCTCGCTGGCATCGAGCGGCACTTGCCCCATCGCCACTTGCGGCCAGAAGGCAAAAGCCTTCACGAGCCCCTGCAACTGCAGTGCCGCGAAGACGGGGTCATCGGTCTTGATGCGGCCGTCCGCGGCGGCCGCCCGGACCCACGCCGTCAGATCTTCCTCGCGTTCGCCCATGCGAGCGACCATGTCCCGCGCGCGCTCCGGTGAATGGATGCCAGCCGCGATCGCCACCCGGGCAAGCGACAAAAAGGACTCGTCGTGAAGCAGCCGCAGCTTGCGCTCCAGCAGATCGAGCAACTGCGCGCGCAACGGTTGGTCAGCACGATAAGAGGGTGCATCGCCGTCATGGCTCGCGTCCCACAGTTGATGGAGAATCGCCGCGAAAAGTGCTTCCTTGCCCGGGAAATGGTTATAGACCGTGCGCTTCGAGACATTCGCGCGGGCGGCGATACGGTCCATGCTGGTAGCGTCGTAGCCGGCCGCGAGGAATTCCTCGATCGCGGCAGCGACGATCGCGACGCGCTTTCGGTCAGTCAGACGTTGGGGGCGGGCACAGGATTCCATCCAACGATTTTACACTGAGCAGTTTACTTTTCTTTAAGATAATCTACACTGCCGAGTGTACATTTTCTTCGGAAGGTCAACTTCATGACGTCGCTTCCCGCCTTTGTCCGCCGAATGCTCGGCGTGAACGCCGCACAGCGCAGCCGCGCGAGGTTCAGCCTGTCGCCGCAGCATGACGGCGAGCGCTTTCGCAACGTCAAGCCGCGTCCGGCGGAAAGCCTGCGCAAAACGCTCGGCCTCGCGTGGACGGTGCTGTTCAACAAACCGCGCGGCACCGTGCCCGCCGACGCGTTACCGGTCGAAACGCTGACGCGCGCGCAACTCGACGCGGCGCCCGACCGCAGCCTGTACCGGCTCGGTCATTCGACGATGCTGCTGAAGTTGCGCGGCAAGTTCTGGCTGACCGATCCCGTGTTCGCCGAGCGGGCGTCTCCGTTCCGCAATCTCGGTCCGAAGCGCTTTCATGCGCCGCCGATCTCACTCCACGATTTGCCGCCGCTGCGCGGCGTGATCCTGTCGCATGATCACTACGACCATCTCGACCGCGAAACCGTGCTGATACTGGCGCAGCGTACCGAGGTGTTTTTGACGCCGCTTGGGGTCGGCGACCGGCTCATCGAATGGGGTATCGACGCGGCAAAGGTCCGGCAATTCGACTGGTGGCAGGGCACGGAGGTCGAGGGCATCGAGTTCACCGCGACGCCCGCGCAGCACTTCTCCGGGCGCAGCCTGTTCGACGGCAACCGGACGTTGTGGGCGTCGTGGGTGATCGTCGATCACGATTTGCGCGTGTTTTTCAGCGGCGACACCGGTTACTTCGAGGGTTTCAGCGCGATCGGCGAGCGCCTCGGACCATTCGACGTCACGTTGATCGAAACCGGCGCGTACGACGCGATGTGGCCATACGTCCATATGCAGCCCGAAGAAACCGTGCAGGCGCATATCGACCTGCGCGGCCGCTGGCTCGTGCCGATCCATAACGGCACCTTCGACCTCGCGATGCATCGCTGGCAGGAGCCGTTCGAAAGGGTGACGGGGCTGGCACTCGCGCGCGGCGTCGCGCTGTCGACACCGCGCATGGGCGAGCGGCTCGATCTGACTGCGGTGCATCGCGGCGAACGCTGGTGGCGCGACGTTGCGCAAACCGCTGCCGTGCCGAAGGCTTCGTGGCGGATGTGCGCGTCGCGCGGGGTCCAGGAGGGGGAGTCGTCCTGAGGTCGTTGGCACCGCCACGTCTTTGCGGCGGACGAGAGCGACCGAGCGGACTGTTTCGCGGCGGTGCGCTGGTGCGGCGCGCGCACGTTGCCGTTCCCGCCGAAGCGCTCGCGACCTCGAAGTACGCTCCGTCGGAACGGTCCGCCGCGGCGTGATACGCAACCGTCGATCTGCGGGTCAATTCTTCAGGTCGGCGAGAATGCGTTCCGCGAGAAAATCGCACACAGGCCGTTTCGAAGCGGCACTTCGCGCCAGCACGACTTCAAGTGTGCCGATTTCCGGCAGGCCATTCGCGGTTCCCAGCAGCGAGAAGTGAGCCGGTACCGCGCACTTCGCCAAAGGCGTCACCGCGAGTCCGGCCTCGGCCATCGTCAGCAGACCCAGCAGACTCGGACTTTCATACGAGGTTCGATACGTGATGCGCGCTCGCTCCAGGCTCCGTATGGCTTTCTCCCGCGCGACGCTGCCGGGCAAAAACACGGCGATGGGCAAGGGCCTTTCACGCCAGATCTCGGTCGCGCCTGGCGCGGCGGCCCAGACCATCGGTTCGTGACGCAGGAACTCGCCGTGCAATCCTTTCACGCGCGTCGCGCAGACGAGATCGACCGTGCCGTCTTTCAACATGGGCTCGAGAGCGACGCTTGGCAGGCCCACTACCTGAATCTCCACCTTCGGATAGGTCGCCGAAAATTTCTTGAGGATCGGCGGGAACAGTGACGTCGCATAGTCGTCAGGCACGCCGATCACCACGCGTCCGGTCACGTCGGGCCGTACCACCGCTGCCCACGCTTCGTCGCGCAGGGCGATCATCCGCCGCGCGTAGGTCAACAGCATTTCGCCGTCCTGCGTCGGCACCACGCTGCGAGGCTTGCGCACGAAAAGCGCCTTGCCGAGCGCCGTCTCGAGCGTCTTGATCTGCATGCTCACCGCCGATTGCGAACGATGCACGACCTGCGCCGCGCGACTGATCGTGCCGGCGTCCGCGACCGCGATGATCATGGACAGCACGTCCAGATCGAGCGCTTTCATTTCCGTTGCCATGATGGTTGATATCAGAAAAGTAGATCGATTCCATCAATATTATGCGATTTTCTTTTGCGAGCACACCGTCGATAGTGGCGCCAAAGGAGCCCTGTGATGAATGCACGTACCAGCCCATCGATTCTGGCCTCGGCCTTTGGCGCGTCCGCGCCATCGTTTGTGACCACCGCATCGAGTCTTGCGATACCGTATGTCGAGTCCGGGCGCGGCGAGCCGATGGTTTTCGTGCACGGCTCGCTTTGCGACTATCGCTATTGGGACGCCCAGATGGCCTCCCTGTCGGGCCGGTTTCGCTGCTTCGCGCCGAGCTTGAGCCATTACTGGCCCGAGATCGATGCATTTGGACACAGCGACTTCAGTTGGGAGGCGCACGTCGAGGAAATTGCCGGATTCATCACGGCGCTCGACCTTGCTCCCGTTCATCTGGTCGGTCACTCGCGGGGTGGGTGCGTGGCTTTCCATCTCGCGCGCGAATTTCCGCGCCTCGTGAAAACGCTGACGCTAGCCGATCCCGGCGGCCCGCTGCAAACCGAAGCGAGGGGGCAGCCTGCGTTCATGCCGCCGGCGACCAACGTGTTGCGCGCACGGGTCGCGGAACTGATCGAGCGGGGCGAGTTCGACGCCGGCTTGTCGATGTTCGTCGACTCGGTGAGCATGCCGGGGTTCTGGAACAAAAGCCCGGAGAGCTTTCGTCGCATGGCGCTCGACAACGCGCTCACGCTGCCAAAGCAGTTGCTCGATCCGCTTCCCGCCTATACGCCGGAAGCCGCGCGCGATATCAAGTGCCGTACGTTGTTGATCGACGGCCAGAAAAGTCCCCGTATGTTCCGCAATACGGTCGACAAGCTCGAACAGTGGATCGAGTTTGCCGAACGCGAAACGATCGACGGTGCGTCGCATGGGATGAATGTCGCGAGACCGGATGCGTTCAACAGGGCGGTTGCGACTTTCGCGGCGTAGCCCGGTTGACGGGAGAGTGCTTCGGCGTGCACGCTGGTTTTCCCGGCCAGCAAGGTATCGATCTTGTGATCCTGGACCAGCAACTCGGCCGCCGTACTCGAATGAACGACCGAGCCGCGCTCGAGCACCACGGCGTTGTGCGTGATGCCCAGCGCCTTGCGCGCGTTCTGCTCGACCAGAATCACTGAGAGGCCTTCGCGGATGATCTCCGAGACAGGTCCTGCACGATAATCGGCGCGAGGCCCTCGAGCGGTTCGTCGAGCAGCAGCACCTTGGGATTGAGCATCAGCGCGCGGCCGATGGCCAACATCTGTTGCTCGCCGCCGGAGAGCTGGTTGCCCATATTGGCGCGGCGCTCCTGCAGGCGCGGGAACATCCGGTAGATGCGAGCCAGATCCCACGGACCGGACACGGCGATCGCCGTCAGGTTCTCTTCGACCGTCAGCGACTTGAAGATATTGTGCGTTCCTGCGGCACCCAGCCGATGCCGGCCAGCGCGCGCTGGTGCGGTCGTAGTCCGCGCTTTGCTTCACGAGCCGCGCGCCCACTTCGGGACGCGCCAGCGATTTCGACGGCTTCAGCCGAAGCGCGCTGCCTCTTCATTGGGCGGCCAGCGGCAGCCGGACACAGTTCTTGCTCGCGTATTCATCGATTCATCAATTCTGCGGGGCCAGGCGCAAAGCCGGCACGCATAGTGCGGACACGCGAGCGCCGTCGTGCCAGCTGGCGACTCGGGCGCAGCGTCGAGCGAACCCGCGGTCACGACGACGCCCGATGCCATGCAACCGGGCCCTCGACCACAAGGAGGACTTTCAATGAAAGACATCGATCTGAACCAGCGCGTCGAAGAAATCGAACTGGCTCTTTCCACACTATTCGAGTCGCCGAAGGCGCCCGCGATCAGCAGCTACGACGACGGCCGGACGTTCTTCATCCAGGCCTCCTGGGTCGTCGAGTCACATGGCGACACGACGCTGGATGCGCGATGCGTGCTCACACTCCACTTTTCGGATTCGCAGATTCAGCGTTACGCGCAGATGGACACGGCACAACGTATCCTCGTGCGCGAACGCCTCTGCCAAATGGTCCGCGATCGACTCCGAGCGGAAGGCGGTGAGTTGCCCTTGCGGGGAGAGTGCGCCGAAGACCTGCAGGTGGAGGATCGGCTGCTGGATGTCGACGATCAGCTCTGATCCATCGCGGACGGCGTACGTCCGCGGCTTGGCGATTGGCTGTCCGAGCCGGCGGCCGCCTGCCAATCGAGTTGCGCCCGAATCTCCACGATGTAGCGAGGTCGAAAAGTGACTAGCACGATTCTTCGCTCGGGACCGGGGGCGGGAGCGACTCGAGCAACTTCACGAGCCTTGCCTGCTGCTGCGGAGTCAGTCCTTGAGTAGCGCTCACCTGCTGAACACGCGCGCGCCAGTAGGTCCGGCTGAACAACGAATCCGCGCCATCGGAGGACAGGATCCGTTCGAGATGGGAAATTGCATCTCCAGCGGTCAGGGGTGTATAGGGGCTCTCCCTGTACGGGGGCCCTTTCCTGATTGTTGTTTTCATCCACTTCTCTCAGGTGGTGACCGGCTGGGTCCGGTCGTATACGTCCGGCTTCAATTGGCCGGTTCGTGCCAAACAACCCATGCGGGGCGCGCGCCCGGCAGCTACCTGGCGGGCCAGGTAGCATGACGCGCGCGGGGTCGCGTGGCGACGCGACCCATTGCAAGCGGCACGGCCCCGGTGTTCAGCAAAGCTCCGCGGCGGCCACCCACGGCATCGTCTCGAACTGCCTGAGAACGGTGTGCAGCGATCCGGAGAGCCTGTCGGCAAACGCGATCGTCATGTCTTCGACGTCACGTTTACGGTTGCTCGTAATCCGTACCTCCTCGATGGCATCTGCGACCGGCATCAATACCTGCCACACTGCGGCGACCCGCATGCAGCCGCGCCTCGTACGAACCGTAATCTGATGGCCTGTGGCCTTTAGTTGTCCGGTGGTTTCCGGTGTCATTCTTCAGCCCTCTCGATGTATCTGATTTGTTATTGGCACGGACGATGCACCTACATTCGCCCGCGCGGTTGATGCCACCACTCATGATGATCCAGATGTCGTAGCAGTCGTGCCCGTCTGCGCTCACGGCGATAGTGATCAATCACCATCAGCATTGCGATGCTGAGGGCCGAGCCCCCAATGATCAGGCCCATCCAGGTCTCACTCATGACACGTTCCTCTCATGGAAGCACAGGGGTGTTGCGTGAATGGTTCGCGCCGCTTCGTCCGATGTTCCGGCGCATACCGGCGCGGTGTGTCGCGTTACTGCATGTGCTGGCCGCCGTTGATCGCGATATTGGAGCCGGTCACGAAGCCGGCATCGTCCGAGCAGAGATAGAGCACGAGCGCCGCGACTTCCTCGGGCTTGCCGAGCCGTCCCATCGGGATATGCGGCAGGACCTTCGTATCGAGGATCTCCTGCGGAATCGCGGTGACCATCTTGGTGGCCAGGTAGCCCGGCGAAATCGTGTTGACGGTGACCCCTTTGCGCGCCACTTCCAGTGCTAGCGACTTGGTGAAACCGTGCATGCCAGCCTTGGCCGCGGCGTAGTTGGTCTGGCCGACCGAGCCTTTTGAACCGTTGACGGACGAAATATTGACGATGCGCCCCCAGCCTCGTGCGACCATCTCTTCGCACAGCGGCTTGGTCATGTTGAAGACCGAATCGAGGTTCGTGCGAATGACCGCATCCCAGTTCACCTTGTCCATCTTCCTGAGAGTCATGTCCTGGGTGATCCCCGCGTTGTTGACCAGGATGTCGACCGGGCCGACCTCCGCCCGAATCTTGTCCGCGCAACGCTGGCATGAGTCGTAGTCGGCCACATCGACCGGGGAAGCGCGGAAGCTCCGGCCCTGAGTTTCCATGTCAGCCAGCCATTTGTCCGCACCGGTGTTGTTCGGCGAGTGCGTGACTACCACCGCATACCCTGCGTCGTGCAGTTTCGTACTGATCGCTTCTCCCAGGCCGCCCATGCCGCCCGTCACTACTACGATTCGTTTCGTCATCCTTTCCATCCGTGATCGTAATGTCTGCGAGGATCGTGAATGCCCAATGGCCGTCTCGCATACCCGCCATCGCTTTGCCACAATGCGCTGCCGCCTCCAGCGTCGAGGGAGGAACGGCTGCGGCATTGATTGAACTGCGCGGGTTTTTATAGGCTTGTGGTATTGCGCGAATGGAGCCGGGTGCGTCAGCTCGCGGCGATATGCCGCGCCGGCGCACTGCTCAAAGATTCCAGATGCCCCGAATGGTGTTGCTCGCCCGCCGGTTCAGGGCGGCGAGTTTCTGTGCCCTTCAAACGCTTCGCTGGCGAGCGAAAGAAAAATCGACGCATTCGTTCGGCAGAATTTCAGCAAAACTTCGGACGAAAGGTCTCTCATTGCTTCTCCCTCGATTGATTTCGAACCCGCTTGCCCCGGAGACGACATGCGTTTTAAGTAAGACTAAATAAACACCACAAAACCAGTTCGGCCCGGATCGCACTTCTGATCGTCGGTATTCAACAGTCGAATGACGACACGGTGTCCATAATCGGGTCGCGGCCGATCGGTTGGCCATAACCCTCGTCAATCCTGCCGTGCCACTGACCGGATGCTTCGCCCTCTACTTCAACTGTCATGAAATGACATAACAATCGATTTTAGAAGGTTAATTCTAACTTCGAAATGTTAAATTTTTGAGAAGAAAGGCTAGGTGAATACCCCTATCCAAAAGGTCGGCTGTCAGGGGCGTAGTCGCGCTAAGTCGACGTTTGAACGTCCGAACGAAGGACGCGAATGGCCAGCGATGATGAGTGCGCTCTCCGATTGCTTCGCAGAGCACCCCAACAATGTCACGAAAATGGCCGAAATGACAGGGACACTGCAGAAAGCACCACCCGGATGCATCATTGCATGTTATGCAACAAAATGACAATTCAGCCGACCCTGTCAGACACTCCTGCCTGGGCCCGGCCGGCTCGCTGCACGAGGGGGCGGCTGCCCAGGCAGCGTCGCTCGTCCGCGGCGCGTGCTGTAGAGAATGACGAACGCTGCGGCGCGGCACGCATAGCGAATGCGTGTCGGCAGCGGTGAACGGGACCGGGTTTCGAAGGGCAACGCAGGCGCACATAGAACACCGTTCGCACGCGAGCGTAAGATGGAAGCGATTGATCGATGAGTTTCAAGGGGGCGCCATGAAGCCGGTGTGCCCGCTGCACGGGCCAACGACCATCGTCGGCACGAACGCGTATGGGTTTCCGATCTATGCCTGTTGCCGCGACGACGTTCCTTATGTCACGCCGCCGGACGCCTGTACGCGTGAACCGGCGCAACGCGGACAAGAATCGAAGCCGCCACCGCGGCGACCTCAGGCAAACAAGGAACCACGCTGACGTTCGCGGGCAACGTCATACCCGCAGCGAAACCTTATCGGCTCCAGTTGCAGTCGATCAACGCATCAACGAGGCGCCAGTCCTGCCAGTCGCAAAAGTCGAGCATCAGCGTGCCGCATGGTTCCGGACGAGCCGCGAGTCGCTCCGCAAGTTGCTCGTGAATGCCGCGATGCCGTGTATCGCCACACGCCACGACGACCGGCGCCGCCGCCATCCCCGTGCCGCTGCAAAAGTTGATGACCCACCGCTCGCCGCACAGAGCGGGGGCGAGGTTCAACAGTGAATCGATGGCGCGCCATTTGTAAGCGATCGATGTCGGCACCGGCACGCGAAACTCGTCCTGAATGGTGAATGGCGCCGGCGCGACGTCGATATCGAACGTCGCGTTCTCGGGCCAGACTGTCAGGTCGATGCCGAGCGGCTCTTCACTCGCGAAGCGCCGCAGTAGCACGATGCTCCCGCGTACCGCCTCCAGCAGCGGCCGCCCGGAAGCAAGCCGCCAGCGCACATCCGCATGTCTTTCCACATACCATTCGAAGGTCGCGGCAAACGCGCGGGCGCAGTCACGCGCGGGCCATTCGTCCTTGACGGACATGACGATACATTCGCCGCGGTGAAGCGCGAGAAACTGAGCGCATGCCCGCACCACATCGTCGAAAGTCAGGCCCAGCGAGATGCCGCCGTGATGAATCGGGAAGCGATCACGCACATGGCGGCAGCGGATGTCGAGGACCCGTACGCCATGGTGCAACTGATCGTCGAGCGTGGCATGCTGCGTGCGCGCGAGCCGGTCATCGACCGTGTAGGCGCAGGTGTCATGGCTGCCCGGCAAGGTCAGTGCGGACAGCAAGCGGCTGCCATCGATGGCCGACATCCAGTCAGCCGGCGAAACGGTGTGATCAGTCAGGGCAGGGCGCAAGAAAACCTCTGGATAAGCAAAGCGTCTGCTGCAGCGGCGGCGTGAAGTCGGAGCCCCCTACTTCAACCCGCCCGAAAAGCCCTGCAGCAGATAGCGCTGCACATAGCCCGCGAGCAGAAGCGTCGGCACCGACGAAATCAGCCCCGCGCTCATCAGTTCACCCCAGTCGATGCCGTTCTCGGTCACATAACCCGCCATGGCGAGCGGCAGCGTGAAATGACTCGGCGACGAGACGAACAACAGCGCCAGCAGAAACTCGTTCCACGCGATGATGAACACGAAGATGGCGGTGGCAACGAGACCTGGCGCGCACAGCGGCACGACGATGAAGACGATGCGCTGCGCGAGGTTCGCGCCGTCGAGCGCCGCGGCCTCCTCGAATTCGATCGGCACGTCGCGCACGAACGGCAGCAACATCCAGATCGCCATCGGCAGCGCGTACAGCTGATAGGCGAGTATCAGCCCAAACAGCGAATCGAGCAGATGGAGCCACTTGGCCAGCGAAAACAGCGGTACGGCCACCGCAATCGGCGGCATCAGCTTCAGTGCCAGCACGAGCAGCAGGAACAGCAGATCGAGGCGCGCGGGAAACGCAAGCCGCGCGAGGGCATAAGCGGCCGGAAAAGCCAGCGCGAGCGCGAGCAACGTGGCGCCTGGCGCGACCCACACGGAGTTCAGCACCGACTGGGCCATGCCGCTTTCCCACACCGCCGCGAAGTGCTCGAACGTGGGCGCCGAAGGCCACAACGCGAGCGGATGGGCGAGGCGTTCCAGCGTCGGCGTGAAGGCCGCGCCAGCCATCCATATGCACGGCAGCAGCAACACCGCCAGCGCGGCGATCCGCAACAGCCCTCGCACCGCGGCAGCGGACGAGCGTCGCGCGAAACCCTGCAAGCGTGCGAGAGGCATCAACGGTCGCGCTTGACGGCCGATTTCCATATGTATCCCGAGACCAGCACCGCGCACGTGAGCAGCATCAGTACCGAAGCCGCGCTGGCGGGTCCTACGTTGAAGAACCGGAAACCCGTGTCGTAGATGTACGTCGACAGCGTTTGCGTGGCATTGCCCGGACCGCCGCCCGTCAATGCGTACACCTTGTCGAACAGCTTGAAGGTGTCGATCGAGCGCAGCAGCATCGCGAGGGCGACATGGGGTGCAACGAGCGGCAGCGTGATGTATCGCAGGCACTGGCATTCGTTCGCGCCGTCGATGCGGGCCGCCTCGGCGATTTCCGGCGGAATCGACTGCAGCCCCGCGAGAATGATCAGGAATGCCATCGGCGTCCATTGCCAGACATCGACCAACATCAGCGACCAGAGCGCGAGGTGCGGATCGGATAACCAGGGCACCGCCGGCAGACCTGCCGCCGTGAGCAGCGCATTCAGGAAGCCGCGGTAATTGAGCCAATTGCGCCAGATGGCGGAGCACACGAGCGTGGAGAGCATCATCGGCAGCACGGCGAGCGGCAAGGCGATGCGCCGGCCCGGAAACGCGCGCACGAACAGCAGCGCGAGCGCGAGGCCGAACAGGACTTCAGCGAGCGAGGCCACGCTCATGAACTGGATCGTATTGACGAAACTCGTGCCGAACTCGCCGTCCGCAATGACCGATCGATAGTTGGCGAGTCCGATGAACGAGCGATGCCCCGACGCGTAATTCACCGAGAAAAACGAATCGATCAGCACGCGCGCCATCGGGTAGAGCGCCAGCACGCCGAGCACGAGCGCGGCTGGGCTCATCAGGACGATCAGCGGCAGATAACGTCGCAACCCGCTCATCGACTCTTTCCCACGCTTGTCTGCGCTGTCACCGCCGCTTTCACTGCAATGCGGCGTTGGCCTGGGCGATCTTCTGCGCCGCCTGATGCAAGGCTGCGTCGGGCGCGGCCTGCCCCGTCAGCGCGAGTTGCAACGCGTCGCCGAGAATCGCCTCGATCTGCTGCCAGTCTTTCACGCGAGGCCGCGCACGGCCCGCTTCGAGCGCCTTCAGCTGGTCCGGGTACCAGCGATACTGCTTGACGAGCGTCGGATTGACGAAGACGCTCTTGCGCGTCGGCGGAATGCCGAGCACGGCCAGTTGTGTTTGCGTGGCCGACGAAGTCAGATAGGCGAGGAAATCCGCCGCCACTTTCGCATGTGCCGCATCTTTTGCAATACCCATTTGCCAGATGCCGAGCATCGGCGCCGGCCCCTTGACCTGACCGGGCGGCGGTTGCAGCGCGACCTGGCCGACGACGCGCGACTTCGCCGGATCGTCGAGCGCGGGCAGCCAGGCGGGCCACACTTCGATGGCCTGCGCGGCCGTGCCGCCTTGCAGGGCGTCTCGCACTTCACCGGCGCCATATACGTCGACGTCCTTCGGCGCCCACTTCTTCAGGGCGAGCAGCATCTTCAGCGCGGCCAGCGCTTCGGGCGAATCGATCATAACCTTGCCGTTGGTGTCGACGACTTCTCCGCCATAGGCCCAAAGGATCGGCAGAAACCCGGTGACGATGGGGTTACCCTTCACGCCGCGAAACACGACACCCAAGACGTCCTTGTCGGCAGTGCCGATAGTCTGCGCGATCTTCAGCACGTCGTCCCAACTGCGCGGCGGCTGCAGGCCGCGACTCGCGAGCAGATCCTTGCGATAAGCGAACATCTCGACATTGCCGACGATCGGCATCGCGTACAAGGTTCCCGTCGACGTGCGTCCGAGGGAGATCGTGGACGTCACCATGTCGGCATCCGCGAGCATGGCGGGCAGCGGCTGAAGCCATCCGTTGGCGATGAATTCGGGGGACCAGGTGTCGTCCATCATCACCAGGTCATAGGCGCGCGTGTTTTCGCGTAATGACAGCTTCAGTTTCTGATACAGGTCGTTGTTCGGCAGCTTCAGCAACTCGATATCGACGCCCGGGTGCTGTTTCTTGTAGCCGTCCACCGCCTGCGCGAGTCCGCGGCCGTAGATGTCGTCCCGGCCTGCGATCACGAGATCCGCGGCATGGGCACCAAGGGCGGCGATGGACAGGCAAGCCGCGACGCAAGCCGCGCGCAGGCAGGCGAACAGGGTCGTCCGCTGGATCATTGAAGCCATGGCTCTTGAATTCCTCCAGAGGAAAGGCGTATGCGTACGATGAGTCCAGAGCAACCCACCCCGCTTTTTTTTGATCGCGCGCAGCGTTGCGAAAAATAGATGCCAGATGCGGCAGCGGGAATTGCAGCAACCTAGCATGACGTACATGTGTCAGCAAGCAAGGTTGCCGGGTAGTGTTCGGACCCGCACGCAGGCACGCTTGCCGCGTGGTCCGTTTCCGCGCCGCGACCGCCCTCGGCTGATCATGGCGCGGTTTGGTCCATTGAACCGCCGCACCAACCCCGCAAAGCGATGCGGCCACAATGCTTCGGATCACGAATGAGCGAGAGGACGAAGGCCGCTAATCTCGCGGTCCATAGCCATCGCTCTCACGATGGACAAACCGCGTCCGGCGGCGCGGGCGGCAAAATTTTTTCCGCTCTGCACCATGAAATCCGTAGGGACCCGGTCATCGTTTGTACCGATTGAGCGCTACGAGTCCCGTGAATATTGTTGTGTGCGCATTCTTCAAATGCTGCGATGTGGCGGGCAAATGTTGCTCAACGATCCTTTCGAATCGGAGATGCATGATGTCCAGTAACAGTGTGTGGCGAAACTTTCATTGCGTCGTCGCGACGGGGATGGTAGCGGCGGGCCTGGGTCTGCCGGCAGGCGCCCATGCGGCGGCAGAGCCGATCAAGATTGGCGTGATCAGCGAAGAATCCTCGGTGGCGGGCGCTTCGATCAGCAAGGCGGCGCAACTCGCCGCGGACCAGATCAACGCCAGCGGTGGCGTCGATGGCCGGCCCATCCAGATCGTCGCGTACGACGACCATTCATCGGCTTCGGACGGCGTGCGCGCCTTCCAGCGCGCGGCGACCCAGGACAAGGTAGTCGCTGTGATCGGCAGCTACATCAGCGAAGTGGCGCTCGCGATGGAGCCGTGGTCGGGACGCCTGAAGATGCCCTTCATTACGCCCGGCGCGGCTAGCAACGACATTTCGAAGCACGTTCACGACGACTACGACCACTACAAGTACACGTTCCACGGCTGGATGACGTCGGCGTTCATCGCACAGTCCATCTGCGACTTCTCACACGACGTTCTGGTCGGCCAGTTCAAGATGAAAACGACGGTCGTCATGAGCGAGGACGCGGCGTGGACCAAGCCGCTCGACGAACGCTACCTCGAATGCCTGCCCAAAGCGGGACTTCAGGTGCTCGATCACATCCGCTTCAATCCTGACACTTCCGACTTCACGCCGATCTTCAACCAGATCGAGGCGAAGCACCCCGATACGATCACCACCGGCATCAGCCACGTTGGCGTGCAGCCGACCGTGCAATGGCACGACCAGCAGGTGCCGATCCCGATGTCGGGCCAAAGCTCGCAGGCCACGACCACGAGCTTCTGGAAGGACACGAACGGCGCGACGGAAGGCGTGATCACGGCCTCGGCCGCGGCGCCGGGCGTGGCGATCACGCCGAAAACGATACCTTTTACGGATGAGTATCAGAAGAAGTTCGGCGTTTCTCCGGCGTATTGCGGCTTCACGAGCTACGACCTCGTCTACATCCTCGCGGACGCGATCAAGCGCAACAAGGGCTCGACCGATCCGGACCGGATGGTCGACGCACTCGAGAAAACCGACTACGTGGGCACGATCGGACGCTGGCAGTTCTACGGCAAGAGCGATCAGTTCACGCACGCGCTGAAGTACGGGCCCGGCTATATCACGGGCATCGACCTGCAATGGCAAAACGGCAAGCAGGTTGCGATCTGGCCCAAGTCGATTGCCAACGGCGTGGTCAAATTCCCGACCTTCATGAAGGTGCAGCAGGCAAGCGCGAACTAGCAACGCGACGATCGCGACTGTCCGGACCCGCGCGTAGCGAAGGCCCGGACAGCGCACGCATCGACACCTTAACCAACATGAAAGGCCGGGCATGTTGCTACTGCAGATTCTCGTCGACGGCTTTGCGATCAGTTCCCTCTACGCGCTGGGCGCGATCGGTTTCACGTTGATCTTCGGCGTCTCCGGCATCTTGAATCTCGCGCACGGCGGCGTGATGCTGGTCGCGGCGCTGATGGGCTGGATGCTCGCGGGCGAGGCGGGACTTGGCACCTATCTCGGTACGCTGCTCGGCGTGTTGGCGGGTCTCGTGACGGCCTTCGTCACCTACCTGATGGTGGTGCGGCCCATTCAACGCTCGGCCGCGATTCCCGGCGAAGAGAAGGAAATCTTCGTGCTCACCGGCACGCTGCTGTGGGGCATCATGATCCAGCAGGGCATGGCGTGGCTCTTCACCGACAACCCGGTGACGATGCGCCCGCTGATCAGCGGTGTGGCGATGGTCGGCAGCGTGCGCGTGCCGTTCAACGAAATCATGATCGCGGCGGTCTGCTGGGCCGTGATCGCCATGTTGTGGCTGTTCGTGAACCGCACGCGCGCGGGCAAGGCGCTGCTCGCGGCTTCGATGAACCCTCGTGGTCTCACGCTGCTCGGTTTCGAACTCTCCCGAATCTATCTTCTCGCGTGGAGCATCTATGGGGTGCTGGCCGGTATCGCGGGCGTGCTGCTCGCTTCGTTCCTCGGCGTGAGCACCAACAATGCGGGGCAGCTCACGGCCAGCGCATTCTCCATTGTGGTGCTGGGCGGGCTCGGCAGCGTGTCCGGTTCGCTGATGGCCGCGTATGTCGTCGGTTATCTGGAAACCATTACGGCCTATCTGATCGCGCCGACCCTGCGGCCGCTGCCCGCGTTGCTGCTGCTGGTGCTCGTGGTGTATGTAAGACCCCAGGGCTTCCTGGGACGCCGCTAACAGTGCGAATGGAGCGTACCCCCATGTCCGTTCTTCTCCGTTCGCGTGGCGCATGGATCGCCGTTGCGCTCGTCGCGATGGCGGCGACGTTGCCGTGGTGGCTTTCGGGCTACATCCTCGGCGTGCTCACGGTTGCGTATTACTTCGGCGTGTTCGCCATGTCGTGGGACCTGTTGTTCGGCTTTGCCGGCGAGGTCAACTTCGGGCCGACGTTCCTGATCGGACTCGGCGCCTATTCGGCCGCGATCCTCGACGCCAGATGGGGTCTGCCCATACCCGTTTGCGTGCTCGCTGGCGGCGGCGTCGCGCTGGTGGGCGGTCTGCTGCTGGCGGTGCCCGCGCTGCGGTTGCGCGGTCCTTACTTCGGGCTGGTTACGCTCGTGGCCGTGCTGCTGCTGCAAAACGCCATCGTGATCTTTGCGGGCATAACTGGCGGCGAGATCGGCATGATGGTGCCGGACGTGATGTCGGTCGATGCGAACCATAACTACTGGATCGCGCTCGCGTTCCTGATCGTTTGCGCCGTCCTGCTGTTCGGCCTGTCGCGTTCGGCAGTCGGTCTGATCCTGCAGGCAAGCGGCCAGGACGCGACCGGCGCGCAGGCGCTGGGTTTCAACGTCACGCGACACAAGCTCGTGGCCTTTTGCATCAGCGCCGTTTTCTCCGGCGTGGCCGGCGCGATGCTGGTGTTCTACCAGGGCACGGCCTCCGTGAGCACGGTGGTGGATCTCAGCGTGGGAGTACAGATCATCATCGCGGCCGTGCTCGGCGGACGCCGCACGATACTCGGCGCGGTGCTCGGCTCGATCTTCCTGATCGTCGCCGGCGAGTTTCTGCGCCCGCTCGGCCAGCTCAACACATTCGTCGTCGCGGCGGTCGCACTGGCGGCGCTGCTGTTCTTTCCAGACGGTCTGCTCGGCAATCTGCTGCGTGCGAGGGAGCGCCAATGAGCGACACGCCGCTGCTCTCCGTACGCGGACTGACCAAGCGCTTCGGCGGTCTCGTCGCCGTCAAGGATATCGGCTTCGACATCCGGCCCGGCGAGATTCTTGGCCTGATCGGACCAAACGGCTCGGGCAAGTCCACCGTCATGAAGCTGATCATGGGCATCGAGCGGCCCAACGCGGGGTCGGTCAAGGTGAATGGCGTGGAGATGGCCGGCTGGGCGCCGCACCGGATCGCGCGCGCGGGCGTGGGCATCGTGTTTCAGCATTCGCGGCCGCTCCATCGGCAGACGGTGCTGGAACACATCAAGCTCGCGCTGCTTCCTGATTCGCTCGTCAAGCTGGCCGCCGAACCGCACGTGCACCAGCGCGCGCAGGAAATTGCCTCGCGTGTGGGCCTTGCCGCCGTCATGCATCGGCATCCCGCGACACTGCCATTTGCGGATCTGCGCCGCATGGAGATGGCCAAAGCGATTGCGCGCGACCCGCAGGTCGTGCTGGTGGACGAGCCGTTCGCGGGACTGACGGTGGCGGAATCGGAGGCGTTTTCCGAGCTGATTCGCGGCTTTCGCGCCGAAGGCCGCGCGGTGCTGCTGGTCGATCACAACGTCAAAAGTCTGTCCGCGCTCGCCGACCGCGTGCTCGCGATGTACCTTGGCGAGCATGTCGCCGAGGGCACCGCCGAACAAGTGATGCAGAACGAGACAGTGCGCCGGGTCTATCTGGGCAGCAAGCTGGAGTTGCGCCAGCGCACCGGAGCCGCGGGCATTGCCAGGCCCACGATCCTCGAGGTGACCGGTGTGCGTGTGCTATACGACAAGGCGTGCGCACTCGACGACGTCAGTCTGCAGGTGCGCGAGGGCGAGTTCGTATCGGTTGTCGGTCTGAACGGCGCGGGCAAGACGACGCTTTTCAACGCGCTCTCGGGCCTCGTGCCGTACAAGGGGACGATTCGCTTCGACGGGCGCGATCTGCGCGGCAGCAGCGGAGCCGCGATCTCGCGCGCCGGCCTCGTGCAATGCCCGGAAACGCGCGAGCTATTCGGCGACATGACGGTACGCGAGAATCTCGAACTCGGCGGATATCATCTCGCCGATACGGTGCGCGTCAAACAGCTGTCGTGGCTGTTCGATCTCTTTCCGATCCTCAAATCGCGCCAGGGCCAAACCGCGCGCACGCTTTCCGGCGGCGAGCAGCAAATGCTCGCGATCGCGCGCGCGCTGATGACCCAGCCGAAGCTGCTGATTCTCGACGAACCGACACTGGGGCTCGCGCCCGTGATTCTCGAGCAATTGTCGAAAGCGCTGGATTCGCTGCAAAAGTCCACGCCCATTACCGTACTGCTGGGCGAGCAGAACGTCAGGTTTGCGCTGCCGCAGGCGGACCGTGTCTACGTGCTCGAACATGCACGCATCATCTGGGAGGGCAGCGCTTCGCGCTTCGAGGCTGAGATGGGGCGCGGCTTTCTCGAGGCGGTGCCTACCGGCGAGCCCGACGCCACGACCTCCGGCGACGCGCGCAGCTAAGGCCGGCAGCGGCAGGCGAGCCCATAGCGCGGCATCAGGACAGGGACGCAAAGCGAAATCGACCCGCCGTCTTCGTCAGCAGACCGGTCTGCTCGGTCAGCGACGCGGCCGCGGCGGCTGCCTGCTCGACCAGCGCGGCATTTTGCTGCGACATCTGGTCCATCTGCGTAATCGCCCGATTGACTTCCTCGATGCCATCGCTCTGTTCGGCCGAGGCCGTCGCGATGTCGCTCATGATCGACGTGACGCGGCTGACGGCCGTCTGTACTTCGCCCATGGTCTCACCGGCCCGACCGACCAGGCGCGAACCGTCCGCGACGCGGGCCGTCGAGGCGTCGATAAGCTCCTTGATTTCCTTCGCCGCTGTCGCTGAGCGCTGGGCGAGATTGCGCACCTCGCCAGCGACGACGGCAAAGCCACGTCCTTCCTCTCCGGCGCGAGCAGCCTCGACAGCCGCATTCAAGGCAAGGATGTTGGTTTGAAAGGCGATGCCTTCGATCACGCCAATGATCTCGCCCATCCTCTTCGCACCGTCGTGAATGTCGCTCATCGCGGCGATGACCTGACGCACCACGTCCGCACCCGCACCGGCCGTCGTCTTCGTCGCGTCGGCCAGCTCGCGCGCTTCACGCGCGTGCGCGGCGTTCTCCGTGACGGCATTGGTGAGTTGCTCCATGCTCGCCGCCGTTTCCTCGATGGACGCCGCCTGCGTCTCGGTGCGCGCCGACAGGTCCGCGTTGCCGGCCGAGATCTGCTGGGTCGCGGATGCGATCGACTCGCTGCCGCGCGCGATCTGTTCGATCATCGTGCCGATGTCCTTCTGCATCTGCCCGACGCTTCTGACGAGGCGACCCATTTCGTCATCACTGTCCAGGCGCAATTGCTGCGACATGTCACCCTGAGCGAGTCGCTCGACATGGCGCACCGTCATATCGATCGGGCGCGCGATTGCGCGAAGCAGCGTGAAACCGCACGTGACGCAGGTCAGAAGACCGACGGCGATCGCGATTCCGGTAATTGTCACGAGGGTGTCATAGCGGTCCTGTGCCCTCTTGTAACGCACATTGCCCTGCTCGTTGCGAAACTTGTCCAGATCCGCGGTTTTCTGCGTGAGAGCCGCCGACAGCGGTGGCATCAAGACCATCGCATCGTGGTCGGCGGCTTCATGATCGCCACGGCTCATCGCGTCCATCATCGGCTCGAGTGCGCCCTGCAGCATCGCTTCCCGGGCGTCGGCCACGGCCTTCGACAAGGCCGCCTCGGCCTCGGAAACGGGAGAGATATCTCTGCATTAACGGCACCCACCCGGAAAAGTTCAGTTCTATTGATGATTCGGCGAGCCGTCGAGAACCGCGGCGGCTTCGGTCGTCGGTGCCGGCGGGATCGCCGGTTGCGCGGCAGGACCAGGTGTGCGGAAGTGAGGCGTATTGTCGCGATCCAGCACCGCGCGCGCCAGGTTCCTGTCGAGTTGCCCCTCCCAGCGAGCGACGACGACGGTGGCAACGCCATTACCGATCAGGTTCGTGACTGCGCGCGCCTCGTTGAGAAAGCGGTCCACGCCGAGCAGCAGCACGAGGCCTTCCACGGGAATCTTGTGCATCGAGGCGAGCGTCGCGGCCAGTGCGACGAATCCCGCCCCGGCCACCCCCGCAGAGCCCTTCGACGTGAGCAGCAGTACGCCGAGCACGAGCAACTGGTCCCAGATGCTCAGGTGGACGTTCATCGCCTGGGCGATGAACAAGGCCGCCATCGTAAGATAAATCGCCGTTCCATCGGCATTGAACGTGTAGCCGGTGGGCAAGACCATGCCGACCACTGGGCGAGCGCAGCCCATCGCCTCCATCTTGATCAGCATTTGCGGCAACACCGCTTCCGTCGACGCCGTGCCGAGCGTAATCAGAATCTCGTCCCTGATGTAGCGGAGAAACTTCCACAGCGATAGCCCGCACATTTTCATGACGAGGCCGAGCACGACGAACACGAAGAAGAACGAAGTCAGATACAGACAAAGCATCAACTCGCCGAACGATGCCAAGGTGCCGATGCCGTATTTGCCGATGGTGAAGGCCATGCCCCCGAACGCGCCGATCGGAGCAACGTACATGACGATTCGCACGACGCCGAACATTCCTTGAAGGAACATGTCGAGCATGTCGACGAATGGCGCGGCACGAGGTCCGAGCTTTGCCAGCGAGATGGCGAGCAGGACTGAAAAGAAAATGATGGGAAGCATCTCGCCTTTGGCGAATGCCCCGACGATGCTATTCGGAACGATGCTCATGAAGAAGTCGAGCATGCCGTGTTGCTGCGCCGCGTGCGTGTAGGTCGAAATTGCAGCGGCATCGATCTGCGAGGGATCGATGTTCATTCCGCTGCCGGGTTTGATGACATTGACGACCACCATTCCCGCTATGAGCGCAATGGTCGAGGCCAGTTCGAAATACAGGAGGGCTTTCACGCCTACCCGGCCCGCTTGATGAAGGTCGTTCATGCGCGCAATCCCGACCACGACCGATGCAAAGATGATCGGTGCAAGCAGCATCCGGATCAGCTTGATGAACAGGTCGCCCAGCGGTTTCATCTGCGAGGCGAGCTCGGGGTAGAAGTGGCCGAGCAGGACACCGGCCACGATGCCGATGAGGACCTGAACGTACAGCTTGGAAAGTGCTCTTCTTACTTTCGATACTGGCATGTCTGTCTCCTGTGCGTGGCGTCTTCAAAGGGAAAATGCGGCCCTCCCACGCAGCAGCGTGGAAAGGCCGCATTGAGCCGGCTTCGTTCCGTCTTTATATGAGCCATTCAACCGGGAATACTGGTCGGTGCCGTTGCGCGCGCGCGTTATTCAGCCAACTTGCGCATCTCGGCGATGAGGTCGGATTTGCCTTCGAAGCCGATGCCGGGCAGCTCCGGCATCGTGATATATCCGTTCTCGACGCGAACGCCGTCGGGGAAGCCGCCGTATGGCTGGAACAGGTCCGGGTACGATTCGTTGCCGCCAAGTCCGAGGCCCGCCGCGATGTTCAGCGACATCTGGTGCCCGCCGTGGGGAATACAACGGCTGCGCGACCAGCCATGCTGGTGCAGCATGTCGAGCGTTCGCAGATATTCAACGAGGCCGTAGCTCAACGCGCAATCGAATTGCAGCCAGTCGCGATCGGGGCGCATGCCGCCGTAGCGGATCAGGTTGCGAGCATCCTGCATCGAGAACAGGTTTTCGCCAGTTGCCATCGGCTTGTCATAGTAGTTGCGCAGCGTCGCCTGCAACTCGAAGTCGAGCGGGTCGCCCGCCTCTTCGTACCAGAACAGGTCGTACTGCGACAGGGCCTTCGCATACCTGATCGCCGTATCGAGGTCGAAGCGGCCATTGGCATCGACCGCGAGCTTCTGGCCGTCCTGCAGCACGCTGAGGATCGAGTCGATGCGTCGCAGGTCTTCGTCGAGCGAGGCACCGCCGATTTTCTTCTTCACGACCGTGTAGCCTCGGTCGATGTAGCTGCGCATCTCATCCTTGAGCTTTTCGTGGTCCTGGCCCGGATAGTAGTAGCCGCCCGCCGCGTAGACGAAGATCTTGCGGTTGGCCTCGCCATTGCCGTACCGTTGCGCGAGGAGCTGAAACAGCGGTTTGCCCGCGATCTTCGCCACCGCGTCCCAGACGGCCATGTCGATCGTGCCGATGGCGACGGACCGCTCACCGTGGCCACCGGGCTTCTCGTTGATGAACATCGTCGCCCAGATCTTGTGGGGATCGAGGTTGTCGCCGGAGTCGTCGACCAGCGAGGCAGGGGCGGCCTCGAGCAGGCGCGGGATGAAGCGCTCGCGCATCAGCTTGCCCTGACCGTAACGGCCGTTCGAGTTGAAGCCGTAGCCGATCACCGGCTTGCCGTCGCGAATGACGTCCGTGACGACCGCGACGAGACTCAAGGTCATTTTGCTGAAGTCGATGTAGGCGTTCCGGATCGGGGAACTGATCGGAACGGTTTTTTCGCGGATTTCAACGATTCTCACGCCACTGTCTCCAGAGAGTTGAACAGTTATTGAGCCACACCGGCTTCAATGTGGTGCTTAGCTTAGCCGCGAAAGAGCTTGCTAGAATTCACTTACGTTCACTACATATTTCACCAAAAGTGAGTACTGCTCCCGCATCCGACTTTGAGTTCTTCATTCTCCTGGCGAAACTCAGGAGCATGTCCGGCGCCGCCCGGGCGCTCGATCTGAGTCCGCCAGCGGCGACCAAGCGGCTGGGGATCATCGAGCAGCGGCTCGGCGCGCGTCTGGTCAACCGGACCACGCGCAGCGTCAGCCTGACACCCGAGGGCGAGACCTATCTGCGCTACGCGTCCCAGATCGTCGGGCAGGTCCGAGAGATGGAGGAGGCCATATCCGGCGCCAGACGCGATCCGCATGGGCCGTTGCGCATCAACGCGACGCTCGGTTTTGGCAGGACCACCATCGCGCCGCTCGTCTCCGACTTCGCAAAGCGTTTTCCGAATGTCGAAGTTCAGTTCGAGGTGACAGACCGGCCGGTCGATCTCGTCGAAGGGGCCTTCGACATGGCGATACGGTTCGGCGAGCTACCCGACAGTCGCCTGAGCGCGAGGCGCATCATGAGCAATCGCCGTTTTCTTTGCGCGTCCCCGAAATATCTGGAACGTTCTGGAACGCCCGAGCGGGTGGAGGACCTGCACCAGCATCGCTGCATCATTCATCGGCAGAACGATGACGCTTATGGCGTGTGGCGCTACATCGTGAACGACCACATCGAGGCGATCAAGGTGAAAGGCGCGCTATCGAGCAATGACGGCGACATTGTCCTTCGGTGGGCGCTCGACGGTCATGGGATTCTGATTCGCTCTGAATGGGATCTGGCCAAGTATGTACAGAGCGGGCGCCTTAAGCTGGTGCTGCCGAATACCGTGCTGCCGTCCGCGGACCTGTTCGTCTATTACCCCAGGCAGCGCAATCAGACCGCGCGGGCGCGCGCCTTCATCGACTTCCTCGTTGATCATTTTCACGCACCGTTCACACCGGTCGGCGCCACCGTCGAAGTTCCGGAAAGGAAGAAGTGGGTCTCGCGAAAGTGACGTTCATGTCGCGAGGACAGCGCTCGTGAAAAACCGCCGCAAGAATGGCGACCATTACTGGGTATGCGCGAACGTCACACCGGTGATTGAAAGCGGCAAGACCGTCGGCTATCTGAGCGTTCGTACCAAGCCTTCGCGCGACGAAGTGAAGGTTGAAGCGTGAGTCGTCGCTTACGGTCGCTCGATGATCGTTCCCTTTCGGGGCGGACCGCTACGGATCGTAGTGGAGATCTGGCGCATCACCGACGGATTTGTTTCCAGCGGCTCGATCTTTGCAGTCAACCTAGTTCGAACGAACTCACCCCGAACACGCGTTGCACGGGAATGGCTGGCGGGGCGCGAGTGTACATTCGCGCCGTTTCGAACGCGCTAACCATGCCGTAGCGTTCAGCGAGCGCTACGGCTGCCGTGTTGACCTCCGGCACGTCGAACGCGGTGACTTCGCCTGCGACGCTCGCGACCAGTCCGTCGAACAGATCGTTGGCGATCCGTGCGTCGTCGGCAAAGAGCGGACCGATCTTGTAGCCGGTCCCGCAACGGCGCAGCACGCCGTACCCCCTTATCTGAGCATTGCGCACAGCCGCCAGGGCCAGCGCCTGTGGTTGCGCGATCCAGTCCGCCAGGAAGCGGGGACGGGCGGTCGAAAAACATGCGCTGTCGTAGGCAACCAGTTGCGCGAAGGGTACCTCCCGCGCGTTCGTCAGGTTTGGCGTCGACGCAGCTTGCACGACGCCCTGGAAGCGGATGTTGCGATAGGCGAGCTGGAAGCCGGATTTTTTATAGTTCTGCTGCTGGGCAACGACACCATCGAGGCCGATCGTACGATCTCCCAGATAGCGCATCGCGTGCTGCCAGGTGCGCAGACCGAAACCCCTGGCGCGAAACGCCGGCTTGACGATGTAGAGGCCAATGAAACCGAAGCGCTCATCGTAGGCGACCGCCGAGATACATGCCACCGGCTCCCCGCGCCAGATACCGACGAAAAAGCCGTTGGGGTCCGCATTCCAGAAGCACCTCGCGTCGTCGAGGCCCGGATTCCACCCCTCTGCCGCAGCCCATTCGACCGCCAGATCGACCTCGCGGAACGACATGTTGCGCACAAGGAAATCGTCACGATCATCCATGATCAAACGCATCAACGTGATTGGCTACAACGTCTACGCAGGTGTGAAGACGACAGCGCCCTGCTCGGCAACTTGCGCGAAGGTCCGAGCGAAGCGGTAGGCCTGTCCTTCAATGACCAATTGGTTGAATCCTGACCGCGTGGTCTCCAGAAGCGCGTGGACCAGCTTGTTCGGAATGGCCGCGCAGCTTGTCCAGTCCGCGTCTGGCTCGCCAGGATCACCAAGGTAGACTTCGCAATTTTCGCCTTGAGAGAGCACAAAAATCAGGCTCTTTCCTTTGTCTAGCGAAAGCTCCAGGTACTCTGAAAGCGTAGATACTGCCTCGGTCGCTACATCGAGCGGGTCGCGAGAGGAAGAGTTCATAAGTGGCCTTTTGTGGGTCGGGCGTGGCATCCAAATAGGTAACAGGACATGGCACACCTCGAAGACGATCAGACCGGCAACTGGCCGGGCGCACCATCCAGAATGCGAAGCTTGTCGTCGATGTCGGGAAGCTGATGGCCAGCCGCGCGAAGCTCGTTCACAAGCCGATGCGCAGTTGCACAACACTGCGCAAGCGTCTCATGCAGTCGCGGTTCGCCCCGCAAACCGGTCACCACCTTTTCCAGCTCGGAGGGGGGCTCGCTTAGCAGGGCGGGAACCACCTCTTCCGCCGGGATCAGCGACCCGTGGCTCAAAAGCTGGGCCGTCCACTCGCATCCATACAGCAGCGTCCGTCGCTCAGCCCGTTTCGCTTCTTCCTGCTCCAGAGTCGCGAGACTGTGCCGGTTCTTGTGAATCGAAGCGCGCCAGGTCGCAAGTATGTCGGCGCGCAACGCTGCAATTGCGTTGCCGAGCGACGTGCTCTGTCCGCCAACGACGAGCCGGCGTTCGTCGAGCCTGTCGACGTGGTCCCGGTATCCTTCGAGGAAGGGCTGCCAGTTCAAGGGCAATTCGGTCGTCTCGGAGAACGACCGGCTAGTCTCATTGAGCTCGGTCCTGATGTCCTCGATGGCCCGAGCGTCGGCAAGCCGTGCCTCATAGACCTCGTAAGCCGTCACCATCTGGCGATGAAGGGCGAAAAGGGGATTCTTGTGGCGGCGTTGCAGGTGTCGCTCGGCGGCGCCGGGATGAGCGCTCCATCTCCAGTTGGGCAGCGATTTCGCGTCGAAGTCGACCGCGTCTATCATGGGCCGGAATACCGCCAGCCCCTCTTCGGTTGCATGCTGAAAACAGTCGGCCAGTTTGAAGTCGTTGCCTTGCAGGTCGGTGCCTTCGTTCCCGGCATAAGGCGAGTCCGGTGCGAGCCTGAGGAAGGCAGTAGCGAGGAAAAACTCCATGGGTAGCTCGACGGACAGACCCTCCAGTCGGAAGGTGCGCTGTTGAGCGGAAAGGTCCTCGACAGAATGCGCGAGGCGGTTTTCGAGGTCGAGGAGCGAGTCGATCTTGTCGCCGGCCGACGGTTGCATCGCGTCGGCGAGCAGGCACAAAGACTCACGCACCATTTTTGCCGCGATCGTGCCGTGCTTCTCGGCGAAAAGCCACAACCAGAGGGCAAGCTGATACCCCCGGACGCCGTTTCGCGCGAGCGTTTCGACTTCGGGCGCAAAAGTAATTCCAGGCGCGGCCCAGTTCGCAAACGGTGGCGAGTCGCTGCTCAGGTACATATCCAGAAGCTGCTTCAACGACTCATGCGTGCCGCTCGGCCAGCTTCGCGTCTCGTCGTACCGCTTCTCGGTCTTCCAAAGTTTCCAGGCCATCGTGAACCTCGCAAGAGTGTGCGGGATGCGGCTTGGTGAAGATACTTGCACACTCGGTCGGGGGCGTAAACCGGCGGTTGACCTTGTTGACCCGGAGAGGTTGCCGCGGTGCGATGGGGGTTTAAAGCGGGTCAAAACGCTATGAGGTTGAATCGGCTTTTGGTCGATCAGTGCCGCCATAAGTCAGGCTTTCTCTGCCTGCTCGATCCTGGACTGGCGCGACCCGGAAGCGGTGTCCGGGCGCATTCGAATCCCGCGGCTCGTGGTCGGTCGAGGTTTCGCTCACGCGCGGTTAGTACTAGGCTAGAAGCCGGATCGACGAAGACCGGCTGACGCGCGAACCATCCCCGGTCGCGTTGGCCCGTGTTCGACGTGTTTTCATCGGCGTGTTGCCGCATTGGAGCGAGGTCCACCATGCAATTGTCCGCCGTCAAGGTCGTCAAGCCCGAAGCGACCAACTTCATTCTCGGGCAAAGCCACTTCATCAAATCTGTCGAGGATATTCACGAAGCGATGGTCGGCACGGTGCCCGGCATCAAGTTCGGTCTCGCGTTTTGCGAGGCTTCCGGCAAGCGCCTCGTGCGGCGCTCCGGCACCGACGAAAGCCTCGTCGAGATGGCATGCCAGAACGCAACCAACGTCGGCGCGGGCCATAGTTTCTTCGTGTTTCTGGGCGACGGTTTTTTCCCCGTCAACGTGCTGAACACGATCAAGGCCGTGCCGGAGGTCTGCCGCATCTTCTGCGCAACGGCGAATCCCGTCGAAGTGCTGATCGCTGAAACAGATCAGGGGCGAGGCATCGTCGGCGTGGTCGATGGTTTTTCGCCTGTCGGCACGGAAAGCGCGGAGGACATTCAATGGCGCAAGGATCTTTTGCGCACGATAGGCTACAAGCTGTAGCGGCTGCGCATTCACCCGCTTCACGCGCGCCGCCACGCCTGCCGACATCCTATGGAACGACAACGACGCCTGATGCCGGGCACGCTGTGGCCCGCCATTGTGCGACAGACCGGACATGCGCTGAGCTGCGGCGCGCTGCGACCGATCGACACGCAACAGTCCGTGATCGACAGCGGCGGCATCCGCTTTCTCGTGCGTCGGGTGTCGAGCCTGACGCGCAAGGAACAGCAACGCGAGCAAGCGCGCAAGCTGCAGACGGCAAAGCACCCTCAGGCGAACCCATTTCTTCCCTATGAGCCGGATCTGTTCGTCGCCGACATCTCCGATACTCACCTCGCGTTGCTGAACAAGTTCAACGTGATCGATCATCATCTGCTGATCGTCACGCGCGAATTCGAACCGCAGGAAGCGCTGCTCGATCTTGCCGATTTCGAAGCGCTGCTCGCGTGCATGGCCGAATTCGACGGCATCGGCTTTTACAACGCCGGCACGCAGGCGGGCGCGAGCCAGCCGCACAAGCACCTGCAGATCGTGCCGCTGCCGCTCGGGGAAGCCGATCCGTCCGTGCCGGTCGAGCCCTTGCTCGGTGCGGATGACGGCATGGCGGATCTGCCGTTCCGGCATGCGTTCGCACGCTTTCACGCCGATGATCTGGCTCGCGCGGATGCGCCGAAGCTGGCGCTTTCCCGCTATCGCACGCTGCTCGACGCGGCGGATATCGGCGCGCTCGAAATCGACCGTGCCTGCTGTCATGCGACGCCCTACAACCTGCTGGTCACGCGGCGCTGGATGTTGCTCGTGCCGAGATCGCAAGAGCGAGTCGAAGGCGTGTCGGTCAACGCGCTCGGCTTTGCGGGTTCGCTGTTCGTGCGCGATGCGGCTCAACTGGATGTGATCGAAAGGCTCGGCCCGATGACGGTATTGGAACGCGTCGCGCTGCCTGCGAATCCATAGCGGCCGCGCAACCCGATCGCGCAGCAGACTCACGCGACGAACTCAAGCTCCGTCCGACTGCAAATACCTGTGCGCGAAAGCAATCGCCATGCTGCCCTCGCCGACGGCCGAAGCGACGCGCTTCACAGGGCTCAGTCTCACGTCTCCACACGCAAACACGCCAGCCACGCTCGATTCGAGCAGAAAAGGATCGCGCTGATGCGACCAGCGTCCGGCCTTGACGACGTCATCGCCGGTCAGAACGTAGCCGCGCACATCGCGCGCGATTTCGGGCGGCAGCCACTCCGTCTGCGCATCCGCTCCGATGAAGACGAACAGACCGCCGCAGTCGTGTCGGCTCACTGCGTCGCTCGTCGAATCGCGAACGGTGATGGCCGTCAGATGCGTATCGCCATGCGCGCCGACGACTTCCGAGCGCAGCCGCACCGCGACATTCGATTTGCCCGCTAGCTGTTCGACGAGATAGCGCGACATGCCCTTTTCGAGCGAATCGCCGCGCACGAGGAGCGTCACGCTGCGCGCATGATTGGCGAAGTACAACGCCGCCTGGCCGGCCGAATTGCCGCCGCCGATCAGATGGACATCGAGGCCGTGCGTCGCGCTCGCTTCGCTGCGCGCCGCGCCGTAGTAAATCCCCTTGCCGATCAAGCGGTCGAAGCCGTCGATCGCGAGCCGCCGCCACGTGACGCCCGTCGCGAGAATGATGGTTCGAGCGTGCACGGCGTCGCCGCCGTCGAGATGAATCCGCCGCGCCCGCACATCGATGCGCTCGACCGAGCGCGTCACGAGGATCTCCGCGCCGAGCCGCCGTGCCTGTTGCAGCGCGCGGCTCGCGAGTTCGTCGCCGGAAACACCATTGGGAAAGCCGAGATAATTTTCGATGCGCGAGGACGTGCCCGCCTGTCCGCCCGGCGCCTCGCGCTCGAGCACCAGCGTGCGCAGACCTTCCGACGCGCCGTATACCGCGGCAGCCAGCCCCGCGGGACCGCCGCCGATGATCGCCGTGTCGTATCCGGCCAGACGCGGCTGCGTCTGGAGGCCGAGCAGTCCCGCAAGCTCGCGGGTCGCGGGCCGCCTCAGCACTGTGCCGTCGACGAGGCGCAACGCGGGGCACTCGCCTTCCGTTGGACATGTGCCAGGCCAGCGCGCGGCCAATTCGGGCGCATCCGGCGCCAGCCAGTCGACGCTGATCTGATTGCGCGCGAGGAACTGACGCAGCAGCGTGCACGCATTGTCCCAACGGTTGCCGACGATCGTCACACGCGCCTTCGGCGGCTCGGCGGAAAGGCTTTGCAGCCCGCCGATGCGTTCGCGCGCGAGCGCGCCCATCTTGAACGCCACGTCGGGCGACGCCGCCGCGAGCGCATAGTATTGCGGCGCGTCGACCCGCATCACGCGCGAAGGCTCGGCCGCTCGATACGCGCCCGGAAACGGTGCGCTCAGCGCGAGCGGCACTTCGCCGAAGATCGTGCCGGGCAGACGCCAGCCCAAGGTTCGCTCGATGCCGTCGAACGTCTTGATGACTTCCATCTTGCCCGACAGCACGGCGTATAACGCGCGCTCGCCGCCTTCATGGACCGCGAACTCGCCCGCGCATAGATGCAGGTCGGCGCACGCGTGCACGAGGATTTCCAGTTCGCTGTCGGGGAGGGTCGAGAACAGCGGCACGGCGCGGATGTCGTCGATCGTCAGCATGGCTTGATTTTCCGTTCTGTCAGGCAGATGACGCAACGCGCGGTGCACCGGGTTTCAGAGGCGTCATGTCGGACGATTGGACTCGCGCAAACGGATGCGCAGACAAAGCGCGAAGTCGGCAACCGCACCGACCCAGTATAGGATTTTCAGATCGCGATGCAGACGATCGAGCCATGGGTGCGCTTCTGAAAGACCTAAGCTGGATGAACGGCCGCGATATGAATGCCGTATTTCGTCGCTGCCATGCAACCAGTATCAGGCGATCAGCGTGGAGGTGCGCAATGGTGTTGCGATGGGTGCGAATGGTATGTCTGGCGACGTACGTGTGTGCCAGCGCGCAAGGATGTCTGGCCGCGGATTCGTCGGCAGCGCTCGCGGCTCCTGTCGCGCCGCCGGTCGTCTATGTCTCCGATTTCGATCTCGACGCCGCGAACATCGCCCCTGACAGCGGGCCAGGCCACCGCGCGCGAGGCATCCTGGGCAATCTGGTGCCTGAGGGCCCGCTGCGTCAGCAGCAGGATCCGCAGGCGCGTGCGCGAGACATGGTTGCGCTGATGGCGCAATCTCTGACGGACGATCTGAAGAAGGCCGGAGTAGACGCGCGCCGCGTCACGCCGGGTGAACCGCTGCCCCACGACGGCTGGCAGGTGCGCGGCGTTTTTCTCAGTGTCGATGAGGGTAATCGGCTGCGTCGCGCGATGGTGGGTATGGGCGCGGGCCAAAGCCAGTTTCAGGTCGCGGTTTCCTGCGATAACCTGGCTACGCCGGAGTTACCGCCGCTCTATGAAACTGTTGAAGAGGGGGCGAGCAGGGATATGCCGGGCGCCGTGATCAAGCTCAACCCGTACGTGATCGCCGCGAAGGTCGTGCTGTCGGGCCGCGATGAAAAGACGGCGGTCAGGAAAAGCGCGGAGCAGATCGCTGACGAACTCGCGCGACGGCTTCAGACGGGTGCAAGGGAGGCCGGCAGCGCAGCCCCCGCCCGATAGGCGGCCGAAGCCGCCCGCTCAGCAGCCCGTCCGCTTGACGCGCTCGACCGCGAGGCCGAACACCGGACGCAGCTTCGTGCCGACCACGTTGCCGAAAAATGCCGAGACGAGCCACAGCCAGCCGTGCAGGCTGCCCGACACGATGCCGCTGAAGTACGCGCCGATATTGCAGCCGTACGCGAGGCGCGCGCCGTAGCCGAGAATCAGTCCGCCGACGATCGCCGCGATCAGCGAGCGCAGCGGCAGACGCCACACCGGCGCATAGCGGCCGGCCAGCGAAGCGGCAACCATCGCGCCGATCACGATGCCGATGTCCATGACCGACTTCGCGTCGTGGCTGATCGGTGCGGCAAGGGCGGCCGCGTTCGGGCCGCTGCTCCACACATGCCAGCTCGCGACGTCGACGCCCATCGCGGAGAACGCCTTCGCGCCCCACAGCGCGAACGCCGACGTGATGCCCCACGGATGGCCCGACAGCGCGAGCGTCACGAAGTTGAGGATCGCGAGCACGACGCCGCCGGCGAGGAGCGGCCACGGGCCATGCAGCCACGGCGATGCGTTCGGGGCGCGATCCATGTCGCTGACGAGACGGCCGTGACGGCGCTTTTCGATCAGCACGCTCAGCGCGGCGATGGCCGCGAACACCACGAGGTTCAGCGCGATCGCCGGGCCGACGCCGAGCGTCTGCACGAGCGAGATCGGCGGCAGATGCGGCAGCGCGGACCAGAACGGCATGTGCGCGGTGCCGATCACCGAGCCGATGATGAACGCGATCAGCGTGACCACCATCCGTGTGCTGCCGCCGCCGACCGTATACAGCGTGCCGGAGGCGCAGCCGCCGCCGAGCTGCATGCCGATGCCGAACATGAACGCGCCGATCAGGACCGACGTGCCGACGGGCGACACTTCACCGACGACCGGATGACCGAATAGCGTGCCGGCGGAAAGCGCCGGGAAGAACAGCAGCACGCCGATCGCGAGCATCAGCATCTGCGCGCGCAGGCCGGCGCCGCGGCCGTCGGCGATGAACACGCGCCATGCGGACGTGAAGCCGAACGCGGCGTGATAGAGCGTGACGCCGAGCAGCGCGCCGAGGACGTACAGCGCGGCCTGTTTCACGCTGACGGTCTGCGCGAGATAGATCGCGCCGAGCACGACCAGCGCGAACGCGACGGCGAGCGGCTTCGGATTGATGTTGACGAGACGGCGGGGCGCGCCGAACGGCGTGGAGAGATCGGACATGGTGAGCGGGGCGGGCACGCTTGTCGCGAGGGCGGCACGCCTATGAAACGGCGGTCGCTGCGCGGGAGGAGGGCCGCGAATAATCGTTTTTGGGAAAGCTCGCGAGTATACCGAAATGTCGCGTTGCGGCTGTTGCCCGGCAAGGCTCGCGCTGCTCGATCGCAAATCCGGGCGCGGGCGGTGCCGCGAGGCTGCAAGGCCCGTCGCACGGGGCTTGACGGTGGTCGACAGTGCTTGAAACCAGTGACTTAATAACCTCCCGTAATAACGGTATTTCAAACTTGCATTGAAATCGTTATCAAGATGGAAGGCGACGGTAATCCCGTCCCGGTCGCGCAACAACATTTCGGGCCGAAATATCGACCAAATCAGCCACGGTCGTTAAGTGGCGACGAGACGAACTGCTAATCTTCATACGCGGCGACTCACGCGTTTCCGGTCGGCTCCACGGGTCGTTGGCAGCCGTTTCGCGCGAGCGTGGAAGGGGGATGTATGAGCACTCGAAGGCCATCTCTGCTGCGGCGACGTCCATCGCAACGCCGTCATGCAAGCGTGCGAATTTCATTTGCCATCGTCATTTCGCTGACCGGACTTTCCATGACGCACGTCGCGTACGCGGCGGGTACCCTGCCGCAAGGCGGGCATTTCGTCGCCGGCTCGGGAAGCATCACTCAGAACGATGCCGGCATGAGCATCACGCAAGCGGGCTCGCGCGGCATCATCGAATGGAACAGTTTTTCGATCGGATCGTGCCGCACGGTGTCGATCAACAACGGCACGGGCGCGACACTCAATCGCGTGACGGGTAACGATGTGTCGGCGATCTACGGCACGCTGAAGGGCACCGGCAGCATCTACCTCGTCAATCCGCATGGTGTGCTCATCGGGCCAGGCGGCGTGGTGTCGACGGGAGGGCGTTTCGTCGCGTCGACGCTCGACGTCCCCAACGACGTCTTTCTCAACCCGCCCGGGTTCGGTGGCTCGGCTTACACAGGCAGTTCCACGGCGGATGTAGTCAATCTCGGCAAGATCAGTTCGTCGGGTGGGGACGTGTTCCTGATATCGGCCAGCAAGGTCACGAACGCAGGGACGATCGATGCGCCGAACGGCAATGCCGAACTCGTCGCAGGCCGTCAGGTCCGGCTCTTCGACGGCAACTTTCAACAAGTCTTCGTGGAGGTGGGAAGCGGCGGCACGGTGACGAACTCAGGCACGGTACAGGCGGCGATCATCAACGTGCAGGCGGCCGACGGCAATATCTTCGCGCTCGCGGGTCATTCGGGCGCCCTGCGCGCCACCGGCACCGCGACGCGCGACGGCCACGTCTGGCTCGTCGCGAACACCACCGTCAACGGGGTCGTCGTCAACTCCGGCAACGTCGATGCGCGCGGGGCGCAGATCAGCGCGCGTAACGCGGACGGCAGCGGCGGCACGCTCGACATGTCCGGCAAGGACGTCAAGGTCGGCGGCGCGGAGGTGCGGGCGAAAGCATGGAACATCACCACGGGGGACTTCACCGCGGACGTCCCGACCGCCAACACGCTCGGCGCAAGTCTGAGCAACGGCGCATCCATCTCCGTGCTCGCGAACGGCGCGGACGGCAAGCTCGGGGCGACCGGCGAGGGAGACATCGCGATCGAAGCGAGCGTGCGCTGGCACGGAGCCTCCTCCCTGACGCTCGACGCGGCGCACTCGCTGACGATCGCACCGCAGGCGACCATCGCCAATAGGGGCACAGGCTCGCTCACGCTGTCCGCCGACACCTATGGTTTCGACAACGGCGGCAGTCTGACCAACCAGGGCACGGTCGACTGGTCGCGAAGCATGGGCATCGTCACCGGTCTGTACGACATGAACGGCAGCTACACGCCCGGCACGGTGTACACCAACGTATCGTGGCACCCCGCGCCGTTTACTGGGCTCGTCACGCAGTTCACGGCCTATCAGCTCGTCAACTCCATGACGGACCTGAGCGCAGTGAATAACGACCTCTCCGGCAACTATGCGTTGGGCAGCAGGGGGCTGGAATTCGCGGGTGCGCCGGAGTTCGGAGGCATCGGCACCGCCGCGAATCCGTTCACCGGTCAGTTCGACGGCATGGGGCATCTCCCCGCGGATCTGCGTCTCTCAAGCACGGCCGATACCGGACTCTTCGGCGTGATCGGCAAGAGCGGCGTCGTGCGCAATTTCACGCTCGCGGAAGGCACCGCGACGTCCTCGGGAGAAACGGTCGGCTTGCTGGCCGGCATCAACTACGGATACATGGTGAACGTCGGCGCAACGGGCGCCATCGGTGCCCCGGGCAACACGAGCACAGTGGCCGGCGGTCTGGTCGGCGAGAACTTTGGGCGCATCGAGCGCTCGTGGGCGGGCGTAAACATCATCGGCGTGGGTCAGATCGGTGGGCTGGTCGGGCTCAACGATGGCCGCATCGATCAGTCTTTCGCGATCGCCCCCGCATCGGGTGGTGCGCAAAGCACGGTCGGCGGACTCGTCGGCACGAACCATGGCGCCATCACCCGATCGTATGCCTACGAATTCCTGAACGGCGGCGCGACTGTCGGCGGACTTGTCGGCAGCAATACGGGCTTCATCCGCCAGTCGTATGCCGCGTCCAGGCTCACGGCGGGCGCGAACTCGACGGAGGGCGGTATCGCGGGCACCAACAGCGGCCGGATCGCGGCGAACGTGTTCTGGAACAGCCAATCGTCAGGGGCGGCGGCGGGTGTCGGTTCGGGCACGGCGGTGGCCAGTTCGAGCGGACTCACGGACATCCAGTTGCTCGAGCCGGCGAGCTTCGGTCCGACGTGGGATTTCAGCGCGAACGGCACGTGGGTCGCGGGATATCCGGGGCCTCAGTTGCGCTGGCTGGCAGGGCACTGACATCGAGGGTCCGACAGAACCCGGCGCGGGCGCACTCGGCCTTCGGTGCCGCGATCACGATGCAAGCCGGATTCAGCGGTTTGACGACTGTTCGCGCAGGTAGGCCTGCGCTTCCGCCTCCGTCTCATAGACATAAGGTGACAGCCCGCGCCGCGTAAGGGCGCCACCCAGCTTGGCGCGCATGAAAGCGCTGGTAGTGAAGCGCGTTACGCCGACATAGTAGCGCTGCACCATATCCTCGACCATTTCGACGTACGCGTCCTCCAGCGCGGGGTCCAACACGAAACCCTCGTAGTTCACCACTGCATAAACCTTGTGGTCCAGTGGTTCGCAGACGCGGCATACCTGAGCCCGGATCGCCGCGATGTCGTCGGGACGCTTCACCTCGAGGCGCGCGAAATTGAGAAACATGATGTTCTTGTCGTCGTCGTAGATGAAGCGCGCTTCCAGCGGCAGTCGCAAAACATTCGAGCGCAGGCCCATCGGTTCAGGCAGGAAAATCCGCTCGTCCATCTGCGTCGGCGAACGCAGGATCGGTGCGAAGTCCATCCTGGCCAGAATATCGCGCTCCAGATCGACGCCCGGTGCAATCTCGATGAGTTCCATGCCCTCGGCGCCCAGCTCGAACACGCAACGCTCGGTGATGTAGAGGACCGGCTTGCCCATTGCCGCCGCATACGGGCCAGAGAACGTGCGATGCTCGACTTCCTCGATGAATTTCCTGGCCGTGCCGTCACGGTGGATATGCAGCTTGCCGTCGACGACCGAAATCTGGCTGTGGCCCGCCATGAAAGTGCCGACGAACACGACTTTCCTGGCATTCTGGCTGATGTTGATGAAGCCTCCGGCGCCGGGCAGGCGCGGCCCGAATCTCGACACATTGAGGTTTCCCATGCGATCGGCCTGGGCGAGGCCAAGAAAGGCGACGTCGAGCCCGCCGCCGTCATAGAAATCGAACTGGGCGGGCTGATCGATGATCGCCTGCGCATTGGTCGCCGCGCCGAAGTTCAAGCCTCCCGCCGGAATGCCGCCGATGACGCCGGGCTCGGTGGTCAGCGTCATCAGGTCGAGGATCCTTTCCTCGTTGGCGACGCTGGCGATGCCTTCGGGCATGCCGATCCCGAGATTCACCACGCTGTTTGGCTGGAGTTCCATTGCCGCGCGTCGCGCGACCACCTTGCGCTCACTCATCGGCATCGGCGCCACACTGCTCGCGGGGACCCGGATTTCGCCGGCGTACGCCGGACTGTATGGTGTGGCAAAGGTCTGCTGGTGGTTCTCGGGCGGCGCCAGCACGACGCAATCGACCAGCACGCCGGGGATCTTGACCTGTCGCGGATTGAGCGAGCCGCTTTCGGCGATGCGCTCCACCTGGACGATCACGAGGCCGCGGCAGTTGTGCGCGGCCATGGCGATCGCGAGAGCCTCCAGTGTCAGGGCTTCGCGCTCCATCGTCACATTGCCTTCCGGGTCGGCAGTGGTGCCGCGCACGATCGCGACGTTGATCGGGAAGGCCTTGTAGAACAGATATTCCTCGTCGCCGATCCGCATCAACTCGACCAGATTCTCGGTGGTGCGCTCGTTCAGTTTGCCTCCACCGAAGCGCGGATCGACGAAGGTGCCGAGGCCGACCCGGGAGAGATGGCCCGGCTTTCCGGCCGCAATGTCGCGAAACAGGTGGCTGATCACGCCCTGCGGCAGGTTATACGCCTCGATCTGGTTATCCACCGCAAGCTGCTGTAGCTTCGGCACGAGGCCCCAGTGTCCGCCGATGACGCGCTTGACGAGTCCCGGCGTCGCCAGGTGGTTCAGTCCGCGTTCCTTGCCGTCTCCCTGGCCGGCCGCATAGACTAGCGTGAGGTTGGCGGGCTTTGGGAGGGTGACTAACGTATCCTCGTCATGCGCCGTACAGAGTTCCTCGATGGCAATGGCGATGTCTTCGGCGAAGCCGATGCCGACGAAGCCACCCGTCGCGACCGTATCGCCGTCGCGGATCAGGCGCACGGCATCGCGCGCCGACGCCACTTTGCCGGACGAACGGGAAAGGATGGCCGGTGAAAGCGCCCCCGCGGTTGATTGCGTGCTCACGTTTCACCTCGCCTGATTCGAGCGCGACTTTCTAATAGGCGCCACCGGTATCAATGGTCAGATGGAGCATGTCGTCCTCGAGAATCCTGATGAAATGCTCGTCCTCCTGCAGGAGTTCCTCCAGCACGTCACTGTCGGAAAGCACGCCGATGACGCGCCCGGATTCGATCACAGGCAGGTGCCGGATCCGCCGGGTATGCATCGACGCGAGGCATTGATCGCAGGTATGCTCGGGCGTCACATAAAGCACCTGGGTGGTCATGATGTCGCCAACCCTGGTGTTCGCGGCGTTGCGGCCAAGCACCTCGACCTTGCGGGCGTAGTCGCGCTGAGACAAAACGCCAACCAGATTGCTGCCCTGCAGCACCAGCACCGTCGTCACGTCCTTGTCGGCCATCAACTGCAACGCGTTCAGCACCGTGTCGTCGGGGCCCACTGAGATAACCTCCCGAGGGTTCCCGGACAGAATTTGCCGTGCTGTCTTTCTCTCCTTTTTCATGACCGCCTCCAGACAGAAAGGGGAGCATGTACGGACTACGCTTGATCAAAGCGAAATCAAAGCGGAATCGGAATACGATCGTCCAGACCCAGCCAAGGCTGGCGATCTTTTCTCATTCGTTGAATTGCAGTGTAGATCGCTTGACCTGAGTCGAACGAACATTTTCCGTTCCGGCGCTACGCCACTCGGTGAGTCGAAGCGACGAGGCACCTGCCGCACGAGCGCGCCTTGCCCATTCGCAAGCGTCCGGCGCTAACTGTCGCCTCACCACCGCAGTCGCACCGGCAAACCCACAATCCATCGCCAGCGTACCGCTCGGTCGTCAGCTGGCCGAAAACCTCGCCGCTCTTCAGCGCAGGTGAGCCCGGTCGCGACCGCCACACGCTGCGCTGCTCACGGCAGCCGCAATCACGCACTGCACCGCTCTCTACCGTCTGCAGGGCGGAAGTCACATGGCCGCCGCATCGGCATCGCCAGAGCCACACGTCTGCGCCGCAATATTGAAGCGCGACGAGATCGCCAAAGGCGCGACCAGTGACATCGCGACTTGGCGGAAAGGGCCATCGAGGCTGCAAGGGGCGGCGGGTACGTTTGTTCACAGCAAGCAAAATGGGGTGCGGCGTCGCGTTCTCAAGCATACCTGCGCCTTTGATTCGGCGCGGGTCGACGCTTCGATCAGTTTATTGCCGTTGTGTGGTATTGCTCACACTTTGTTGCAATTTGCTGCAGGCGGCTAGAGTGCCCGCCCGGCAAGGCTTAGCGGCTCGCGGCGAAACGCGGATACGGTTCCGCTTCCCACGCCAGGGTGAAGATTTCAAACGCTGAACCGTTAAAGGACTCAACCAGTGGGGAACACACACCATGAAGATTGAATCCAGCAATTTTCCGCTCGCGGCTTCGCAGAACGGTCCGCAACGCGCAACGATCAACAGCGATGCGAAGGATGCCGTCGAGTCCGCGCACCAGGTCAGCGCTGCCGCCGCGCAGAATTCGACGGTTAATCTCTCATCAGTGTCCGCGATGCACACGTCCAGCGATTCGGATAGCGACACGGCGAAGGTCGAGTCGATCAAGGGCGCCCTGCGTGACGGCAGCTACAAGGTCGATTCCGGAAAGATCGCCGACGGCATGCTAAGCACCGCGCGCGACCTGCTGCAAACGACTACTCGCTGACCGGCGGCTGAACGTAGCAACACCGACGGCGGATAAGCGACGCAGGCGCCAGCGCTGACAGCCGTGAAGGCGAGTCATTGGCTTCATTGTCGGTCCGCGTTCGAGGTGGCGGCACGCCTCAAAGCAGTCCATGAAGACTCGCACGGCGTGATTGGCCGGCCGGGGGCCGGCCCGCCATGCTTACTGGACGCCCTGTTTCGCTTCGTCGCGCCAGTAGTGTTGCTGGTTCCACCCAAGAAGGCGCTTGAGCTTCTCGTTGCTGAGCAGGGTCTCGAACTCGCCGAGTTGCTTTTTGAGCGGCACGCCGGGGTAGTAGCGTCGGAGCAGTTCCGCGGTAGGTACGTCGGACGACACGTCGTCGGCCGCGACATTCATGACCTGAAAGCCGAGGCCGTCCTTTTCGATGGCAAGCCGGCACGCGCTCGCGAGATCGCGCCCGTCGATATAGCTCCACGCAATCCTCTTGCGCAGTGCTGGATCCTTGAGCCACGCCGGAAACTTCGCGTAGTCGTTGGGTTCGAGCACGTTGCCAATACGAAAGCAGTAAATGTCAGAGCCGGTGCGCGCGTGGAACGCCTTCGCCGTCACTTCGTTGATCACCTTCGACGTCGCGTAGCTGTCCATCGGGTTCACCGGGTATTCCTCGTCGAGCGGGAAGTACTCTGGACTGCGATCCCGGTGCGCGAACACCATACCGTATGTGGTTTCGCTCGATGCCACGATCACCTTGCGGATGCCAAGCTTCGACGCTGTGTCGAGGATGTTGTACGTGCCCATCACGTTGATCCGGTAGACCTCGTTGTCGGGCGTGATCATGATGCGAGGGATCGCCGCAAAATGCACAATCGCGTCGATCGGCTTTGGTTCGAGGTCGTCGGCGAATTCTCCCGGCGCGGTGCTCGATGCCAGCGCATTGAATACCTGGCCCGCATCGGTGATGTCCGTAATCAACGTGCGCGCCGTGCGCGCCGCCATCGGCACGCGGTCAAGATTCATCACCTCGTAGCCGTGCTCGACCAGGTTCTGGACTACCCATTTTCCGGCCAGGCCGCTGCCGCCGGTCACGATCACTCGCTTCGTCATGTGCTCCTCTTCTCCTGTTTTCCTACATGTTTTAGCGCTTTTCCGCGCGTGTCGCGCGGCCTCATTCCATCATAGGATCGTTGCGCTCCGTGTCCTTGATTCGGCAGTAACAGTTCTGATGTTGAGTCGTGCGGCTCCAACTGGCCGGCCTCCGCCCGATGCGCCCGGCTGGAGACGACGTTCAGGCGTTGATCCAGGCTCGCGCCTGTTCCAGCTCGTTGACGTGGAACGCCTTGATTTCAGCCTTTGTGAAGAACCGCACCAAATGCATCGAGGCGCGAATCCAGCCCGCGTCGGCCACCACGGCGGCGCGCGTGACCTTGCGGGCGACAGAGACGCCGAGCGTCAGGTCGGTCCATAGCGCCTTCGGCTCGATGCCGCTGAAATGCTCGATGCGTTCGAGCACGCGGGTCTTACCGTTCAGTTCAAGATCACCACGCATGCGCTCGATGGCTTCGCGCAGTTCGTGGTCGGTGATTTTGCCTTCGACGGATATTTCGATGACCGACGAATCGGGGACGGTGTGATACAGGATCATGGCAGGATCTCTAGCCAGAGAGACGTTACACGCTCAGGCACGGATGAGCCTGGCGTTCGACGGCGTACTCATGGTACCTCTTTCCATTCGCTCGGTTAGGTTACGAGCCGATCTTCCCCTGAGAGGCAGTCGAGGCCATCACGCTTGCGCCTTGCCGACAGGTTGATCTCACCCTCGATCGCATGGACCTCGTCGAAGCAGCCCAGATGATCCGCGATGGCCTGCGCATAACGCTGGTGCGTGGCGGTTGCAAGCACGAGCGCACGGCCGGCCGCGAGCCGCGCCTTCAGGCCCGCTTTGCCACCATGCAGCAGCCAGACCAGCAGTTGCCAGCAGCGCAGCGGCGAGGCTTTCAGATAGGCCTACACGCACTCGATCAGAACGTCGGAGCGCACCAGCGTGCCGTCGAGATCGACGACGAGCGGCCGGCCGCGGTACGGCATGATGGGCGCGTGGCTCACGACTGCGGCACGATCACGAACAGTTGGTAGGGACGCGCAGGCAACTCCCGTCCCCATGCGGTCTTGCTCACCTCGAGCGCAATCGGCGCTGCATGGCTTAGCGACGATGCCGTCGCGATGCAGCCCGAGTCGTCGCCACGGCACACAATCAGCGAGCCCTGGCGGGCGAAATCGGCGGATGTGAGCCAGGGCGTTGCCGCCGGCCAGTCGAGATCCCAGTAGCGGGCGCGGTCGCCGTCATAGAACACCATCGAAGCGGCCTCATGCGTCGAGCCCGCCACGATCGACAGCGGCTGGCTGGTGCGTTCGTGCCACACCGCCTGCGCGGCTGCCGCGAGTTCCGCGCGCGGCTCGGCCGCGTCGTCGGAATTGCGCCGCGCCCCTGTGTAGCCGACCACTGCCGATACCGCGAGCACCAGCGCCCAGTACGCCGCCATGACGCGTATGGCACGCTGCGGCGCGAACTCGAAGCGGGCTTGCACGAGCACGGCAAGCCAGAGCGGCACCATTGCGAACCACTGCGCCATGCCCCAGACCGAGGCCATCTGCGTCTTGCCGATCACGGACAGCAGGCCCACCGCGAACAGTGGCCCCAGCGCGAGCCACCAGAGATCCGGGTACGACGCGCTCCGAACAACGCTCAGCGCCATGAGCCGCGCAGCCCCGCGCGTGCGCACCATCAACAGCACGAAAACGAAACTGAGCGCGAGATAGCCGATCTGCGCGAGCGTGTAGATGCCAAAGCGCCCGACCGCGGCGAGAAGCGTGCCGCCGGTGCGTTGCGCGGCATACTCGAGCGTCGGGAAATGATTAACCATCATCCAGTGTACGTGCGGGGCCAGCACGGCGACTCCCGCCGCCACCGCGAGCAGCGAATCGACGCTGACGAGGCGCGCACGCCATGCGGGACGCGCGAGCAATGCCAGCAACAGCCCGAGCAGCAGCACGATCGTGAAGTACTTGCCCAGCACGGCAAGCGCCGCGCACGCCCCGAGACCGAGCGCCGCGCCGCTGCGCGCAAGGCGGCTGCCCGGCTGCACGTAGCGGACGAAAAAGTAGGCGGTCCACGGCCAGACCGACAGCAGGATCGAGTTCGGATTGAATTTGATGGCGAGATTCGAGTAAAGCGGCGAGACCGCCATCGCAAGCCCGGCGATGATCGCGATCTGGCGCGGCACGAAGCGCCCGGCGAGCGCGACGATTCCGGCCAGGCCGACCAGCACGTTCACCGCCGACAGCGCGAAATACGCGAGATCGGTGTGCGGGAACACGCTGAACCAGGCCGCTGCGACCCACGACGAAAGCGGCGGGTGCTTCGCGTAACCGGCCTGCCACTCGATGCCCCAGACATAGGTCTCGACCATGTCGCCCTGGATGTCGAGATTGCCGCGCGCGAGCCAGGCGGCCAGCGTCCAGACCAGCGCGTGGAAGGGGAGCAGCCAGCCGAGTGATGCGATGCGCGCGGCGGCAGGTTTGACGGAGGCTGAGGCGAGCGACGTGGGATTCGAAAGCTGGGTCGACATTGAACCTTTTGGTCTGAGTGCCGCCCTACCGGGCAGCGTTTTTGGCCCGGCATTGTAATATGAGCTTACGTAGGGAGAGTGCGATCCTGACAGACTACTTAGTCTCTAGTTCCAAGTGCAACACCTTGAATGAGGTAGGGTGTTGCGATGAAGAAGAACTACAAGCATTTGAGTGCGGAAGAACGCGCGGCGATCATGATCGAACATCAAAAGGGCGGCAGCAT
>NZ_VZQN01000040.1:0-77365 GCF_014397645.1 Paraburkholderia sp. 31.1
CATCGCCAAATTGCTTAACGGGCGGCCTCGCCAGACGCTCGGCTGGGACTCCCCCGAGGAAGCAATGGCTAAAGAGTTAGAGAAGGCTGGATTAGCTAAACGTTGCACTTGACTCTTGAGACTGCCCTACCCGGCAACCCATGGCGCCCGATCAAATCAAAAAGGCCTTGATGAAGGACGTTCGCGGCGAAAATTGACCCGTGTGGTCAAGCCGAAGGTTCGATTCTCTTGACGCGGCGCTCAACTCGGCCGCAATTGCAGATGCGCTTGAGGAAGCTTGGCTAAGATGCAAAAGTCGAGACCTGGTGTGACGGTCACCGTCTGAGCCTACTGTTGCGCTTTTACGGTAACGATCTTTCCGTCACAAAGCAGTTCAGAGCCTTTAATGTCGATCAAATGTTGTGTGGCACTATGACTTAAATGGTCGGTCAGGTAATAAGAGACACCATTGTCGTTGTGCAGTGATTTCCATCTTGAGTTGTAATTCCAGCTCGTCTCGTTTAAATCTCGATCGATCTGTATCAAGTTAAAAACTCTATTTGTTCCTTCGAATATGATCTTCGCCGGCCAATACTCTGCATAAACGGTGCTGCCACTTATCCCCTGGCGAGACAGGCAATCAATTTCTCGCTGGAAGTTTTCGTTTTGCGGGATCTTCGGCGCTGCCGCGAGCGCGACCAGCAATATTATCGACGTCAGGACAACGACATTTTTAATCTTAATTGAGCGACCTATCAGATCATGAAACATCCAGGCAGAAATTATGTAGGTTATTGATAGATATCGAAATTCATATGTGTTATGAATCAATCCGGCGGCACAGACCACGGCGATCGAAAAAATGGCGGCTGCGCACAGTGATTTGCTATATTTGAACGATTTTGTTTTTATAAAAATAGAAATCATGAAAAACAAAATTATGGCAATATGAAATACATTTCTAATGTTTATCCGTATAATCCTCGGCCGCGGAATTTTTAGCCTGAATGGCCAGCGAGGAATTAATTTCAAGCGAGACAAGAAAGATAAATATTGCCAAAGCAGAGAAGGCCACAGTAAAGGCGAGAAATTTTTTTCTCTCGCCGAATATGGCCTCCGATGCCAACAGTGCTCCAAACCAGAGAACGAAATAAAGATCTGATATGCCGAGCAAAAAAATTACGATCACCAAAACGGCACTGTTCAGGACGGTGAGCTTGAAATGGCTTTTTACGTAGAAATATAGAATTACGGCTAGCACTGCTGCGAAGCCGTGATGTTCGAAGCTAAAGGCCGTTTCAATCAGAAAATAAAAGTCTTTTCCGATCACCAGCAGGCCGCTCACCGCGATAGCGATTAACGATATCGTTAGATTTGTGTATGTTTGGGCGAAAGGGCGTTCCTTCGATGTTAGAAGGCTGCATGCAAATACAAATATCAGTACTTGAACGGGCGCCGTCACCAGATGAAAAAAATACGAAGTTCGAGCGAGGATTTCAAATGGTATTGATAGCAATATATCTGGAAAAAACGATGGCGCACCGGGGTAAGTCCATCCTCTCAGGCTGCCAAACTCAATAAGATCTTTCGCTTGGGAGAATGACACGACATCGTCGGCGTTTATTTCCTTTCTAAGAGAAACTATCCATATTGAAAACAAAACTAAACATACGGTGGATGCGAATATTTTCATTGCATCCGTGCTATTCTTCGAGTTCATCTTGCGATTCTATATAGGTTTTTTTGTGTCAATCAGGAAATCGGCGTTTACGTTGGCGATGGCATTCGCCGTGCCAGCGTTTTCATGCTGCCGCGTTTCCGCCTCCGCTTAATTTCGTCTTCATGATGCCATACTGAGCCGAACGGTCTGACAGATCAGGGTGGAATGTCTCCCGATACTTCAATGCCGTCACACATCGCGACCGACGCGTGATAACGCGTCTCGAAGTCGCAATTCTTTGAGCGCGACGTGTACCGACGGGTCATGCGCGGCGGATTCGACCGGTCGATGCAATAGTTTGCTGGCATCGTTCGGCTGGGCCCCATGTTTTGGCTGCAAAACGCGTCGCCATCAGTCGCAAAGCAGCCCCACCATCGGAATCGCCGGGGTTCGTCCCGCGATCAGGTCGGCCGTGATTCGAGCCGATCCGTGTGACATGGTCCAGCCGATATGACCGTGACCGGTATTCAGATAAAGATTGCGATACTTCCTGCGCCCAAGAAACGGCAGGTTCGTCGGCGTCATCGGCCTGAGACCGGCCCACATTTCGGCGCGATCGTAGTTGGCGCCGGCCGGGTAGAGTTCTTGTGTCACGCTCTTCATAAACGCAAAATCAGAAGGCTTATGGCTCGTGTCGTAGCCAGCAAACTCCGCCGTTGCGGTGACCCGGATCCGGTCGCCGAAGCGCGAGATTGCGACCAGGTTGTGCTCGTCGACCACTGCAACGGAGGGTGGCATGGGCCGGCCATCGATCGGAATCGTGAGGGAGTATCCCTTGATCGGATAGATCGGAAGATCGATGCCGATCTGTCGGCCAAGAACCGGACTATAGGGGCCAAGGGCGAGCACATACGCGTCGGCTTTTACAAGGCCTCGACTCGTTCTTATGCCCACTACGTCCCGCCCAGCGGTTTCGAAGCCGTCGATGGTGGTGTCCGTCAGAAGCGTACCGCCACGCGCGACAATCTTTTCCGCAAGGGCGCGGGTGAACTTCGCAGGGTCTCCAGTCTCATCGGTCGGGCAGTAAATGGCACCCGCTATCCTGTCTTTTGCCGAAGCCAGCGACGGGTCGAGTGCGACGACCTGATCGCGGCTGAGAACCCTGATGACTTGCCCATCGGATTCCAGCAGCTTCATGTGTTCGATTCCGCGATCCTGCGCTTCCTGCGTCCGATGAAAATACAGAATTCCGCGGTCATTTCGATCGTATTCAATGGCGTCCTCGGCGATCACATTCTGTAGCACGCGTTGCGAGTACGCGGCAAGCCGATGCTTGAGCAGGGTATTGCGGCGTGCCTTCTCCGATGTGCATTCCATCAGGAAACGCCACGACCAGCTGTAAAGCCTGGGATCCGCCGAGAACTTGAAGCGCAACGCCTGATCTTTCAGCACCAGCGATTTGAGCAGAATCATCGGCGCTTTGGGCGAGGACCAGACAAAGGAATGCCCGGGCGCGATCATGCCCGCGTTACCCCAACTGGTTTCCGATGCGACTAAAGGCTGCCGCTCGACGATCACGACCTCATGGCCGTCCTTCTGCAACTGGTACGCGGTTGTCACACCGACTACCCCGCCACCGAGCACGACAACTTTCATGATGTCCTCAGATACAAGGGGGCCGGCGGGCATTCAAGGCGGCGCGGTCTCGCTCCGGCTTTTGTGCTGCGCCACCATCGATTCCTGCTGGACAGGAGGCGCCAGTCTCACTTCCATTGCGGCTGATTCAGCACCATTCCGTGCTGCCCTTTGTAGGCAGCCACGGCCGGCGGCGTCCACCCATCCAGCATCTGTGGCGCGAGTTGCCAGACCTCGACGCCAAGCGGCCGGCACACTTCCAGCGGATCGCGCGCGCCGGGTCCCCACATCGGCACTGACAGATCGCCGCCCGGACAGGTCGACAGCGCGCACAGCAAGTCGATCTCCGCGAAGAATTCGAGGTAATCGCCTTTCTTTGCCGGACACGCCTTCATGAAGTATTTGTCTTCGAGATTCAGGCCGGTGCACTGGAACACGTTGAGCACGTCGTGGACGTCGTACTCAGTCAATCCATACGGGGCGATGGCGCGCGTCAGGTTGGAGTGGCAGTGAAAATGAAAATCCTCGCCGGTCAGCATGCGGTTCACGTAGGGGTCGCAGCGCGTGCCGAGCAGATCGTGGACGCGGCCGCCGTGCTCGTCGACGCCGTAGCCTGCGAGACTGTCGTCCGTGATGGTCGCCATCGGACGCAGGAATGGCAGCGTCGACCACAGACGGTCGAACGTGCTCACGTGCGCCTGCTGCAACTGGCGCGTGCGCGACGCCCACATGCGCTCGCGCGGGTTGTGCCGGTTCCACATGTTCAGGTCGGCAACCTGCGGGCCTTCGATCGTGACAATGCGAAACACGTGGCCGGCCGGCACGGTCCACGCTTGCCCCGAGCGGATCGGCACGACGATCGATTCGACCAGCGTGCGGGTGTCGTGCTGTGAGGCGATGCGCTGATAGAACGTCTTGTCGACGTCGAGCGCTGAGCCTTTGGTGGACTGATAGGCAGCAGGATAATTCAGCATGATGCATTCTCCGTCGAACTCAGGCCGGCGCCGTGCCGCGACGAGGCGGCGTCGTCGTCGCTCGGGCGACGCAGCACTGCAACGACCTTTTCCTTATCTTTTTCCTTATCTATCTCTGACATGTTTTGCCTCCATGACGTCTGACCCGTTTCAGCCAAGGTCGATTGCCCAGTTGGCGGATTACTCTGCCGAGCTGGCACTGCCGCCCAGATAGGCAGCGCGGACCCGGCTATCCTGAGCCAGCTCGCGGGCGGACCCCGCGAGCGCAATGTGCCCGCTTTCCAGCACGTAAGCGCGATGAGCGATCCGCAGCGCCTGGCGGGCGTTCTGCTCGACGAGGAGAATCGAGGTGCCTTCGCGGCAGATGTCGGCGATCATGCCGAAGATCGCGCGGACCAGCTTCGGCGCGAGTCCCATCGACGGTTCGTCCAGCACCACGATACGCGGGCGCAGCATCAAGGCTCGGGCAATCGCCAGCATCTGCTGTTCGCCGCCGCTGAGCGTGCCGGCCAGCTGGCTGCGTCGCTCGCCGAGCCGGGGGAAAGTCGCATAGAGCTGATCCCTTCGCTGTTGCAATGCCGCACTGTCGCGCCGGATCAGATAGCCGCCGAGATGCAGATTTTCCTCCACCGTCAGCGCCCCGAAAATGCGCCGCCCCTCTGGCACATGACCGAGACCCAGCGCCACGATCTGGTGTGCGCGCAAGCCCGTCAGGCGCTGGCCAGCCATCGCAATGTCGCCCGCGCGCGGCCGGATCAATCCGGAAATCGCCCGCAGCGTGGTCGTTTTTCCCGCGCCGTTGCTGCCGAGCAACGCGACGATCTCGCCCTCCGCGACGTCCAGCGAGATGCCGTGCAGCACTTCGACAGTCCCATAGCTCACGCGCAGATCGCGGATTTCTAGGAGTCCCACAGCGATTTCTCCCCGGCAGTATCGTCGCTCGCCTCGTCCTTTCCGGCTGTGCCGAGATAGGCATCGATCACCCGCGGGTCCGCCTGGACCGCGGCGGGCTGGCCCTCGGCGATGATGACGCCGTGGTCCATCACGATGATCCGGTCCGACACGCCCATCACCAGCATCATGTCGTGCTCGATCAGCAGCACCGTCACGCCATGGTCCCGGATCCGCCGGATCAGTTCCATCAGCGCGCGTTTCTCGGTCGGGTTCATGCCTGCAGCCGGCTCATCGAGCAGCAGCAGGCGAGGGCTGCTGGCGAGCGCACGGGCGATCTCCAGCCTGCGTTGGTCGCCGTAGGGCAGATCGGCGGCGCGCTCGCCCGCCCTGCCGGCAAGACCGACGAAGGCAAGCCAGCGCAGGCCCTCGGTGGAATGGTCCGCCGCCTCGGCGCGCGCGGACGGCAACGCCAGAAGCTCGGCTGCGAGCGGTGTCCGAAGCCGATGGTCCATGCCGGTCAGGACGTTTTCGAAGGCCGTCATGTGGCCGAACAGGCGGATGCCCTGGAAGGTGCGCGCCATGCCTTGATGGACGATGCGATGAGGCGCGCCGCCGGCAAGCCGTTCCCCGCACCAGACGATCTGGCCGCCAGTCGGGCGGATGACGCCGGTCAGGCAGTTGAACACGGTGGTCTTGCCGGCGCCGTTCGGACCGATCAGGCTCACGATCTCGCCGCTTCGCACCATGAAGCTGACACCGCCGACCGCCAGCACGCCACCGAAGCGGCGCTGCATGTCGCGCACCTCCAGCAGGACCTCATCGGTGACGGCGTGATCGGGCACAGCGACGCGATCGGCGTCAGCGCCCTTGCGCGCCGGCGCGACGCGGCGCAACGGCGCTGGCCACAACCCCTGTGGCCTTAGCAGCATCAGGATCACGAGCCCGATCGCGAAAGCGAAGATGCGCCAGAGGTTGAGAAAACGCAGAATCTCCGGCAGGCCGGCGACGATGATGGCGCCGAGGAGCACACCGGGAATGCTGCCCCGGCCGCCGAGCACGACGACAATCAGGATCGTGACGGACTGCAGATAGGTGAAGCCGGTCGGATCGATGGTGCCGAAGCGGGCGGCGAACAGGCTGCCGCCCAGCCCGCCGATCAGCGCGCCCATCACATAGGCGAGCAGCTTGACGCGCAGCGTCGGCACGCCGACGGCCTCGGCAGCTGCCTCGTCCTCGCGGATGCTGGTCCAGGCGCGGCCCAGCCGCGACTGGCCGAGCCGGATGGCGAACCCGAGCACCAGCACGAGGAACGCCATGCCCAGTTCGTAGAGCGCTAGCGGCGAACTGATCTCGAAACCGAACAGGCTCGGACTCGCGATGCCGAAGATGCCGTTCGGGCCGCCCGTGATGTCGAGGTTGGTGGCGACGATACGCGTGATTTCGCCGAACCCCAGCGTGACGATCGCCAGATAGTCGCTGCGCAGGCGCAGGGTGGGATAGCCGATGACGATGCCCGATACCCCGGCGAACGCCAGACTGAACGGCAGCGTCTCCCAGAACGAGAAGTGCAGCAGGGTTTCCAGCAACGCCGTCGTGTACGCGCCGATCGCGAAGAAGGCCGCGTAGCCCAGATCGAGCAATCCGGCATAACCGACTACGATGTTCAGCCCAAGACCCAGGATCGAATAGGTGACGATGGTCAGGCCGACATCGACGACATAGTTGCTGACGACCGCGGGCAGCGCCACGGCGGCGGCCAGCAGCGCACCGCCGAGAGGCCTGGCCCAACGCGCGGAGACCTGACTGGCGCTCATGGACTACATTCTCTCGACAACGCGTTCGCCGAACAGCCCGGTCGGCTTGATCACGAGCACGGCGATCAGCACGCCGAAGACGAACACGTCGGTCCATTGCGAAGAGACATAGCCCGCGCCGAAGGCTTCGAGCAGGCCAATCAGGATGCCGCCCGCCATCGCGCCCGGGATGTTGCCGATGCCGCCAAGCACGGCGGCGGTGAACGCGCGCAGGCCTAGCACGAAGCCCATGAAGAAATTGATCTGCGTGTAGTAAAGACCTTCCATGACGCCCGCCACGGCGGCCAGCACCGACCCGAGCAGAAAGGTGAGCTGGATCAGGCGTTCGACGTCGATGCCCATCAGACGCGCGGCGTCCTGATCGATTGCCAGCGCGCGCATCGCGGTGCCGAGGAAAGTGTGGTGAACGAAGAAATACAGTGCCAGCATCAGGGCCAGGCTCGTCACGATGATGCCGATCTGCGCGAAGGTGATCTGCACGCCGTGGAGTTCGAAGCCGGCCTGGCTCAGCACGTGCGGATAGGTGCGAAAGCCCGCGCCGTAGATCAGCAGCACCCCATTTTGCAGCGCCAGCGAGACGCCCAGCGCCGTAATCAGAATCGACAGCCGCGGCGCGCGCAGCAACGGCTGATACGCGAGCCGCTCGATCAGCAGGCCGAGCGCGCCTGTGACCGTCATGGCGGCCACAAGGGCGATCAGCAGCGCCAGGGCGAGCGGCAGATGCGCGGATGCAAGAACCATCAGACCGGTCCAGCCGATGAACGCGCCGACCATGAACAGGTCGCCATGAGCGAAGTTGATCAGCCGGATGATGCCGTAGACCATCGTGTAGCCGAGGGCGACGAGGGCATAGAACGAGCCGGTCGTCAGCCCTTCGATGACGAACTGGAAGAAGTCGCTCATGACGGGGCGGCGCGCGCAATGACGCCTACTTCATCGCCACCCAATGCCCGTTCGCTTCCTGCCGCTGGTAGGGCTCGAACTTGTCGTTGTGCACGATGATGGTGATGTACACCGCTTTACTGCGGTCCCCCTTCGCATTGAAGGAGATCGTTCCGGTCGCGCCCGGGTAGTTCGAGATCTTGTGCAGAGCTGCGGTGATCGCGGCAGGCTGGGCCGATTTTGCGTCCGCGATGGCTTTGGCCGTGACTCCGACAGCGTCGTATTCATAGACCGAGTACGGTCCCGGCGCTTGCCCGTAAGCCTTCATATAGTCGTCGACGTAGGCGTGCGCGCCGCTCAGGAACTGCGCGAGCGGTGCCGTCGTGATGATCATGCCGTCGGCGGCGGGACCGGCCGTCTTCATCAGGGTGGGGTCATTGGTGGCGTCGCCGCCCATGAAGGTCATTTTCAGACCCAGTTGCCGCGCCTCCTTGACCAGCAGGCCGGCTTCGGAGAAATAGCCTGTGTAGTAGATCACGTCAGGCTTCAGTGAGGAGACCCGCGTGAGCGTCGGTGAATAGTCCATCTGTCCGGGGGTGATCGAATTGGCGTACACGACATCGACACCGTCCTTCTTCAGGGCTTGCACGGTGTTCTGGGCGAGGCCTTTGGAATAGGTCGTGTTGTCGTCGATCACCGCCACGCGCTTCGCGTGCAGAACGTCTTTCATGAAGCTTGCCGCGAATGGGCCCTGCTGGTCGTCACGGCCGATCGTGCGGAACACGTTGTCGTACCCCATCTCGGTCAGTTGCGGATTCGTCGACGCATCCAGCACGTAGGGAATCCCGGCGCGATGAAAAGTTGTCGATTCCGGCAGCGCCGCGCTTGAGCAATAGCCGCCCGCTACCGCCACAACGCCCGCATCGACGAGTTTCTGTGCCGCCTGCACCGCGGTCTGCGCATCACAGGCGTCGTCCTCGGGCACCAGCTCGATCTGCTTGCCGAGCACGCCACCGGCCGCGTTGATTCTGGCGGCGGCGAGCTTCGCGCCATTGACAATATCCGTGCCGGCATTGGCACTGCTGCCCGACAGCGGAACGGGCACGCCTATCTTGATGGTGGCGCCCTGGCTTAGCGCCGAACCGGGAGCCATGCCGACAAGCAGGGCCACGGCGGCCGCCAGGCCCGCAAAGGCCGTTTGCCGCGAGCCCCGCTTTGCACCGGACCAGCCAATCGTCTGAGCAAACATGTTAGAGACTCCTTATTGTGAGAGGGATCGGACGATCCGCCACACGGGTATACCGGTGACATCGGAAAGCGGACGGAAATGGGGCGATTGCGTGTGATTCATACCCACCAGGTCAACGGCGTGACTGCTGGTTTCACCGGAGCGCTGACACTAAAGCGCTTCTTTCATGATAGAAGCCGGTGTGCGTTGGACGGTATAGGGTATTTGCGTATAAACCATTACACAAAGGCGCCGGCAATCCCCTACCTTTAAGAGGCAGTGACGACAGAGACTCGCGAGCCCGAACCCGACATGACAGGACGACTCCGAAATGAGTGCGATTGCACCGCATGACGACGTGTACACGAAGCTCGATTTCACGCTGGACGACGGCATCGGCCGTCGTGCCGCGATTGGGCTCGTGGTGCTCGCCACCGATCATACGATCGAGCATGAGTGGCGGGGCTTGCTGACGCAGGACGGCGTGGCGTTCTACGAAAGCCGTGTGTATAACTCGGCGGACATCACGCCCGAACGGCTAGCGGAAATGGAGGACCGTATTGCACCGGCGGTCGCGCTGATCCGTCCGGCCGAGCGTATCGATGTGGTGGCGTTTGGCTGCACGTCCGCGTCGATGGTGATTGGGGAGGAAAAGGTGTTCGCGCGGATTCGCGAAGCGCGTGCGGACGCCGCGTGCACTACGCCGATCACCGCGGCGCTGGCGGCGCTTCGCGCCCTAGGCGTCCAACGTACGGCCCTGCTTACTCCCTATGTGCGTTCGATCAACGAATACATGCGCGACTATATCGAGTCGCGTGGTCACGGCATTACGCGCATGGCGTCGTTCGAGCATGCGAACGATAACGAAGTGGCGCGGATCGATGCGGCGTCATTGCGAACTGGTGTCGAGCGACTTGCGCGCAATCGTGACGTGGAGGCGATTTTCGTATCGTGCACGAGCTTGCGCATCGCCGGGTTGATTCCGGAGCTGGAGGCGGCGATCGGCAAGCCGGTGATATCGAGCAACTACGCGATGGCGTGGCACGCGTTACGGCTCGCCGGCGTGGGAGATTGCGAGCCTCAGCTTGGGCGGCTGTTTGCGCTGTGACGTTGTACCTTGAAACGCGACGCAGCGCGGCGGCAGGACTACGACGACTGTCCGTCATTTCCCAGCATGGTTCGACGACATGCCGGCGCGCCGCAATGACACGCGTACTGGGCGCGAATGTCGTCGGTGACCGCGCCGTCCACTGACAGACCGTAACTGATGAAAAGCTCCTCCCCGGGTGCGATCGTGGCGAGCGCATGAATGAACACCCGGTCGCCCGTCTCGATGGCCTCGCAGTTGGGGGCGCACGCATGGTTCAGAAAGCGGGCGCTGTTGCCGCCGCGGCTGCCGTCGATCACTCGTCCGCTGGACAGCCCAAACACGAAGGTGTGGCCCGCGTCGGCTCGCTGACGGGCGGCGGCGCGCCGCCAACTGGTCACTTCCCCCTTGTACTCGATCACCCGTTCGCCCGGGGCGATCGGCTGCAGGGCAAACAGTCCCATGCCATGCACTGGTGAGCGTCGTGCGGTGATGCGTCGCAATCGCATTTTGTCGTTTCCTTCGCGACCCTCGGTCGTTGCATGTGGTTGAGCAGCGATGCGAAGCATATCGCCACACAGTCAGGCGCTCAATATTTTTCTTTTTAAAAGCGCAACTAACGGCCAAGGACGGACCGCGCCAAGGGTTCCGGCTTTGCCGCAACGAGGCTGGCAACGCTCGACGGTTACAGGGAGGTCATCAAGTCGCATGTCCACGGCATCACGCTGGCACAACCGTTGGCTCAGCCAAACGAGCGGCTGGCCGCCGCTGCGCGCTTGCGCAACCAGTTCATGCAGGCGAACAGGGCGATGGCGAACGCCATCAGTAGTGTGGCCACGGCAAGGATCGACGGGTCGATCTGGTCACGGATGCCACTCCACATCTGCCGCGGCACGGTGCGCTGCTCGGGGCCGCCAATGAACAGAATGACGATCACTTCGTCGAACGACGTCGCGAATGCGAACACACTGCCCGTTGCGACGGCGGGCGTGATCAGCGGGAGCGTGACGCGACGAAACGCGACCCACGGCTGCGCGCCCAGCCCCGACGCAGCGCGAAGCAGGCTTTGATCGAACGACAGCAGCGAAGCCGTCACGGTGATCACCACGAAGGGCGTACCGAGCGCGGCATGCGCAAGCACGACGCCGAGATACGAATTGACCAGGCCGAGCGGCGAAAAGACCAGATAAAACCCTGCCGCGACGACAACGATAGGCACGATCATCGGCGACACGATGATCGGCATGATGATCGAGCGGTAAGGAAACTGCGTGCGGCTCAAGCCGAGCGCGGCGAGCGTGCCGAGCACCGTCGCGATCAGCGTCGACGCCGCGCCGATGCCGATGCTGTTCGCCAACGCGCGTTGCCAGTCCGGCGAACCCAGCGCCTGCGCGTACCAGCGCAGCGAGAAGCCCTGCATCGGGTACGAGAAGAATGAGCCGGAGTTGAACGACAGCGGCACGATCGCGAGGATCGGCGCGACGAGGAAAAAGAAAATGAGCGCGCAATGCACGCGTAGTCCCGTGCCCGCGATGCGTTCCGAGAGTAGCCGGGTTCGTCCGTCTTTCATCTGAGTCTGCCTGTTGATCAACCATACGAAGGAGCGACAACCCATTAGCGTCGGTTGCGCGGCGCGTTAGCCGAAGCGCAAGCGGTCGATACCGACCAGCCGGTTGAAGATGAAATAGAACACCGCCGTGAATGCGATCAGATAGCACGACAACGCACCCGCGAGTCCCCAGTTGAGCTGATCGTTGGTCTGCGACGCGATCAGCTGGCTGATCATTTCGTCGCCGGCGCCGCCTAGCAGGGCGGGGGTGATGTAATAACCGAGCGCGAGCACGAACACGAGAAAACATCCCGCACCGACACCCGGCAGCGTTTGCGGAACATACACTCGCACGAAGGCCACAGCCGGATGCGCGCCGAGGGATTTCGCCGCGCGCATGTACACGGTCGGGACACCTTTCATCACCGAAAAGATCGCGAGGATCATGTATGGCAGCAGGATGTGCGTCATGCCGATCAACACACCCGTGCGATTGAAAATCAGCGGTAACGGATGATTGATGAGCCCAAAGCGGAGCAACGCGCCGTTGATTACACCACCTGGTTGCAGCAGCACATACCACGCGGTGGTCCGCACCAGCAGCGATGTCCAGAACGGTACGATCACGAAGAGGATCAGCCGGTTGCTCTGGTCCTCCGGCAATGTCGCGAGCAGATACGCCACGGGATAACCCAGCACCAGGCACAGCAGCGTGACCGTCGCACTGATCGTGACCGTGCGTCCGAAGGCCGCGCGGAAGATGGCGCTGTCCGCCGCGACGGACGTCACCGAGCCATCGGGCGCGACTTGCGCGTCGACGGCGTTCAGCAAATAGTCGGGCGTGGGCGAGATCGACGCACGTTTGAGGAGCCGCCAGGTTTCCGGTGTGTTCCAGCGTTCATCCAGATCGATCAGGGCGGGCTTCCATTGCGCGGGCGTTTGCGAACGTGTGGCACGTGCCGTCTTGAACAGCAGGCTGCGGAACTCTGGTTGAGAGAAGTTCATGCGTCGCGCGATATTGCCGAGCTGGCCGGATTCGCTGGCGTCCTTCAGGTCGTGCGCGAGCGCGGCAAAGGCCGGTTCGCCGGGTACGCCCGCACCGTCCCATCCGGCCAGCGCCGTGCTCAATTGCGGCATGCCGGCGCGCACTTCAGGGTTTCGCACGCTGCGCGCGAGCAGGCTCGCGATCGGCGCGACGAACGTCACCAGCAGAAAGATGAGCAACGGCAAAGCCAGCAGCAACGCGCGCATCGCGGCCTTTCGGCGCGCGGCGCGGAACGACTCGCGGTTCGCGGCCTGCGGATCGCGGCCAAAAGAGGCAGTGGATGGCAGCGGCGTATTCATCGTGCTGGATCTCCCGGGTGACGTTCGTTCGATCTGGCGCTACTGCGTCAGCCAGTTCTGGAACCGCTTGTTGATCGCATCCGCGTTGTCGGCCCAGAACGTCGCGTTGATTTGCAGCGGGCGTTTGAAGTTCTCCGGCGCCGTCGGCAGATCGTTCAGACGCGCCTTGTCGATCAGCGGAATGGCGTCCTTGCGCGGCGGCGCGTACGCGATGTACTTCGACAGGTCCGCATAGGCCTGCGGTGTCGAGGATGCGACGATGAACTTCCGCGCCGCGTCGGCATGCTTCGCGCCGTTGACCACGGCCCACCATTCGTAGTCGTACACCTGTGCATCCCAGACGATCTTGAAGGGCTTCTTGTCCTTGTGCACGGCGTCGTCGATGCGGCCGTTGTACGCCTGCGTCATCACGACCGCGCCGTCGGCGAGCAGTTGCGGCGCCTGCGCACCCGCCTCCCACCAGACGATGCTCGGCTTGATCGTGTCGAGCTTCTTGAACGCGCGATCGACGCCAGCAGGCGTGGAGAGGATCTTGTACACGTCCTTGGGTGCAACGCCATCGGCGATTAAGGCCCATTCCATCGCGACCTTCGGCGACTTGCGCATGCCGCGCTTGCCGGGGTACTTGCTGAGGTCGAAGAAATCGTTGATGGTGGTCGGCGCAGATTTCAGCTTGCTGGTGTCATACGCATAGACGGTGGACCATACCATCGCCGCGACGGCGCAATCACTGATCGAGCCCGGCAGGAAGTCACTGGTGTTGCCGAGCAACTTCTTGTCGAACTTGGCGATGAGGCCTTCGTCGCACGCGGTGATTGCGTCGTTGGTTTCGAGGTCGATCAGATCCCAGGTCGGGTTCTTCGACTGTTCCATCGCTTGCAGCTTGGCGAGGCCGCCATCGTAGGACTCGGTGGAGAACTGGTCGCCGGTTTTCGCGGTGAACGGTTCGAACCATGCCTTTTTCGCGGCAGCTTCATACGCACCGCCAAAGGTGACGACGGAAATCGTTTCGGCCGCGTGAACCGTGGCCGTGGCAAACGCCCCGAGCGCGCACGCCGCGATGGTGGTCCGGAAGGACGAGAGTGTGGTTTTCATTTCTAGTTGGCTCCTGCGATAAGTGGCGAGGCGGACGAGGGAACGGCAACAGTGGAATAGTCGGCGCCGCCGGACGCGGCGGCGGAATGCGGCGCGGGCGCCATGACGGGCAGCACCTTGCAGTCGTCACGGCGCCAGGTCACGGCGGTCTGACGGCCCAGTGCGGGCAGATCATGGTGCTGCGTGTTCGGCAGCTTGACCACCATGCTTTCGCCATGACCGAGCTTCAGATGCACGCGATGATGATCGCCGCAGTAGACGAGTTCCTCGACGAGCGCGTGCACGACGTTCATGTTCTGCCGGGTCGCTTCCTGCACGGCGTCCGGCGTCGCCGCGATGTGCGCGCGCTCGGGACGCAGCGCCAGCACCGCCGTGTCGCCCGACGCGAGCCCCGCGCCTGGGCGTCCGCGCACAGTGCTGCCGTCGGCCAGCTGCATCGCAGCCCATTCCCCGCCGTCGGAATCGACGCGACCGGTCAGTCCATTGTTCTCGCCGACGAAATTGGCAACGAACGCATTCGCTGCGTTTTCGTAGAGTTCGGTCGGTGCGGCGGCCTGCTGGATGCGTCCATCGGAAAACACGGCGACGCGGTCCGACATCGTCAACGCTTCGTTCTGGTCGTGGGTCACGTAGACGATCGTCAGCGACAGTTCGCGATGCAGCCGCATGATTTCGTATTGCATGGTTTCACGCAGGCGCTTGTCGAGCGCGCCAAGCGGCTCGTCCATCAGCACCACGCTCGGCTCGAAAACCAGCGCGCGGGCAAGCGCAACGCGCTGCTGCTGACCACCGGACAGTTGCGACGGACGCCGCCCCGCCAGATGCGATAACTCCACCATGTCCAGCACGCGCGTCACGCGCGTTTTCTGTTCGCTACGGCTTATCTTGCGCACCGACAGCGGAAACGCGACGTTCTCGGCAATCGTCATGTGCGGGAACAGCGCATAGTTCTGAAACACCATGCCGATATCGCGCCGATGCGGTGGCTTGTCGTCCAGACGCTTGCCGCCGAGGCGGATCTCGCCGCGCGTCGGCGCTTCGAATCCCGCGAGCATCATCAGTGTCGTGGTCTTGCCGGAACCGGACGGACCGAGCAGCGAAACGAATTCACCGTGCGCGACATCGAGATCGAGTCCCTCGACGACGCTATGCACGCCGTCGTATGACTTGCTGACGCCGTCGAACGAAATAAATGGTTGGCTTGACATGGGTAACTCGGCAGAGTGTTGGCGGTCCACGTGGGGCGGCAAATCACTTCGCGCCCAGGCGTCCCGCCAGATAGCGGGCGAAGTCGTAATTCGGCCGTTCCAGAGGGCTCAGATGGCCAGGCTTCGCGAGTGGCGCGTGCACGCCGCGAAATACGGCCTCGACGCCGCGCCGATCCTCGGCGTTGACTTCGTCGAGCAGCGTCTTCAGCGTAGCCATGTAATCGGCGGCCCGCGGATCGTCGACGAAATCCGGTGCGAGGCCGCCGCCGAAGCGGATATGCACGCGGCCGACGCCCCGCGGCTGCAGGATCAGATACCAGAAGTAGCCGGGCGTCAGCGTGATCAGGTGTGTCGGGTAGATCGCCAGCAGCGCGGTGGTACGGCGCCAGTGCCCTTGCAGACGTGTATTGCTGGGATGCGCGTTGCCGATCGGCAGCGACGCTTCCTTGGTGATCCAGTGATAGTTGAACGCGGGCAAGCCGGGCGGACATTCCATTTCTTCGAGCTTCGAGTGCGGCCCGACCGTTGCGCGATGCAGCATCGGCAAGTGGTAGCTCTCCATGAAATTTTCCGCGAGGATCTTCCAGTTGGTGTCCCACACGTGCTCTTCGTGGAAGGTCTCGACGTAGTTGCTCATGCCGTACGGCTCGATCAGCTTCGTCAGCCCGGACAAATGTGATTCCACCGAAGGCGCGTGCGCGTTGAGCGTTACGTAGATCCAGCCTTGCCACGTCTCGCAGCGCACGGCAGGCAGCTTGTATTGTTCCTTGCAAAAGCCCGGCTGCCGATCCATCAACGGCGCGCCCGCGAGCGAACCATCGAGCGTGTAGTTCCATGCGTGATAGGGGCACACGATCCGGCGCACGTTGCCGCGCCCTTCAAGCAATATCGACATCCGGTGCAGGCAAACATTCGAGAATGCGCGCAACGCACCGCTCGCGTCGCGCAGCACGAACACCGGCTGGTCGTCGATTTGCGCGGTCAGATAGTCGCCGCTCTGTGCGAGCGCGCTCGCGCGGCCCACGCACAACCACTCGTTGCGAAACACGTCGCGCCGTTCGAGCGCGAGAAACGCCTCCGACGTGTAGACGGCCGGCGGCATTGCGTGTGCATCCCCGAACGGACGCTCGCAGTTCTCGCGCAGGGCGCGAACGATGTCGAGCTCAGCGTCCGTCGACTGAAGAATGGCTGACATAGGGGGCCCCCCATCAGTGTGTGCATCCGATGAGCACCAATCTAACAATCCAAATTGCTAGGTAAAATATTGTTTTTGCATGCAGTGCATAGCTCAAGCCTATGCCGAGAGGCTTTCGGGACCGCTAACCGATGTGGAGGCGCCGAATATACGTTTCACAGAATGCCGAGAAGCGCTTCACAACCTCGCGCGGCTTGACGGCGCCCGATAGTGCGATGCCAAGCGTCGTCGCATTGACGCTTTCCTTGAAATGTTTAATCACGAAGTCTTCGCCGTCCACTGTCCGGGTCGACTTCAGCGGGAAGTTGAGTATGCTGTAACCCAAGCCGTTGGCAACCATGCCACGCACCACTTCAGGCTGTGACGACCGGAAAGCCGCGGTAGGGCGGCTGCCGACTGCGTCGAACAGCGCGGAGAAGTACTCGCGGCTATGCGGAAGGTCCAGCATCACATAGGGCTCGGGCAGCAGATCGGCCAGCGACACTTTGCGGGCCCGTGCAAGCCTGTGTGTTTTAGGCAGGATGACATACGGTGGCAGCGAAAGCAGCGGGGTAAACGCGATTCCATCGGCGATATCGAGGCTGTAGGTCAGCGCGATATCGAGCGAGCCGTCGCGCAGGCCGCTCAAAAGCGTGTCCTGATGCGCTTCCGTCGTACGGAAGGTGACCGCCGGATAGTCCCGCACGAAGCGGCTGATGATGCCTGGCATCAGCGGCGGGGCCAGCGACACCATGCAGCCCAGCGAGATGGAGCCCGACATGCCGCCGTCGATTTCCTTCGCGGTCAGCTGCAATTCTTCGGCGTTCTGAAGCAGATTGCGAGCGTGGCCGAGCAGATCGCGGCCCGGTTGCGTGAGCGACAGCCCGCTGGCGTGATGGCGGATGAACAGTTGGACGCCGAACGATTCCTCCAGATCCGCGAGCGACGTCGAGATAGACGGCTGCGAAATGTGCAGGCGCTTTGCCGCGGCGGTGAACGAAAGCGTCTCGGCCGTGACGACAAAATACCTGAGCTGACGCAACGAGTAGCGTATCGAGTTGCCGTCCATCAGTTGCTCCGTGTTCGGTCGAACCGATTGTCGCTTGCCAATTGTCGATTGCATAGCGAAAAACGATGCAAAGCATTTTTAAAATATAGTTTTTGTTGCCCGCCGCGCGGCGTACATTCTGTCCGACCGAAGAGAGAGTGTGACCTGAATCCAGAGCGCTTTTCAGAAGGAGAAGGCCATGTCGGCTGAAAAATTGTCGATCGACACGCTGGTCATAGGCGCGGGTCAGGCGGGCGTGGCAATGAGCGAACACCTGAGCAAACTCGGCGTACCCCATCTCGTGCTGGAGCGCGACCGCATTGCCGAACGCTGGCGTACCTGCCGCTGGGATTCACTGGTCGCCAATGGTCCCGCCTGGCACGACCGCTTCCCTAATATGGAATTCGAAGGACTCGATCCTGATGGGTTCGCCGCCAAGGATCAGGTCGCCGATTACTTCGAGGCCTATGCGCGCAAGTTCGATGCGCCGATCCGCACGGGCGTCGAAGTCACGAGCGTCGAGCGTCTGAAGGGCCGGGCAGGATTTACGGTCGCAACGTCCGATGGCACGATCGAAGCCCGTCGCGTGGTCGTTGCGACGGGGCCGTTCCAGCGGCCCGTCATTCCCCCCATCGCGCCACAGGGCGTCGAGCTCATGCAGCTTCATTCGGCCCACTATCGGAACCCGGCGCAACTGCCCGAAGGGGCGGTGCTCGTGGTTGGCGCGGGGTCGTCCGGCGTGCAGATCGCGGACGAACTGCAACGCGCGGGCCGCAAGGTTTATCTGTCCGTCGGTGCGCATGACCGTCCGCCGCGCGCCTATCGCGGTCGCGATTTCTGCTGGTGGCTGGGTGTACTCGGCGAATGGGACAAGGAAGTCGCCGTGCCGGGACGCGAGCATGTGACCATTGCCGTCAGCGGCGCGTACGGCGGCCAGACCATCGATTTTCGCAGGCTCGCTGATCAGGGCATGACGCTGGTCGGCACGACGAAATCGTTCGCGAATGGCGTTGCGACCTTCGAACAGGACCTCGCCGCCAATCTGAAGCGTGGCGACGAAAACCTGATGTCGCTACTGGACGCGGCCGACGACTACGTCGAGCGCAACGGCGTGGACCTGCCGGAAGACCCCGACGCACGCCTGATTCCACCAGACCCGGAGTGCGTGACGCATCCGCTCCCGGAACTGGATCTGAAGAAGGCGGGTGTGAGCACGATCATTTGGGCCACCGGCTATGCCGTCGATTTCAGCTGGCTGCACGTGAACGCATTCGACGATAAGGGCAAGCCGCAGCATCAGCGCGGTGTATCGAAGGAACCGGGCATGTATTTCCTCGGCTTGCCGTGGTTGTCGCGGCGCGCGTCGTCGTTTATCTGGGGCGTCTGGCACGACGCAAAGCACATCGCCGATCACATCGTCACGCAGCGCAAATACCTCGCGTATCGCGACGCGTCACAGCGTCGGCAGGACGCGCGCGGCGTGCATGGCGCGAATCCAACCGATACCGCGTTCGACGAATCGCACGCGCCGAAGACCAAAGAAGTGGGAGTGAACTGATGCCTACGCATACCCGCATCCGCATGTTCAATACGAAGGATACTTACCCGAACCAGTCGCTCGATAACGATCTTTGCCAGGCGGTTCGCGCGGGCAATACGGTCTATGTGCGCGGCCAGGTCGGTACGGATTTCGACGGCAACCTGGTCGGTCTCGGCGATCCGGGCGCGCAGGCCGAGCGGGCGATGAAGAACGTCAAGCAACTTCTCGAGGAAGCGGGCAGCGACCTGTCGCATATCGTCAAGACGACGACTTACATCACTGATCCTCGTTATCGCGAGCCGGTGTACCAGGAAGTCGGCAAGTGGCTGAAGGGCGTGTATCCGATTTCGACGGGGCTGTGCGTCAGCGCGCTCGGCCAGCCGCAATGGCTGATGGAAATCGACGTGATCGCCGTGATTCCGGACAACTGGAAGCCATCTCAGGCATGAGGAGCTATCCATGACATTCTCGATCGTCGGACGTTGTGGCAAGACCGGTCAGCTCGGTATCGCGATCAGTTCGTCGAGCATTGCGGTGGGTGCGAGGTGTCCGTGGGCGCGCGCGGGCGTCGGTGCGGTGGCGACGCAGAACGTGACGCTGCCCGCGCTCGGGCCGCAGATTCTCGATCTGCTTGAAAGTGGGCGTATCGCGGCGGATACGGCGCTCGAACGGGCGCTAGGCGCGAGCGAATGGAGCGAATACCGGCAGGTGACGGTGGTCGACAGTGAGGGGCGAACCGCGATGTTCACCGGCAAGGAAGCACTCGGCGTGCATCACGCCGTCGCGGGAAATCAGTGTGTGGCAGCGGGCAATCTGCTCGCCGGCAAGCCGGTGATCGACGCGATGGTGAAAGCGTTCGAGAGCGCACAAGGCGCGCTCGCCGATCGTCTGCTGCACGCGATGCATGCGGCCGCCGAAGCTGGCGGAGAAGCTGGGCCCGTGCATTCGGCGGCTCTGAAGATCGTCGATACACACGTCTGGCCGAGCGTCGATCTGCGTGTCGATTGGGCCGACGACGATCCGATCGGCAAACTTGCCGCGCTTTGGCAAGCGTATCGACCGCAGATGCGGGACTACATCGCACGCGCGTTGAATCCAACCGCGGCGCCGAGCTACGGAGTGCCCGGCGATGAGTGAGTTGTCGAGCCGTGCGCTGCTCGAACGGCTGATCGGTTTTGCGACTGTCAGCCGCGACTCCAATCTGGAACTGATCGGCTTCGTGCAGCAATACCTCGCGGATCTCGGTGTGGACAGCGAGCTGTTCCATAACGCCGAGCGTACCAAGGCGAACCTGTTCGCCACGATCGGTCCGCGAGAGCGTGGTGGCATCGTGCTGTCCGGGCATACCGATGGTGTGACGCGATGTTCGCTCGCCTCGCTGAACATCTCAAAAGCGTGAGGTAGCCTGCGCGTCTGCGGTGCAAATCGGGCGTGAGGGGTTCATCAGGACACGCGCTCCGCCACTTCGAGCACGAAGTGCGCGATCACGACCACACCGGTGATCAGGGTCGCGAGCCAGCAGAGCGCGCGTAACGACCAGTGCGCGACGATTTCGCCGACCGCTTCTCGTTTCGCACTCAGCAGCACCAGAAGCACCAGCACGGGCGTAATCGTCATACCGTTGACGATGGCGCTCCAGTACAGCGCCTTGACAGGGTCGACGTGCCATAGGCCGAGCGCAACGCCAAGCAGCGTCCCGAGCCCCGCGAGCGCAACGAGCAGAACAGCAATGCGCCGATCACGCCGTTGGCCGTGGGGCCAGTCGAACGAACTCGCGACCGCTTGCGCAGCGGAACCCGCAAGCGAAGGTAGTGCGAGCAGCGCTGAGCCGATCAGTGCAAGCCCAAGCAGTGTGCCGGCGTAGCCATCCACTAGCGGTTCGAGCACCCTGGAAAGCTCCATGGGCTCGCCGGGCCGCGTCTGTGCACCATGCAGCGTCGCCGCAGCCGCAATCATGATGCACAATGCGGCCACGCTCGATAGCGCGGTGCGCGTCAAGGTCTGCATGCGCGCCCGGCGAAGCTGCTCTGACGAACGTCGATCGCCACGCGCCGCGTGCTCTTCGTGCTGTCGATGTTCTTCCTGTGCTTCCTGCTCGGCCTGCGAAAAAAGCAGATAGGGACTCATCGTCGTACCGAGTACGGCCATCAGCATCGTGACGAAATCTTCTTTCCACTCGACGTGCGGCACGAGCGAGCGCAGCACGACCGTGTGCCACGGCACATCGACGATCAGCAGCACGCCGGCATACGCGAGCATCGGCAGCATCAACCATTTGAGCACCTGCGCATAGCGCGCATAGGGAATGAACCACTGCAACGCAATCGAGGTGCAACCGCATGCGAGGGCAAGCAACCAAAGCGGCCCATGAGTGAAGCGTTGCACGACCGCGGCCATCGCCATCACATTGACGGCGATATTCAGCGTGTTCGCAATCACGAACCGCGCCACCGCCAAATAGAAGAACACCGGCGAATAGTGCGCGCGCATGTTCGCGGTCAGGCCATGTCCGGTGACGGCGGCGACACGCGTCGAGACCAGCTGCAACGCGACCATCGACGGATACGACAGCACGCAGGTCCACAGCAGGTCGTAGCCGTACCACGCGCCCGCGAGTGAATAGGTGGCGATACCGCTGGGATCGTTATCGCAGCCGAGACTTGCCAGCCCCGGCCCGAGATCGGCGGCCCACGAGCGGGCGGCCTGCGACGAGGCAGCGTGCGTACTACCTTGTGCGGCGCGGGGCGCGGTGCCCCTGTCGGGGGAAGAGTGCATTCGCCTGACCGTCGGGAAACCAGGGATGCTGTAGCGCTCGCACGAAACGTTCCTTCGTCGACTTGTTTCGCGCTTACATATTCAGCGGATGTGACGCTATCGTGGGCGGCTATCAGGACTCCCGCAGGCTGACGATACAATGTCACATCTTCAACCCGCGCCGACCAGCGCGAAACGCTCGTCGACCGCGGCGAGCGAACGACCAGTCTCCGCGATAGCTCCCCGCGAGTGAGGTCTCAATGCCCAGGCGTCTTTTCCGCGCTGCGGCAATCGAAACGGATTCAAAGCGGTGAATGACACACTCGGCCATACTGCACCGCAGCTGACTCGCTGCGTTTGCCCGAGCCGCTGAAGAAAATCGCTGGAAAGGAGAAATCTTGAAAAAGACAGGATTCACGGTTCTGATCATGACGCCTTGCACGGGCGCGCACGCATCGGACTACGCTGAGCTCTGGAATCCACCAGAGGCACGCGCGAACATGCTTCGAGTGACGACTCGCGCCGCATCCGTCAGGGTCGTGCGCTAATGGAAACGATCGACTACGACGGGTACACGTTGTGGGGGCATGCCATCCTTCAGCAGGAAGGCGAAGGCATCCTGCAACCGGAGCGCTATGCGGCGAGCGGAACCATTACGCGAGGCGGAAAGCTGATCGAAGCATCAGGCATTCTGGGACTATTCGATAGCGAGGAGGAAGCCCACCATGCAGGCCTGGATTGGGCGCGCGCGTGGGTGGATGCTCATGGATGAGCTTGCGCCTGGCAGGGTAGTCGACAGGCTTGGAGCGGTTGCCGTTGGTGGGCCGGCAGGACGCGCCAGCGGATCGACTCAAACCTACGCTTCCCGCTTGCTGCGCCCATACAGCAGCAACATTGCCGCTATCACCGCGCCGTAGATGATCTGACGTCCCGCCTCGGGCATCTGCGCGACTGAAAGGATCGACTGCAACAGCGTGATGAGGATCGCGCCAGCCACGGTGCCGAGGTATGAACCTCGTCCGCCCAGAATCGATGTGCCGCCGAGCACGACTGCCGCGATCGCCGGCAACAGGTAGGCATCGCCCATCGACTGCGCTGCCTTCGACGCATAACCGGCGAGCAATACGCCGCCGAACGCCGCGAACGCGCTGCACACGGCGAATGCGGCCACGGTCACGAGCCGCGTATTGATGCCGGACAGATACGCCGCGCGTTCGGTATTGCCGATCGCGTACAGCGTGCGGCCGAAGGTCGTACGCGACAACAGGAACACCGTCGCGCCGCCGATCACGAGCCATAGCGCGACGGCATTCGGCACGCCCGGTACGAGCCAGCCCGCCGCGAGCCATCGCATCACCTGTGGCGCGGAATCCTGCGGCGACGATCCGCCGGTATAGACGATCATGATGCCCTGTGCGACCGCATTGGTCGCGAGCGTGGCGATCATCGACGGAATGCGCAGCAGCGCAACGAGGATGCCGTTGACGACGCCGATCAGCACGCCGCAACCAATCCCGACCGGTATCGCGAGGATCCGTCCGAGTTCGCCGTGCCCCGCTACCGCGCACGCCATCATTGCGCCGACGGTGATGGTCCACGGCAGCGACAGGTCGATGTGGCCGAGCAGGATCACCATCATCAGGCCGGTCGCGATGATGCCGAGGAACGCGCCGACCTTCAGTTGCAGCAGGATGTACTCCGGCGACGTGAAGTTGCGCGAATACATCCCGCCGACGAGCAGCAGCGCGACGATGCACGCGAATGCGATCACGATCGGTTTGTCGATTCTGCGCGCGAGCCTCGACACGAACGTGGTCCGGCTGGTCGCTGAAACATGGCTCATTGAAACCACTCCAGACGGTTGCGTACCCTGAACAGCCCGCATGCGCCGATCGCGACAGCGAGCAGAAGAATCACACCCTGGAATAGCGGCTGCCACAGCGCATCGACGTTGAACACGAACAGCAGGTCGCCGATCGAGCGGAATGCGAATGCGCCGAAGATCGCGCCAATCGCGCTGCCCTTGCCGCCGAGCAGCGACACGCCGCCTATCACCACCGCGGCGATCGAAAACAGCGTGTACGAGTTGGCGCTGCCGAGGCTCGCTTCGCCGGTGTCGGTGAAGAACGTCAGGAATAGGCCGCCGATCGCAGTGAGCAGGCCGGCCAGCGTATAGCTGGCGAACTTCGCGCGGCGGATCGGCATGCCGGACAGAAAAGCCGCGGGTTCGGACGAGCCGGTCGCGTACGCCGCGCGCCGCAAGCTGCAACGGCACTGCCCCAATCCGTTCGCCTTCCGCTCGGTCACGGCTCTGATTCATCGCCGGCAATCTGGTCGAGGAACCGGGCCAGTCGTTCGGTATCGGCGTGCGTCCAGCCCTCGGGAGGCACCACGCTGGCCCAGCCGTTGACGTAGTCCTCCGACGAGTAGTTGTGACCAAAACCCGCCGGCACGCCGAGTTGGTGAATCAGATCGCCCACCGCCTGCACGCCCGAGACGATGGGAAACCAATGCATGGCGTCAGGCACGTCGAAGCCACGTGGCCGAGCCAGCCATTCGGGCGGCCACCAGAACGCACTGGCACTCCAGAACACGGCCGGATCGGCCGGGTGCTGAAGGTACACGATTCGCGGGGCCGGCCAGTCGGCGTCCAATGCCACCTGATGCGGATCGCGGTTCAAGAACCGTACCGAACGCCCCCCATTGAAGATCGGCTGCCAGAAGGGCGACCCGCTATCGCGCTCGCGAGTGAGTTGCGAATGGATCGGGTTGCTTTGTTTGGCGCCGACGATCAGCACGCCATCCGTTCTGGCCATCATGTTGGCCACCGAGGCAGAGGCGTCTTTCCCGACAAAAGGCGCTTCCACCCCCGCGGCGCCGAGACTCTTGCCGAACAGAACGAGCTTTGGCCGTCGTTTCGGCGGGAGCATCGACCATCGGGCGCGAACCGCGTTGAAGAGCGTGATACCCGCCTCGTTCGCGAGACCAGCATCCATGAAAATGGCGAGTCGGCTAGGCAGGAAAGAGTATTGGATCGCCACGATCGCCGTGTCGCCACTGTGCAGTTGCTCCAGCGAAGCCGCGGCTTTGGGGACTATCCAGCCCGTGCCGGTGGGTATCCACACGACCAGCACTTTCCGCTCGAACCCGCCCGCGCGCTCGAGCTCGCGGACCGCAATCTGCGCACGCTGCTCGAGGGAGTCCGCGGAACGCACTCCCACGTAGACCCTCACCGGATCGACCAGTCTCGCATCAGTCCCGTGGAACTTCGCAAGCTCTTGCGTGTTTGTCGCTGTCGCCACGAAGCCGCGCCCCATACGGCCCAAGGTGTCCCATGCGACGAACGACGTGCTGCTGCCCGACACCGCCGGCGACGTGGGGGCCACGATTCCTTCAGCGGTGTCTTCGTTCGCCCGCCCGTGGACGAAGTTGGCGGCCGCGTTGAGGGCGGGAAGCGCCACTGCGCGAGCGAGCGCCATGCCAATCACGATGATGAGCAGCGCTGTTGCCGGCACCGAAACGATCGGGGGCACGTGGCCCTGGATGACCTGCTTGACTGCGGCGACACCGCGCGCCGTCAATCGCCCGATGACTACCAGCAACACCGCGCTCAACGGCGACAGGACGATCACCAGCACGGCGTCGAACCAGGCGATCGGCGCCATCCCCATGAAACTACGCTGCTCGTTCTGCCAGCCGAGCCATAGCTTCGAGCCAACGAATAGTGCAATGAGCCACGCCGCTGCCAGAACGATCCAGCTGCGCCGTCGGATCTCGCTGCCGGCCACGCGCCCCCATCGCTCCAGCAGCCGATGCACGCCGCGGCCGAGCAATGTGCCTATCCCATAGCCGATGGCCAGACAGAACGCGCCGACCACGGTTTGCGTTCCCCACGACCGCGGAATCAGTGTCGGCGTCAGTGACTGCCACCAGAACACGAGCGCGAGCAGCGAGCCGCTGAGCGTCGGCGTCCAGGACGTGCTTCGAAGCCCGGCGGCTACCGGCTCATGGGAGTCCCGCATGCGTGCTCGCTCGGATTGGCACAACTCGCACCTCGTTTCCGCGGGTCACCCGCAAGGGAGTTGATGACGCGACCAGCCTTGATTCAGACTCCGCCAGGAGGGCAGTAATGGAAGATGCCGCCGCATGATCAGCCACGACAATGTTTTCCTGATTACCGCGCGCAGCGCGACACATGGGGGCAGCGGGACGGACGGGGCTGCTCCGATCTCGTGCGATGTTTCTCCTGCGTCGAAAAAACGTCAACGATAAACCGGCCATGCGTCGCATTGTATTTACCTTTCTGTCCCCCGAACAACATCGTCGCTCTGCGCGCATCGTGTTCAAACATCGATGGACCGGCCTGTCGGTGGCGGCGTCGCGCGAGCGAGGGCTTTACGGAGCTTGCGCGCACGCTGCTTGCCCGTCGCGCTGGTCGCTACCCGGTGGCACGATCAAGCGGTTCGAAACCCGCTGGTTGAATTGACCGTCGCAAACCAAGCCGAATATCTGGAGCATTGCCGACGCTACGCAGTTGACCGGCAAGGCAAACAGGCCAGATAGCGAGATGGTGTTGCGATTGTCGCAAGACTTCCAGGAAGACCCCGTGTCTCCGGTCGCTTCTGTCTGCCGCACGAAGCTCGAAGGGATCATAGGCAAACGCGGCGACGCGCCATTAAAAAACGTCCTGGCGCGTTGCGGGCCGAGCGACCGCGTCGCGGAACCTGCGCCTTTGAGAAGGCGTCGACAACATCGAATCGACAAAGGTGTGCGCCCGATTTTCTCCATACTTGAACGCTTCATGCTCGGTCAGAAAATCGAACTGTTCCGGAAAACTCAGCAGTTCCTGTTCCGGATTGCCGGGCAACGTCACGGTCCATGACACGCGATAACGGCGATATTTGCCACCGAGCCAATGCGTCTTCGATAGCGTAACGTTCACCTCGATATTGCAGCCGCGATACGGCGCATATTCCTGAATGGACATCGCTTTTCTCCCACAACTGAACGCTTGCCACGTACGTCTGCGTTGCCGGCGGTTGCGCGCGGCCTCCAGATCGGCGGGATAGTCGATCTCGTCCGCGACCGGGACATAGACGCTCGCCCCGCTGGTCGCGCCGTTCGGCCGCGAAAAACGCGCAGCCCATGGGTGTCTCCGTTATGCATTCCGTGTTGACGATGCACATCGAGCAACGCGCGTTCCCGCGCGGCAACCATCGTCTCGGCCCGCAGCGCGGCTGCGCTCGTGGCCATTCCGCCGATCTTCGTGACGCGGCGCTCGCGCACCGGCTGAACATCAAGGCGATTCAGGTGGCGGAACAGGACTTCCAGGTCGCCAAACGCCGCAAGGCGCGAAACGAGTTCGTCGATACGTGGTCCGTCGACGCGTTCGTGGAAGAGGGCATGCAGCCGGCGGAACCACGATGGGGTACGCATGAACGGCATTGGCCTGCGGACGCGCATCGGCACGGGTAAAGCGCGCGGGACACACAGCCGGCCACGCCGCGCCGACGGGCGCGATCAACTCGATGGCACCCGGTGATCAAGGCCCGGGAAGGAACTGGATGTCTCCGTACCAGGCGCGTGTCGTGGCACCGGTATTGTCGGTATCGGTCAGCAGCCCGTAGCCTGTGATTCGTCCTGGCGGTTCGTGAAAGACCCGCTCATAGTCTTGCACGATATTGCGGCGCAGGCTTTGCCACTGACCCGCATCGCCAGGCAGACCGGAGACCACGATCATCTGTACGCGGTTCGTGTGAGGGTTGGCAATGACGGTACCCGGCGCGGCGGTGGTCGACCACACGTACATCAACGTGGCATAGGGCAGATCTTCGCCACTCAGTTGCTTGGCCAGCCCCATCTTCGCCCGGTCGAAAAGCGACAGCTTGCTCTTGTCTCCGGCAAACGTGAACACCAGCCGCGCTGGCGCGTCTTCCTTCGACGCCACGCGGTTATCGGCGCCTTCGATCGGTCTATCCGCTTTCCAGCGCCATGCCACGACGGGAGTGCGAGCGAGGTCGATATCACCCTCGTGCATCAGCGCGGAAGCAGAGCGGTTCGCGTCCGCCTGCAGCACAGTGGTGTGGTCGTCGTGAACGAGCGTGTATTGCGTGATGGGCTTGCCGCGCACGACCGGCAGGTTCTTCCAGCCCGCGGGCAGCGATGCGCCGGGCTCGAACGAGGAAAAGGCGATACCGGGCTTTTCGTCCTGGGCAAGGATGGGCGGCGACAACAAAAGAAGCGCGACGCATGCGGCGATCCAGGCTGACGGGGCTGTTCGTTTTTGCGCTCGACGGCGCGAGGGAAGATGCACGGCAGGTCGCATTCGTATGTTGGATAGCGTCCATTGTAGTGGGCTCCTCGGGCGACGTTTCAGCGGAGCTTTCACGTCGGCGGTTGAGGTTCTGTTTGCTGCGTCGTAGCGTTTGCATGACGAGGCTCGCAACGCGCCGCGCGGTATTCCCGTCGCGTCGTGCGGCGCGCGACGGGTTTGCTATCAATGACCATGGTCGCCGCCACTCATCACAGGCGTCAATTTCCCACATATTGGGGAAACTCCCTGGCTCGTAAAAATCGTAGTGCGACTTAACAAAGTTAGAATGACGGCTCTAAGACGGCTTCAGACCGTCTGCCTGGCCAACGGCCAGGTGTGGGAACGACCTTCACGAATCGCAGTGGCAGCGATCGCCGTGTCCGCGAGAACCTGAGAGATATTCCGTGAGCAGCCCAAAACAGATGCCATTTACCCTATCCGTTCCGACTGACGTGTCGCAACTGCCCAACCTGTTCCTCGCCGGTTATTGCGCGCTGATACGGCTGAACGTGGATACATACAGGTCCGCGGTCACGGGTGCCGCGCTGCACTGGGAAAGCGTATTGCGCGCCCAGACGCCTGAACAGTTCCTCAGACGTCAAGCGGATGTGATGCCTTGGCTCACCCTGCAGTTCGCCGGATACACCCGCGGCTGGATGGATATCGCGTCTGAAACAATCAGACCGTGCCACGCCGGCGGCGATCACGACGACGAGCGTGAGCTCCACGAGGACACCAGGCCCGCTGGCCTGCCGGCCTGCGCAACGGGCGTCGACGCGATGATGCGCGCGGCCGTGCCGCCGGAAGTGCAGCCGGACCGCGTGTCCGTCGCCGAGGCACAGGTCGGGGAAATGGTCCGCGCCTTTCTCGAGCGCGTCGAAAAGGCGACGCCTGACACGGCGGAACGACGAGGTCCGCCTCGCACACGTCGCTCGTCAACCCGATAGGCGACGAGCTTCCACCAATCCTGCCGGGTCCGGTATTCGCGTGCTGCCGATGCAGCCGTGGCCGGATCTGGTCGCCCGTTCCTTCGTTCCCGCCGTGAGGTAAACGACATGTTGAGCCCGCACGAAGTGGCCACGTTGCTGCTGTTGAAGGATGCGCCTGAACGAATTGATTCGGATCGGGCAGAGCTTGGCGCGCTCCGCGAACTGCAGTTGATTGCGAATGAGCCAATTGGGCCGGGCTTCCGGTTACCTCGCGTGACGCCGCGCGGCGACGCCGTGCTGCGAGCGTTCGCACGGGTCCGCTGACCGGTGCACAGACAACGTATCTGACGACCTACATACGTTGGGTGGGCCGCCTGCGCCGCCGCTCGGCAATCGTGTGCACGAACAGCTTCGCCAGTGACTGTCGCTGAGCACCGCAGCGCGCAGCGGGGACTTCGTCACGGTCGCTAATCACACACCATTCTCCCCGCGCGGGGAACGAGTTATGCGACAGCTCGAATAGGAGCCCGAGGTGCGATATGCCGGATTCTCGGTGAAAAGTTATCGGGAGAGTCGCAGCTGCGCCTCGATGTCCGAAGTGGACGCAAAAGTCTATTGCTGCCGCTTCAAAGCGACTGACACTACGCTCGCGCCAGCTTATGAAATATCTCGCCCGGGCGGCCGCACTTGCTGGCCTGGCCATCGCGGTCTGGCTCGTCTGGCACGCCGACGCGCAGAAGGTGCTCGGTTTGATGCGCGCGGCCGGCGCCGGGCTCGCGCTTGCAGGGATGGTCCACATTCTGCCGATGCTCGCCAACGCAAGGAATTGGCAAATGCTGATGCGCGGCGCGACACGCCCGAAGCTGTTCGCGGTACTGCGTCTCGTCTGGATTCGGGAGTCCGTGAACGGCATGTTGCCCGTTGCCCGAGTGGGCGGTGAAGTCGTGACGTTTCGCATGATGCGCAAACGGGGCATGGAGCCTGCCCCGGCCATGGCGAGCCTCGTCGTCGACCTCCAGCTCACGCTCATCAGCGAAATGCTGTTCGCCATTGCGGCCATCGGTTATCTGATCGCCCATGCCGGCTCCAGGGCGTTGCACCTCGCAGCCAGGCTCGGAGGCGGCATCGCCATTCTGGCGGTTCTGCTCCTGGCGTTTTCGTTCGTGCAGCGAGCGAGTCCGTTCGCGCGGCTCACGAAACTTTTCAATCGCATCACGAGCGGCAAGTTCCGCTCGCTCGTCGGCGAGTCGGTGCGCATCGATCAATCGATCAGTGAGCTCTGGCATCAGCCCGGCGTCATCATCCGCTACCTGCTCATCTGGCAATCACTCCAATGCATCGCGACGGCGCTCGAGCTATGGCTCGCGCTCTATTTTCTGTCCGCAAAAGCAGGTTTCCTGCAGGCAGTCGTACTCGAGTCGCTCATCCAGGCGCTCAGCAGCGTCGTGTTCTTTGTGCCTGGCGCACTCGGCGTTCAGGAAGGTGGATTTCTGCTGATCGGCACGGTGCTTGGTTTCCATCCGCAGCTTTGCCTCGCGCTCGCGGGTGCGCGCCGTATTCGTGACATCATCGTCTTTCTGCCTGGACTGATCGCCTGGCAGGTGGAGGAGTGGCGCGACAAGCGGCGACTGCGTACCGAGGGAGGTCGGGGCCCGAATCATGATGCGAGACACAGGAAAACATGATGCGGTCGTGGTGTTCGGCGCCTTCGATCGCCACAACCTGGGTGACCTGCTGTTCCCTCACGTCGTCGCAAAACTGCTTGCGTGCGACGACGTGATCTTCGCCGGGCTCGCGGAGCGCGACCTGCGCGTCCACGGCGGCCACGCTGTTCAGGCGCTCGCGCAAGTGGCCGCAGAACGCGGCAAGGACCGTGTGCATATCGTGCACGCGGGCGGCGAGATCCTGACTTGCGGCGACTGGGAGGCGGCGGTGATGCTGCTGCCGTGGGACCAGGCACAGAAGATCATCGCACGACTGGAAACGCACAACGACGAACGACGCGCGTGGGCACGTGCGCTGACGGGTCTCGATGCGCTTGCCCCCTACATGACGTCTCGCGCGATGTTTCCCTGTGCGTCGAGCGTCACTTATCAAGCGGCCGGCGGCGTCGATGTGGAGCGACTGGATCCCGGGATGCGAGCAGAAGTCCTGTCGAAGCTCGCGCAAGCCGACGACGTCAGCGTGCGTGACATCCACACCCAGAACGGGCTCGCCGCAGCAGGCATTCTCGCGCGGCTCGTGCCGGATCCGGCGGTGATGGTGACGGAGTTGTTCGGCGCGAACATTCGCGCGTGCAAGGAACGAAGCGGCGTGGCGGATTTGCAAAGGGCGTTTCCCGAGGGGTATGTCGCCGTGCAGTTCAGTGCGGATTTCGGCGACGACGGAACGCTCGATGTGCTTGCGCGCGAGCTCGATCGCGTGTCGAACGAGAGCGGGCTTGGTATTGTGTTCTTTCGAGCGGGTGCGGCGCCCTGGCATGACGATATGGCCTGCTACGAGCGGATTGCGGCACGGATGAAGGTCTCACGTACGCAACTCTTCCGTTCGCTGGAGATATGGGACATCTGCGCACTGATCGCAGACGCCACGGCCTACGCGGGAAGCAGCCTGCACGGACGGATCGTCGCGCTGGCGTGCGGCTTGCCGCGGGTGAACTTCTTCCATCCGGCGCGCGCGAACGACACGACCAAACAGTCCGCGTTTGCCGCGACGTGGGAGCCAGCGTGCGTGCCGGGCAGCGTCGGGATCGAGGCACTTTCGCAAGCAATGCGCCATGCCCTGACGATCGACCGGACGTTGCTGCGGCGCACGGCCACACACCTCGCCGTTCGCTATCGCGAGGGATTCGCGCAGACGCGAGCGGCAATGTGTTGTGCGTGAAATGCAGGGCCTCGCGCGACGAGCGGTGTCGGCGCGGTCGTGTAATCTCGCGAAGCTCGATCGTTCTTTGCTCAGCCCACGTGTACGAGCGAGCGTGTGGTGCGAACCGTGGACGGCCGGTCGCGCAGCAGCAGTGGCATCAAGCGCCGATTGGCTGTCTGCGCCGCCCATTCGCAATACGCGGGGCTGCCGAGCACCCAGCCGTTGAGCGTCGACTGCATCAGGTTATTGATCTCGCGTTCGTCGACAGGCTGTGCGCCCAGATCGCGATAAGCCTGGTGGCGCTCGAACGGCGTATTGCCGAGCGCCCGGTACAGTGGATGGTCCTTGATGAACCTATCGACACGCAGCCCGATGTGGTGCGCGCAGCTCGACCACGGGTAGTTTCCCGGCTCGGCCGCCAGGCCATTGCGCACCGGCGCCTGATCGATGACCTGGCTCGCGAGCAGGAAATACCGGTCGGGCTCAATCACTGTCGCCCGGTACTCGCCACGCCATACCGCACCGCGGCGTCCATGGCGGCGGTTGAAGGTCTCGGCATAGCGACGGCCAACCGCCTGCATTGCCATGGCGACGCTCGACTCGTACGAAGGCGTGACGAGGAACTGTACCGCATCAGGCATGAGCACCCACGCATGGACGGCCAGATCGGCGACGCGCGCTGCGTCTGCCACGCAGGCGAGGAAGTACAGGTAGTCTCCTTCGTCCATGAAAGCGGGCCCCGCGAGTCCCTGCAAGATAACGTGCTGCGGTTGATCGGGGACGTAGTGCCGTGCAAGCCGTGCCATGCTGAATTAACCGGAGATCCGATGTGAGAAAGCGGTCCGACAGATATCGGACGCGGGACCGTGTGTAACGTGCTAGAGGAAATTCTAGCGATCATGTTCGTGCATTTGCATCACGAACAGGCCTTTTTTCTGGCCTCTGTTCGTTGATTTGCCGATCGCAGCCGGTGTCTCTTATGCCAATGCTGAATTGCAGCGCCGCGCTCGGACGTTGATCGACGAACGCTTCGCATCGCAGCTCTATCCCTTGTCGAACAGACTTGAAACCCGCGAGATCGTTTTCGCGGTCAGAACCAGCAATGCACCAGCGATGCTGTAATCGACGTGATGCATAACGTCGGCCAGATAGAAAACGGATAGCGCAATGATCGGGTGGTACATCGCACGGCTTATCAGGCGTTTCATCGGTGTCTCACGCTACTGTGTTTGCGCGAAGCGGTCAGTTGCTGTGCCTGAACCGATTCGTGCAAGTTGGGTGACGCGCCAGGTTTCCAGAGTCCGAGGAAGGCTTGTTGGCGAAGTACGGATGACGCCGATCCGTGATGTTCCTTCCTGTCATGAACTCTGCCCGCGGCAAGCCATTGCCGTCCTGTCCGTGCGTCGATCTTTCTTGACCGATCGTCCACTTCTTGCCGATGCATCGCGTGCGCAGTGCGGGCGTCCACGAAGATCGTCCTGTCATCCTGGCGAAGCGCACGTTCCGTGGGTTGCGCCTTTTTGCCAGGCGCGAGTCTTTAACGGACCCGCAAAGCGCTTCATAAGCCTCGCGCAAAACTTCAGTAAGGGAATTGTCATCAAGTGAGGTTGCGGGTATAACATGGAGCCCTTGGCCATCCTGACGAATGAACGGCGGCCAGGTTTCTCGCCCGGGAAATCGCATTTCACGCGAGCTATCCATGGATGCAGTCTCTGAGGTTCTGCGCGCTGTTCGTCTGAGCGGCGCCGTGTTTCTGAACGGGACACTCACCGCGCCGTGGTGTCTGATCGGTCGCACCGATGCATCGCTCTGCGGCGCTTACTTGCCGCCTTCGGAGCGCGTCGTTTCTTATCATCTGATCATAGAGGGGAGTTGCTGGGCGACGCTGGCCGACGATCCCGGTTCGGCGATTCACGTCCATGCCGGCGAACTGATCGTGGTGCCTCAGGGTGAAACGCACATCATCGGCAGCGCGATCGATATCTCCCCTGTGCCGTCGGACTCGCTACTGGCCGGGCAGATGGCGACAGCACCCGGTGAAGTGATGACGCTGTCCTATGGCGGCGGGGGCGCTGTGACGCGCATCGTGTGCGGCTTTCTGGCCTGCGACGATACTTTGAGCAATCCGCTGCTCTCATCGCTGCCGCGACTGTTCAAGATCGACATGCGCCAGGATCCGCGTGCGGCATGGCTCGAGTCGTCTCTCAAACTTGCTGCCGCGGAAGCGGCCGACTCGCGCGCGGGCGGCACGATCGTGCTTGCCAGGCTATCGGAACTGCTGTTTGTCGAAGCAATCCGTAGCTGTATTGAAGCGCTACCTGATAACCAGACCGGGTGGCTCGCCGGCGTGCGTGACCGCTACGTTGGACGCGCGCTCTCGCTGCTTCATGCGCAGGCGGCGCATGCGTGGACCGTCGAGGAACTTGCGCGCAAAGTGGGCCTGTCGCGTTCCGCGTTGGCGCAACGCTTTACCGATCTTCTGGGGCAGCCGCCCATGCAATACCTCGCGAGATGGCGCATGCAGATTGCAGCGCACGAACTTCTGATCGGTAGCAAGCCGCTCAACGCCGTTGCGGAACAGATTGGCTATGAGTCGGAAGCCGCATTCAGTCGCGCGTTCAGACGCGAATTCGGCATGCCGCCGGCCGGCTGGCGCAAGAGCAAAGGAAACACGAACGGCGTGGCCACATCAGCGCAGCACGCGCAAGCTACGCGTGGCGTTGCCGCACTGCGGGATCAGTGACGCCTGCCGCGACGCGCCGTGCTGTTTCTACCCACTCAATTGTCGACCTGTGCGACCAACGTGACGAAACGGCGTTTCAGTCATATCGTCCGGCGACTCGATCATAGAACTTCAAGACTCCCAATCGTAAATTGAGCGTGCCGGAAAGCCAGATCATTCGACTGGCTCTGCCCGGTGAATCGACACTCAACGCCAGACCGCATCGCGGTCCATATTGGGAGAACTTCAATGAACGCAATATTGCGGCTGTCCGATCGCGATCGCTACGCCCGATGCATTCGCGCTTCGAAGATGGTCAGTTGGGACATCGACCGTGACGTGATTGGAGGCCGTACCTTCGACATGTCCCAGAAGTATTTGCCGGACGGGCTCTCGCTGGTGCCGGATTTCATCATGCTCTCGGAGGCTGAGAAGCGGTTCGTCAGCCAGATTCAGGGGCGTACATACGCGAACGTGTTCGGGCTCGTCGAGCGCTTCATTAACGCCAAGGTGCTGGAAGTGAGCCGGGACTACTGGCTCGGCGATCAGGTGGCACTCGAAGCGCTCGTGCGTTTCAGCGACGAAGAGCTTAAACACCAGGCGCTGTTTCGCCGCATCGAAAAAATGATCGGCGAAACGCTGCCCGCGGGTTATCGCTTCGACGTCGATCCCGATGCGCTTGCCGCCGTGGTCCTCGGCAAGAGCACCTGGGCGGTGCTGGCCATGACGCTGCATATTGAACTGTTCTCGCAAATTCACTACCGCCAGAGCATTCATCCTGACGATCAGTTATCCGAGCTGTTCAAGGATGTATTTCTGTACCACTGGAAGGAAGAAAGTCAGCACGCCATTCTCGATGAACTGGAATGGAAGCGGCACGACGCCACGCTGACAGATGCGGCGCGCGACAACGCGGTCAACGAGTTCATCGACCTGATGATTGCGATCGATGGCATTTTGCGCGGGCAGGCGACAGCGGACTCGCGGTATTTCATCGCGAACTGCGGGCGTGCCGTCGTCGAGGCAGAAGCCATGTCGATCGAAGCGAATTTCCATCATGCCTACCGGTGGCAGTACCTCCATTCCGGTATGCATCACCCCCATTTCGCGGAAGTGCTCGATCGGCTCGTCTCCGAAGAGCAGGGGATGCGTATCCGGGCCGCACTCGCCACACTGCATTGAGCGAGCCCGAACACACACGAATCATCCAGCTAAAGGTGCGCGCGGCGAGGATCTGCGTTTCATCAGTCGAGTCCCTCGTGCTTCATGGCAAGCTGGACGGCCGGACGCGCGCGCATCAGTTCGGCAAAGTTTCGCAATTTCTCCGGCACTTCGATGCCTACCTTTTTGGCCCAGAGCAGCATCGTGAACAGATAGGCGTCCGCCACACTCGCTTCGCTGCCGAACAGGTATTCGCCCTTGAACATGGTGGCGATCAACTGGAAGCGTTGACCGAGCTTCTCGCGCGCTGCCGTTGCTTCAGCATCCGAAGTGGGCTTGAAAACACGGCTGAACTGTTTGTGGATTTCCGTCGAAATGAACGCGAGCATCTCGAGCAGGCGCAGGCTGCCGGGTTCGCTATTCGGCGCAAGGGCAGGCTTGCGCTGTGCGACCCACGAAAGAATCGCGATATTCTCGGTAAGCCGTTGACCATCATCCATTTCGAGGGTTGGGACGTAACTTTTTGGATTGATCCGATTGAACTGCTCCCCAGTCTCGGTCTCCTTGGACTTCAGGTCGACGCGAATCCTTTCGAAAGTGAGATCGGCCTCATGCATTGCGATATGGTCGGCGAGGCTGCAGGCACCAGGCGAATAGTAGAGCTTCATGATAGGGGTCCCTTTTCGTGAGATGAACTGAACCGTTTCAACGCAGCAAAGGGCGTGCCGCCGCCGTCGACACCTGCAACGAGAGTTCGACGTCGAGCGTCGATTGCGATGGATGAACTTTGGCATAATTGCCGCATCGCTGCGCCGGGCACTGTCCGTTTTGACTCGCGCCACGTCCACAAGGGTCTTTTGTCATGGTTCGTGGAGCGGCTTCAGATAGCTTGAATTAATGTAGCCATCCGAACCCGGATCGCAATCGGAGCAGGGCAGGGCGACGGCCAGCACAGGAGAGACCATGCGGTCGGAAGTGAAGTCCGGCGTGCGCCTGAGACGTTATGCAATCACGGTGACGGCCGTCATCGTTGGCCTGCTTGTCGTCGGACGCATCACCGGCATCCTGGTCAACTGGCTGTGGTTCTCTTCGATCGGCTATGGTGGCGTTTTCTGGACCATCCTCTGCGCGAGAGCGCTGCTGTTTGCCGCGGTGTTCGCAGTCTCGGCGTGCGCGATATGGCTGTCTGGGATTTTGGCGCATCGTTACGCGAGGCGCGTCGATGTCTTGCGAGCTCAATCTGTTGATCGATCGGGTCCGACGGAAGTTGCCGTTGAATTGTCTGAACTGATCGCGCCGCACGTTCCCTGGCGCTCCAGTATTGCCTGCGCCGCGGTCGTCCTGGGGTTGGTTATTGCCGCTAGCGAAGTCTCGAGCTGGGACCTCGCGCTTCGCTTCATTTATCAGGTCCCTGTTGGCGAACGCGATCCGATCTTTGACAGGGATATCGGCTTTTATCTGTTCTCGCTCCCCGCGTATGTCGCACTCAAGAACTGGCTGCTGCAGCTAATCTTCTGGAGCGCGATCGTGGCAGGTGTTGTCTACGGGGTGCGCGGTGACATCGCGCTGGAGCGGCCACCACGCACGCTCTCGGCCGCCCCCCTCACTCATGGTTCGGCACTGCTCGGTTTGTTCTTTGCGGTGAAGGCCTGGTCGTGGTGGCTCGACCGCTTTCTGCTGCTCTATGGCGACAACGGCGTCGTGGTCGGCGCCAGCTATACCGATGTGCACGTCGAGTTGCCGGTCCTGTGGATGCTTGTCGGCCTTGCCGCGGCCTCATCCGTTGCCCTTTGGATCAACATGCGCCGGCGGAGTTATCTGCAACCCGTCGTTCTCGCGCTGCTCGTATTCGGCAGTTCGTTTGTATTCGCTGTGATCTATCCATCGCTGTTTCAGCGCTTCTATGTCAAACCGAGCGAGCTGAAACTGGAAACACCCTATATCGAGCACGCTATCGCGCTAACGCGACAGGCTTACGGCCTCGCCAAGATCGAGGTTAAACCGTTTGAGGCCGAGCAGGGACTGACTCTCGACTCGCTGCAGGCCAATCGGGCGACCATCGACAACATCCGGCTATGGGATGTGCAACCGCTGATGGACACCTATGCACAGTTGCAGGAGATCAGGACTTACTACAAATTTATTTCGGTGGACATCGACCGCTATCAGCTTGACGCCGGATACAGACAGGTAATGCTGTCGGCGCGTGAACTGGAACCGTCGATGCTTCCGACCAACGCCCAAACCTGGGTGAACCTGCACCTTATCTTTACTCACGGCATCGGCGTCGTGATGTCGCCAGTCACCGAGAAATCCACCGAAGGCTTACCGTTTTTCTATCTGCGCGATATTCCGCCAGTGTCCAACGGCGGCCCGGCCATTCGCGAACCACGTCTTTATTTCAGCGAAGGCCGCCAGGACTACGTCATCGTGAACGGCAACGTAGCGGAGTTCGACTTTCCCCAACGGCCGACTAATGCCTACACGACGTATAGCGGGCGCGATGGCGTCAGCATCGGCAGTGTGGCACGCCGCAGTCTGTTCGCCTGGCAGCTCGACGATCCGAACATCCTGCTGAGCGGCTATATCACAGACAAGAGCCGGATCCTGCTTCATCGCAACATTCAGGACCGCGTGCGTACGATCGCGCCATTCCTGACTCTCGACCATGACCCCTATGTCGTCGCAAGCAATGGGCGCCTGTTCTGGATCCAGGACGCCTACACCGTCAGCCAGTGGTTTCCTTACTCCCGGCGGGGTTTCGGCGACGGCGCCAATTACATCCGAAACGCCGTCAAGGTCGTGGTCGATGCATATAACGGCACGGTCGATTTCTACGTCAGCGATCCCGCCGATCCGCTCCTGCGCACATACGAGCGCATCTTCCCGGGTTTGTTCAAGCCTTTGGACGTGATGCCACCGGAGCTGCGAAAGCATATCCGCTATCCCGAAGATCTGTTCCTGATCCAGGCGCAGCTCTACCGCGCCTATCATATGGATGCGCCGGAGATCTTCTACAACCGCGAGGATCTGTGGCAGTTTCCCCAGGAGCTGGTCGGAATGGATGGCGGAAGCACCGCCAGCACGATGCCGCCGTATTACACGATCATGCGACTCCCCGGCGACGCACGCGCCGAGTTCATCCTCATGCTGCCGATGGTGCCGAGCCAGCGGGAGAACATGATTGCCTGGCTGGCGGCGCGATGCGATCCGCCCGGGTACGGCAAGCTCGTCGTGTACACCTTTCCCAAGGACAAGCTGATCTATGGGCCGTTTCAGATCGAAGCGCGGATTCAGCAGAATACCGAGATCTCGCAGCAGATCTCGTTGTGGAACCAGATGGGCTCACGCGTCATTCGCGGTCATCTCGTGGTCGTGCCGATCGAGAACTCGATCCTCTACGTTTCGCCGCTCTATTTGCGCGCGGCGTCCGGTCAGTTGCCGGAGTTGAAGCGGGTGATTGCCGCGTATGGGGACCGTGTGGTGATGGAGAACACTCTGGATGAGGCGCTGGCGGCGCTTTTCAGTGAGACCGCACAAGCGGCATCGCCAGCCCGAGGCACCGTGGACGCTCGCGCGAGAGAGGCACTTGTCCACTATGACCGCGCCATCGAGAGGCTGAAGGCGGGAGACTGGAGCGGCTTCGGCGCGGAACTGGATGCCCTCCGGCCGTTGCTCGAGGCACTCGGCGCTGGCCGTTCCGATGATCGGAAGTGACCAACGGGACGATCAATGCGGCTCGCCGAGGCAAGCGTCGGCAACATCGACGATCGGCTCGCTGTCGGCGTGAGCTTGAGGAAACCGGTCAACGCACTTGATCTGAACGTAGGTCCACCACGTTCCCGGTGGATCGTGACCCAGCCACATCACAGTGGCTGCGACCTTGGTTCGCAGCCCCCATTGGCGCCAGTCAGCACCTGTTGGCGAAAAGTTTCCGTGAATGTCCTTGTACAGGTTACGGTCCAACCCGTATCGCTTCAGATAGGGCGGGTTGATGCGCTCCTCGGGCGTAGCCGGCTCGCCACGTGCGATGCCCGCTTGCGCCAGGGCCGCGTCCCGGCGGAAATCGCTCACGGCATGGCCGACCAGCGACAGCTCGAACAGCAATGCCCCGCCAACTGCCATGCAAGTCGCGATCATGCAAAGCGAGAGCGCCCAAAGCACCCGCCTTCGGGTCGTCGGTGTCTTCATCACTGTCGACCTCCTACCGGCATCGGGATTCGCCGCCATGCCCGGCGCTTCGTTCGCCATTCAAATGGCCGCTCGGCTTTGTCGCAACGGATTTGAGATGGTCGACGGCAGTCGTGTCAGACAGAGTGGCCCCCTTGCCTCGTCAGCAAGAGCCAAGCCGGTTTGCAGTCCGGTACGGGTACTTCAGGCCCTTTGTAGAAGGTCAATCGCCTTTTCGGCATCGTCCAACGAGTCCACCGCGAGATACGCAATGAACTGCGTGCCAAGTACAGCGGCCGAGACGCCGCGAAGGTTGATCCCCCCATCCGCCAACATCTGGGTCAATTGCGCGATGATGCCCAACTGGTCCAGACCCATTACACGGACGGAGTGAAGGCTCGGGGTGACGCTGAACCCCGCCTGTGTGGCGGCACGGATCGCACTTTCTCCCTGTAGCGGAGCGACAAACACGACTCCCTTACCCGCTGCCTCTGGCGTTCGACGTGCCACGACGAACTGCAAGTCGACACCAGCATCCCGCAAGACGCTTAAGACCTTCGCAAGGCCTCCCGGTTTATCGTCGATGGTAGCTGCCCAAACCTCGACCCGTTCCACGCTCAGTTCCATGGCCGTCCCTCCCAGTTCGAACCTCATTAGAAAAATCTACTTCACGAACGGCACGCGGGCAAGGACTGTCGGACTACGCGCCGCTCGGCGAGCCGCGTCCAACTTGCTGCTACTGAACATCTGTATCAAGATCAAGTCGCCTCATCACAAACAGGCGACTCTCATGACAGACGATCCCGATGGCGATCCTGCTACCGATCCCGACAAACTGAAAGGCCCAGGCGGCATGAGTTTGAGGCAGATCCACGAACAGGTTCAGAAGTCCGTCCAGCGCGACTGCGAAGCGCAGACTGCGCGCCACGCGCCCGCTCCACCGCAAAGCCGCTGGCAGCGGTGGGTTCGCTATGTATGGGGCCGTAGCGAGCGGCGCTAACCGCAGTTTGATGAGGGACGTGCTGGTCGCAGACCAGACTCGTTGCATCGTGAAGTCCGCATTGCATCCACCCGGCTACCCATTTGGGTGGTGTGCGCCCCCCGTCGTTCTGTCATTGTGAACCCGTCGTCATAACGCTAGCTGGACAGGCGAGCAAACGTCGACGCGAAGCACTGGCAGGTCACACGCAATTGAAGGGGCTTGAAATGGAAACCACATCCTCGAGCGGAAATCCTTTGATGGATCTCTCGGACAATCTGGCAGACATCGTCGCGCGAGTCGGGCGGAGTGTCGTCGCAGTACACGGCCGACATCGCATGCCGTCGAGTGGCGTAATCTGGCGACGTGGCGTCGTCGTGACGGCTGCACACACGCTCAGGCGTGAGGACGGCATCGAAGTCACGTTGACCGACGGTCGTACGGTCGCCGCAGTCCTCGCGGGCCTGGATCTGGGGTCCGACGTCGGCGTGCTGAAACTGGACGGCGTGGATCTCGACCCGATCGGTTCCGGCGACGCCCACTCACTGAAGCCGGGTCATCTTGCGCTCGCTGTCGCACGTGCGGACGATTCCGGCGTCAGCGCCGATTTTGGCGTGATCGGCAGCATAGGTGGTCCTTGGCGCACGTGGAAAGGCGGACAACTCGATGCGTTCGTGCGACTGGACGGCGGTCTGCGCCCGGGTTTCTCCGGGGCGGCCCTCGCGGACATGCGCGGGCAGGTCATCGGCATCTGCACCTCGGCACTGATGCGCGGCGCCGGCATCGTGATTCCGGGGATGACCGTGGAGCGCGTCACCGATGAACTGTTGGCTAAAGGGCGCGTCTCGCGGGGCTACCTTGGTGTCGGCACGCAGCGGGTCGGCCTGCTGGACGCCTGGGTCAATAAAATGAACCTGTCGTTCAGCAGTGGATTGCTGATCAATTCGCTTGCGCCGGGCGGCCCTGCGGAGCAGGCGGGCGTGCTGATAGGCGATGTACTGATCGAACTGGACGGCAAGCCTTGCCGCGACATGGGTGACGTAAGTGCGGCGCTGGGCTCCGCAAGCATTGGGCAGCAGTTGCACATCGCCTTGATCCGAGGCGGCGAACGCCACGCGTGTTCGGTAACGGTGGGCGAACGCCCCCAACGGAATTCGTGCAGGTGACGTCCGGGAAGCGACCAAATGTCGGATGGACAGACGATACGGAGGGCGCCTTTACGGGTCGTAGTGATTGCGGCATCGTGGCAAGAGCGCGCAAGCCTGCAAGCGCTTGTCGAGGCGAACCCGGCACTTGAGTTCCTGGGTAGCGCGCCTGACACCGAAAAGCTCGTCGATTGCCTCGCCGGATCGGTGCCGGATGTGGTCGTCACCGACATCGCGCCGGAGGCGAGCGATGCGCTCAAGACGCTACTCGAACTCTCGCCCGCGTCACCGTCGCTCGTCCTGTTGAGCGACGACCCGGACAGCGACTGGATCTTCGATGCGTTGCCCGCCGATGCGGTGGCTATCCTGCCGCGCAACGCGGTGCCAGCTGAAATCGTCGTGTCCATCGAAGCCGTCGCCGCAGGCCTTTGCGTGCTGACGCCCGACATCCTCGCAAGGCTGCTGGCCGAAACAAGACCGTCGCGCCAGAAGGGATCCGGCGAACCGTTCGAAGCTTTGACGTTACGAGAGATCGAAGTGCTGGCGATGCTCGCCGACGGACTCGGCAACAAGGAGATCGCGCGGCACCTCGACATCTCGGACAACACGGTGAAATTCCACCTCTCGTCGATCTTCGGCAAACTCGGTGCGACCAACCGCACCGAAGCGGTGATGCTCGGCATGCGGCACGGATTCATCATGGTGTAGACAAGCTCGCGTTTCTCTACCCACGACACTAGACGACCTCATGCTCGAACGTTTTCCACCAACGTGGCAATCTGCACGAACTCGACATCAGGGCGTACCCCGTAGAGACCGGTGACCCGGTCGAGCAACTCATCGGTGAAGAACGCCTTGGCTGCGTCCTCTGATTCCCAAACGTAGAAGTTCGTGGCCTCACGCTTGGCGGAATTGAGGCGACGACTGGCACGAGAACGTCGAGCGCGCTCTGTATGCCCAGCGTCATTTCGACAGTGACAGGCAGGCTGCCGATGCCGTGCTTGATCCGCTCGAAGCGCAGATACAGGTCGGGCGCATCGAAGGCGAACGTCTGGTTGACGGCAACGCGATCCAGATCCAGTCGATCGACCAGCGGGCGCTCAGCTACGAGCAGTTCCGCCAGGTAATCGACGAGCCACGCAATCAGCATTTCGGCCAACCCGTGTACTTCGGCGCGACGAGCTGACGTCTGAGCTTGCCCGTAAAAAATGGATCCCTTGCTGAGTGTGTAAAACTCGCGCGAGGAGGAAGGAAAGATGGGTAATCCGAGAGCACGGTACACGCAGGAATTCATGATAGAAGCCGTGCGCATGGTCCGCAGCGGCCAGAGCATGGCGGCGGTGGCAAAGATACTAGCCATTAGCCCGAAGACACTGCACAACTGGGTTAAGGCCGATGCCGCTGGCAAGCTGAACGGCGCAGGCAAGCAGGTTTCTCCCGAACAGATGGAGATTGCCCGGCTGCGCGCGGAGTTGGCACGCGTGAAGATGGAGCGCGACATATTGGAAAAAGCCACGGCGTACTTCGCAAAGGTGTCGGATTGAAGTACGCCTGGATTGAACTTCACAGCCGACAATGGCCGGTTTCCCTGACCTGCCAGGTGCTGGGTGTCAGCCCCAGCGGTTACCATGCCCGCAAGGCCCGGGACGTCGATACGGAGCGTCCGCGCCGACGTATCAGCAACGACGCCCTGCTGGTCCACATCAAGGCCGTGCACGCTGAATCCAAAGGCGAGTACGGCTGGCCGCGGGTGTGGAAGAAGCTGCTTGGCCAGGGCATTCGCGTCAGCAAGGATCGTGTCCAGCGGCTCATGAAGCTGCATGGCATCAAGGCGAAGACCAAACGCCGCTTCAAGGCCACCACCGACAGCAACCACAACCTGCCGGTCGCGCCGAACCTGCTGCAACGCGATTTCTCGCCTGCTCGCCCCGATCAGGCCTGGAGTACGGACATCACGTACCTCTGGACTGACGAGGGCTGGCTGTACCTTACGGTCATCCTCGACCTGTTCAGCCGTCAGGTGGTGGGTTGGTCGATGCAGCCACACATGCGCACGGAGCTGGTGTCTGACGCGCTGCGTATGGCGTGGTTTCGCCGCCGGCCGGAAGCGGGCCTGATCGTCCATAGCGACAGGGGTAGCCAGTATTGCAGTCATGACTTCCAGGACCTGCTTAAGGGCTACGGCATGCGCAGCTCGATGAGCCGTCGAGGAAATTGTTGGGACAACGCGCCGACCGAAAGCCTGTGGGGATCGCTCAAGCGAGCACGCATCCTTGGCCAGCGCTTTGCAACGCGTCGCGAAGCGATGGACGAGGTAATCGACTGGTTGAGCTTCTACAATCATTCGCGATTGCACTCGACGTTGGGCTACGTCAGCCCGATGCAATTCGAGCAGGACTGGCACGCCGCCCAGAACCAACGGGTGGCATAATCTCCGCTCAGTTAAGGGATCCGAAATTCGCGGGCAACGTCAGTCGAAGATGCCGGTTCTTCCTTGCGGGCCACCCAGACCGTGCCGCGGTACATCGCGGATGTACCGCAACGCGAAGATCACTCGCCGGGCACGCAGCACCTTGCTGATCCCACCTTGCGCTCGCAGATTCTCGACCGAAGAAATGTCTGCGAATACTGAAAGACCCGCGTTGGGATCGACGTACACGTTCGCTTTTCCCCGCGCTACCTATTGCGCGGGCGTTGTATGTGGGGTTGTGCTAACCATAGACCACGCTGTGGCAGAAGCCAGCCCAGTTTCTGCCGCTCGACCGCATTTTCGAGCGCTCATTCGAACGACTGCTCCACTTCGTGACCCGCCGGATACTCAACGCGGACTCCTCGGCCAATGCCGACCTTGGGGCGGGCTGGATTCTACGTCGGCAATGTGATGGATTGCCGACGGTAGCGGCGCCGAGCAGCCGGGCGACAGCTTCCGGCAAGGCGAACTCACACTCCCGACCCACTGCCGCCGTACGGCCCGGCTTCACCTCAAGGGCCGCCACCCTGAGCTGCCGTCCGGCGCACTGATAAGCGGACATTCCGGTGGTCATAACGTGCGCCACAGCCGGAAATGTGTCGGTGAATTGGCTGCGCTCCGCGACGAGGTCGTTGCGCTCCGCGTCGACGCGAGCCCGCTGTTCCGCAACGCTCGCTATGCGACGAAATGACCGTGCCGGCTTCTGCGAGCCCTTCTCCAGTCACGAACGCCTGTTGCAAGGCAATGACGTAGTGTTTGACAGTCATGTTTGATCCTCGGTTGATAAACGCGCCGCATGGTCGGAAAGGCGCGGTGGCATTGATATCCTCTCTCTGCCATGACTGGACCTGTTCGACGCGACAGGCTACCGAGCCGGCGAAATGCCGCTGGCTGGCGACAGTCTGCGCAGCAAGATCGACACCTATACCAACGTATCGCCGGCCTGACCACATGGATTAAGCGACGATCCCAATGTAGGGATGGTTCAATCGTTCGCCTCGGTCTATCGTTCTTCCAAGTCGGAAAGTCTCATTCCGCTGAAGAGCGACCCGAATCAGACAGCACGAGGTGAACGGTTCCATGGACAAGTTCATGAGCATGCGCATCTTCTCCGGAGCAGTCGAGGCGGGAAGCTTCAGCGTCGTTGCGGAGCATATGAGTTGCAGCAAGGGGAACGTATCGCGTGCCGTCCTGTCACTCGAAGACCAGCTGCAGGCGCGGCTCCTGCAACGCACGACACGTCGGGTATCGCTGACGGAACCCGGCAAGCGCTACTACCAGAAGTGCAAGAGGATCCTGGCCGACCTCGACGATGCCGAAGCCGAAGCACGCGACGCCCACACCCGCGCGCGCGGAAGACTCCGCGTTCACTGCGTAACCGATCTCGGCCTCGGACAGTTGACGCACTCGGTCATCGAATATCGCAGGCGTTTTCCTGCCGTTTCGGTGCATCTTAAGTTCCTGCCGCGTATGGCGAACCTGATCGCAGACGAGGTGGACGTCTCCATCGTGTCCGCGCCGACGCTGCCCGACTCGCGCAACGTCATTCAGTTATTCCCTGAGTGTCGTCTTCAACGCACGAGAGTGTTCGTCGTCTATTCATGTAGACATCATATCGACGCGAAGATCAAAACCTTCGTCGACTTTATGACGTCGCACCTGAGGGAAATGCTCGATAGCAGTTTCGGGAGCGTGCCCGCCAGTGAAGCGCTCAATCGCGTTGCGCAGATTTGATGGGCTTCGGGCCTTTCTGATGTACGCAATGCAACCTGAACCGTCAGACATTTATCGTTGTTGGTCAATTAAAAACGCGCTGTGTGACTTTCTTTCGCGCGTGATGGAGAACGCAAGATGCACACGATCAGATTACCTCGCATTCGGGCAGGCTATATCGTTGCCGCGTGTATTGTGGCAATTGCCGCAATGTGTGCGTCTCGAACGCCCGGTCTGATGCAGGCCATTCTCGTCGTCGGTGCGAATGCGCAATTGCCGCTCGAATGCCTGGCCGCAGAGAGTCCAGAGAACGCCGAGCCCTCGCCTGTTGCTACCGTCGCCGACCGTTCCGAATGGAGGCGCATGTCCCGACGCAAAGCCGCCCCGCCACGCAAATGCTAGAAGAATACAACTCTCCCGTGCGCATTCGACGCGAGCGCCGTAGCATGACTGGCTACGAGCGAAGCGTGACCAGTTTCAAGTACTGGACGTGGACTCACCGCGCACTTCATTCACCCGTTCTCATCGATACACAAGCGGTCGCGATCGGGCTGAATTTCTGAGGTGGAGACTCGCCCCGATGACGATCACGCACGAACAAGCCATGTCGATGAGCATCCCGTCCAAGCCGCTGGCCTACGACTCTCAATGCTGCGATCTTGCCATACCTAAACCGTACAGTTTCTTTTCGTTGACGTGGGCGGTGACCTTGATAACTATACTGTCCAGTATTGTAAAACGCGAAAGGGAGTAGGAGATCATGCAAGAGAGACATTTGACGATGCGCCAAATGACCCGGATCGTCATCGTCGGCGGCGGCATCGCTGGACTTCTGCTCGCGACCAGGCTGGGCAACACGCTTGGCCGCAGCGGCCGCGGTCAGGTTACGTTAATCGACAAAAGTGCAACGCATATCTGGAAGCCCATGCTGCACACCATCGCGGCAGGCACTCGCGATGTCCAGCAACAGCAGGTCATCTATCTCGCCCACGCCCGCGACCACGGCTTCAGCTATCAGCCAGGCGAAATGGAAGGCCTGGACCGCAATGCGCGCGTCGTGAAGCTGGCTGCGCTGCGTTCGCCGTCGGGGGAGGTCGTGATCGGGCCGCGCGCGGTCGAATACGATGTGCTGATTCTTGCGTTAGGGAGTCGCGCCAACGACTTCGGCACACCAGGCGTACTTGATCATTGCCATTTCATTGACAGCCAGGCACAGGCTGAAGTCTTCAACGAAGCATTGCGAATCCGTATATTCCGGAGCGTTGTGACGAATAGCCCGTTGCGCGTGTCTATCGTCGGCGCCGGAGCGACCGGCGTCGAACTGGCTGCGGAGTTGAGTCGCTTGCTCGAAGTGGCGTCGAGTTACGGCGACCCCGGCATCCGCTCACGTCTGCAGCTCACCCTTTATGAAAGCGCACCGCGCGTACTGGCGGCATTTCCGCCAGCGGTGTCGGAGTCCAGCGAGGCACAGTTACGGCATATCGGCTTCTCGGTACGAACGGGCACGCGAGTGACCGCCGCCGAACCCGATGGACTCCGGTTGGGCGACGGTAGCAAGCAACCGGCGGAATTGATGGTATGGGCGGCGGGCGTCAAGGCCTCTGATTTTCTAGGCAAACTGGATGGGATCGAGAGCAATCGTTCCAATCAGATCGCCGTCAGGCCAACCCTGCAGGCACAGGACGACGACACACTATTCGCCCTCGGCGACTGCTCGACGTTGACGCTCGCCGGCAATGAACGCCCTCTCGCACCCACGGCGCAAGTCGCCACGCAACAGGCACAACACCTCGCGAAGCACTTGCCGGACTGGCTCGGCGGGGGATCATTGCCCGACTTTGCATTTCACGACTTCGGCGCGCTCGTGTCGCTGAGCGACTACAACGCTTTTGGGACGCTCGGGCAGTTCGGATTCTTCCGCGGCGGGTTTATCAAGGGCCGATTCGCGCAGCTCAGTCACGCCATGCTCTATCGACAACATCAGCAGGCTTTGCACGGTTTCGGCAAGGCCATGATGCTGTGGACTGCCGAGCGGATTAACGGCTTCGTGCAGCCGAAGATACGGCTGAGCTGAGCGCCACCTCGCTTTTGACGGGAGTACTGCCATGGATCAATGCGTGACGGCCGACACTGCATGGCAGCGCACAGTCGGCCAACTCGATTTGGGATGCGCGCAACAATTGACGGCTCGGGTCAGGAATATAGTCGATTCGGGTGGATCGAGCCGTCTGCCGGTCAAGAATGGCGACGTTGCGATCGCGCTGCTCGATCGACCCAGTCCACGAACGGCCACGGTATCGTGGAGCGACCCTCGATGTTGCAAGTACGGCGAACAGCTTTGGCGCCTTGCTACAGCGAAACGATCGGGTATATGCGCTTTGAGCGGACAAGGCATCGCCGCAGGCGATGTAATCTACCGCCCCGCAAAGGTCGAGCCGCCTCCCGCAAACGCGGCTGCCATGATGCTCGCAACGTTAGTCGAGCTCGCCTTTACCGATCCATCTTGTTAGTTTTCGCGGGCATGTTTCGCTGTTGATCCTTCCCGGATCAACACTGCGCGACAGCAGCAGTTGCTGCCCGCGATCGATCAGTCAACTTGTATCCTCGAGCCACATACAGGACGTCGCCGATGCGCGCGAATGTCGCTTAAGGAAGGTCTGCACAACCCGCTTTTGAAGCATTACCTTTCACATCAAGCGCAGCCTCGGCCTTCAGATCTTTGTTGGCGAGTTGATTGCCATGGTTTTTCCGCGCGCCGGAGCGCTCCAACCAGACATGTGATCTTCATCGGCCCGGTGTTTCAAGCTTTGCGCAAAGCTCTACGCGCCATCCATAAATTGCCCAAAGCAAACAGCGTGGTGATCTGGGCGGTGTTCTTCATCAAACTACGATAGCGGGTCTTCATGTAACCGAACTGTCGCTTGAGGATGCGAAACGGGTGTTCGACCTTGGCCCGAATACCCGCCTTCAGGCGCTCGATCTGATCATAGATCGCGTCCAACGAGTCGCTCAGATCCAGTTTCCTGCGCTTTGCCGGTCGCATCGCCACATGCCAACGAACCGCGTCAGTCTCACAACGCTTTTCGATACCCTGATAACCGGCGTCCGCATACACGTCCGTTTCCTCACCATGCAGCAACGCTTGGGCTATGGTGATGTCGTGAACATTGGCCGCCGTTCCAATGACCGTATTACTCCGTGTTGTGGCTGCCAGTCCCCGCGCATCGTGCAGATACGCATCGTAGCGGCGCAATTCGTCAGCAATGTGAGTCGGAAGTGGTCTACAAGACCGGGCCTTGGCTTCGTGCAAACTGGTTGGCTTCATAACGGTCCCCTGAAATGGAACCGTTACTCCAGATCAACGCTGAAATTATGTCGAGTTCCCAGCTGAACCGCCTGCTGCCGGCCCCTTGTTTGCCGGGCCTCGTCGGCAATCGGCTCGGCTACTTTCCATAATCAACGACTTTGCATAATTGGCCAATGCCGACCTTGGGGCGGGCTGGATTCTACGTCGGCAATGTGACGGATTGCCGACGGTAGCGGCGTCGAGCAGCCGGGCGACAGCTTCCGGCATCGCGAACTCACACTCCCGACCCGAAGCAGTCCATCGGCCAGTATCTCTGACAGGCTGCTGTCCGCGCGCGAACAGACGCCGGGACAAGAACCCGATAGCTGTGGCATGGGCTATCTGCCGTGCCAGCCGTACTATTTCGATCGTAGGCGGCGGCCCTTGGCATCCGCCGTCTAACCGCTGATCGTAAAGGCGGAATGTTCCGCCACGATTTTCAGCAGAAAGTCCATCACTGCCCGTACTTGCGGCGAACGCCGCAAATCCCGATGCACAGCCATCCAGATATCACGCGAAAACCGTTCGCCGTCGTATGCGACGCGTTGTAGATTCGCATCGGTATCTGCCAGGAAGCACGGGAGGCCAGCTACGCCGGCGCCTGCTCGGGTCGCTGCAAGGTGGCCCGTGATATCGCTGATTTCGCAAGCAATAGGTCGCCCTCTTGCAACGCTCATCAACCACTTCTGCTGCGGCATGTCCGCGAATCCGGCGTCGTAGACGATGAACTCCCATGCAGATGGATTGTGCAGGTGCGGATAGTCCCTGCTCGCGTATAGGTCGAACGGCATACGCCCTAGCTTGCGTACGACGCTGGTCGCTTCCTCCGGACGAACCAGCCTTAAGGCGATATCCGCCTCCCTTCGGCTAAGGGAAACCTGTCGTGCCTGGCCAGAAACAGACAACTGGACGCCGGGATTTGCAAGCCGGAATTCCGCCAGATGCTTCACCAGAAAACTGGCCACTAGTACCGGCGGTGCGCTCAGCGTGACTTTGCCGCTAAGCGGGGATAGGCTGGCATCAAGGAACCGTTCAATCGCGTACGCGTTCTCTTCCATTCCCTGCGCGAGTTCGAACACGCGCTGCCCAGCGAGAGTGAGTTTGCAGGCCCTGGGGAGCCGTTCGACAAGGCGCGTCTTGACCTCGTCCTCGAGTGCGCTCAAGCGTCGGCTCACCGTCGCGTGATCAACCTTCAGATCACGCGCGGCCCCTGACAACGTACCGATGCGGGCGACAGCCAGGAAATGACGAATATTTTCCCAATCGAACATCTGTGCAATTTTTCAAGGATAGTGTGCGGTTTTGGGGAATATTCGCACAAAGGCGACATGCCTACCATGAGACTCGTTCAGTCGATAAGGGTCATTCCAGATGAGCATGTCTATGAGCCGCGATCAACGCGGCACTCTCGCCGCCGCAGGGCTGGGCTTTGTCGTTGTTTTGCTTGATGTCAGCGTTGTCAACGTCGCTCTTGACGCTTTGCGAGCCCGTTTCACCACGGACGTGACCGGCCTGCAATGGGTTGTCAACGCGTACACGCTGGCATTCGCGTCGCTGCTTCTCACCACGGGCGCCTTAGGTGATCGCTTCGGCGCAAAGCGAATCTTCACTGCGGGATTCGCCGTCTTTACTGTGGCATCGATTGCATGTGGGATCGCGTACTCGTTGCCGATTCTGGTGGCTGCACGCGTCGTACAGGGCATGGGCGCCGCGCTGTTGGTGCCCAATTCGCTGGCTATGCTGCGCCAGGCGTTCCCTGATACGGAGCAAAGAGGCCGAGCGGTGGGCTGGTGGGGAGCTGCCGGCGGAATTGCACTTGCAGCAGGACCTGTGCTAGGTGGGCTGCTGGTGACTCACGTGGGCTGGCGCAGCATTTTTCTGATTAACCTGCCGATCGGAATTGCAGGCGTGAGCCTTACTCTCCGTCATGCGGCGACAGCCGCACGGGCGCATAGCCGAAGCATTGACCTTGCCGGCCAGGTGGCGGCCATTCTGGCGCTCGTCGCTCTGACCGTGTGCCTCACGGAAGCGGCCCGGTTTGGATGGCATCATCCGTTGGTCTATGGTGCGCTACTGTTCTCAGTTGTTGCCACCTTGGCGTTTCTGTGGCTTGAGTCACGCCGTACGGAACCCATGCTCCCATTGGCTCTTTTTCGAACGACTACGTTCTCTGCGGCCTCGGCCGCCGGCGTCATCGTGAACTTTGCCTACTACGGTTTGATCTTTGTTTTTAGTCTCTTCTTTCAGATAGAGCAGCAGTTATCAGCTCAGTGGACCGGCTTCGCGTTTTTGCCCATGACCATCGTTCTGATGGCAGTGAATATCCTGGCGGGTCGGCTGCTCAACCGCGTCGGCGCAAAGAAACTCATGATTGCCGGCATGCTGATTGCCGCGTCGGGTTATCTGCTGCTGTTGCCGGCTCGCATAGACGGCTCGTACTGGATGCTGGTCGTGCCAATGCTCATAGCCGCAAGCGGCATTGCCTTAATGGTGCCGACCATGACAAACGTCACGCTGTCATCCGTGGATGCTTCCCGCTCGGGTATCGCGTCAGGAGTGCTCAACTCGGCGAGGCAGGTAGGCGGCATGCTCGGGGTGGCGGTGTTCGGGTTTTTCGTACGCGATACCCGTCCTGATGCATTTATGCAAGGTATGCATCTTTCCATCATGACCGCTGCGGTGCTCCTGCTGTGCGGCAGCGTGATGTGCCTGTACGGAATCAGAACGCCACGGCCCGTGCACATTGAGAACACTTCCAGGATTCTGGCCTCTGACAGATAAGACCCGATTCTTCAGGTGTGCAGTCGCGCGTTAACCGCAATGGCTCATGTATGCCTGTAAGCAGACACGCTGGATTTTAGCTGAATGCCCGTTGATGGCCGGAGCGAACATTGAAACAGAACTTGCCGTCTGCATCGCGACACAGGGATTGCTTTGGTCGCTAGCGACATGCCGGTCCCGTCGCGGACTTCGCAACCCGTCACCTCGCCCGTGCGGTAAGGCGCGCAATCATCCGATCAGCCATTGTGCGATCGATGACTGCGAATGAGCGGCTCGTGCGCTCATAGGCATACATGGCGCCCGTCGCGATGTCGAACCACCAGCCGCTCAATACGAGTGCCCCGGCAGTGACCTGCTGGCGGACGATCGGGTAGGTCATCAGGTGCTCGAGTTGCACGAGTACGTTGAGTTGCGACAATTGATCGTGTGCTTTCAAGCTGTCGTCGAGCGGACCTTCCTGTTCAAGGCGAAACGCTGCGTTGTTGGCGTGGCATAGCCATTTATCGAGGTTTGGTGATTTCAGCTTGGCGTGCCTGGAGAATACGGCCTTCATCGCGCCGCACTCCGAATGTCCACACACGACAATATTCGCGACTTTCAACACCAGCACGGCATATTCGATCGCGCTTGCCTCGGAAAGATCTCCGGTAGAGACGCCCTCCGCAGTCGCCGGTGGTATCAGATTGCCCACGTTGCGCATCGTAAAGAGATCGCCGGGATGGGTCGATGCAAGCAGATCCGGCACGACCCGGCTGTCCGAGCACGTTATGAAGAGCGCATCAGGTGTCTGCGCGAGCGCGAGTTTGCTGAACTGCTGCGCGTATTGCGGCAGCATTTTCTCCCGGAATTCAACGATGCCCATGATGAGTTTTCGCATGGTTTGCCTCTCAAAGGACCGGTTGCCTTGCTGTCGAGCTTTCCGAGCCTCCAAGCCCTTGCGAGTCGGGGATACGGGCCAGCGCCAGGTCCTCCGGAAATGGATGCTTCGAGCCGATCGCACGGTCCAGCAGGGTCAGCTCGACACGCAAGGCGTCGTGACGATGCTCCGGCAAGCACTGAAGGAGATTCTCTATCGCCGCGCGCTGACGCCGCGCGATCTGAATGCTGCCCGCGCCGTACTGACGTATCTCGCGGAAACTGATATGCACGAAATCTTCCCAGTTCGGCGTTCGATAGATGACGCGCACAAGTCCGGACTTATCCGTTATCTCTTCGGTGTACAAAGACCGTTTTCCGACGACACGCAATAGCCGCTGCAACTGATCGATGGCCAACACGGCCGTTGTTGGATCGTTGATCGCTGCCGACAACGCTTTCAGCGCAATATCAACAAGGATGCGAAACGCGAACATAGGATCCTGTTCCATCGTGCGTTCAGTCCCGAAGGCAACCAGTGTACGCAGCCGGTTTTCATCGATTGCGTCAGAGTCTCCGTACAAATAAAACAAGGGTTCGTCCACCGCGACAAAGTCGCCGACTTGCGGCACGAATTCGATAACCGAGTTAGTGCGCCTCGCCTTGGCGACAAGTCTTTCGAGATTCACGGCCAGAACGATGCCGGATGTACCGCTATGGCGAACAATGCGGCCAGGGACGCCTCGCTCGTGGCCAAGTCTCGGCGGGGTGATTCGGCCCGTCGCGGGGTCGGGATAGACGCTTTCGATGACCGCGATCCCGTGCTCCCCAACCCGAGCCACGAGGCTTACTGGACGCAGGCATTTCGCCGCATAATCAATCAGGAAAAGGAATGCGACGACAGAAGCGAATCCGAATAGCGCTGCAATGAATACCTGAAGCTGGTGCACCTCGCTATCACCCATCCAGCCCAGGGTTCTGTTGGCGAACAGAAGCGTGAATACGAACAATCCCGAGATGCTGCGGATCACGTTATCGCGCAGCAAGGTCGTCGCGATGATCCGCGGGGTATATTGACCGCCAGCGACCTGGATTGCGACGAGCAGCGAACCGAAGGTAAACACCAGAAACGCCAGGTCAGCGGAAACGATGTCGCCGACAAGTGACCGCGCTCCAGTCATGGACAGCGCAAAAAGGCCGGTTTTCGGATCGAGGATGTCGTGTCCGATCAGCCACCTTCCCAGCATTTCAGTGAGCGGCTTTACCACGGCATAGATCGCCACCGCGACGAGCGGTACCGTCCACAGGGAAGATCTGAGGTAACTCTTCAAGCTGTACCAGCGGTTCCAGTCCATGTTTGCGCTCTTCCTACGATTCATGCGGCAGCGGAGGCCGAAACGTTCGCGGTTCGCCTTTGACGATGCACGTGACCTTCAGGTCGGTCAATCAGACTTTGGTCCGATAGGTCGAGGACATAGAGTTTCGGGAATCGCGTCTCGATCGATTGCGGATTTTCGATGCCCGTCTATCGCGCCATCGCGGGCAGCGCGTCTTCGGCGACGGGCGCGCCTGCCGGCACCTTTTCGGCAGTGACATCGGTCGCCACGTGGGCCAGCTTCATCAGACGCGGCTGAAGCAGCAGCGCGACGAGACCGCTCCAGCCGGTCTGGTGCGAAGCGCCGACGCCACGTCCGCTGTCGCCGTGAAAGTACTCGTGGAACAGCACGAGATCAGACGAGCGCGGGTCGGCCTGCAACTGCGGATAAGCCGCCATCACGGGCCGCACGCCGTGCTCGTCCTTGAGAAAGAGGGTAGTGACACGCCGCGCGAGACCGTCGGCGATCTCGCTGAGCGAGCACCGGTTGCCCGATCCCGTTGGATATTCGATGCGGAATTCGTCGCCGTAGTAGCGATGGAATTCATACAGCGATTCGATCAGCAGATAGTTGACGGGCATCCACACGGGCCCGCGCCAGTTCGAATTGCCGCCGAATACGCGCGAATCCGATTCGGCCGGCTGATACGCGATGCAGACATGCGCGCCGCCATGATCGAACTCGTACGGTGTATCGCGATGCACGCGTGACAGCGCGCGCACGCCGTGATCGGACAGAAATTCGTCTTCGTCGAGCGCGCGGCGCAGCAGTGCCGTCATCCGGTATCCGCGCAGTAGCGAGAGCAGCGTGGTGTTGCCTTTGCCGGGTTCGGTCCAACGCGATACGAGTTTGGCCAGATTGGGCCGGTGATCGAGAAACCACGCGAGCCGTTCTCGCAGGCCGGGCAGGTGGCCGTATATGCGTTCTTCGAGCACATGCACGGCGAACAACGGAATCAGGCCGACGATCGAGCGAACGCGCATCGGCACACGGGTTCCGTCTGGAAGATGCAGTACGTCATAAAAGAATTCGTCGTGTCCGTCCCATAGCCCAGTTCTGCAACCTTCGCTGCAACCGACGGCTTCTGCGATATACAGGAAATGCTCGAAAAACTTCACCGCGATTTCGACGTACGCGTTGTTCGTCATCGCGAGCTCGAGTCCGATCTGCATCAGGTCGAGCGCATACGAGGCCATCCAGGCGGTGCCGTCCGCCTGGTCGATGCGGCCGCCCGTCGGCAGCGGGGAAGAGCGGTCGAAGATGCCGACGTTGTCTAGCCCGAGAAAGCCGCCCTGGAAGATGTTGCGGTCCTCTGCATCCTTGCGGTTGACCCACCACGAAAAGTTCAGCAGCAACTTGTGGAACATCACCTCGAGAAACTTGTGGTCACCGACGCCCGTGACTTCACGGTCGAGTTCGTACACGCGCCACGTCGCCCATGCATGAACGGGCGGATTCGCGTCGCCGAATGCCCATTCGTAGGCGGGCAACTGCCCGTTCGGATGCATGTACCGTTCCTTCACGAGCAACAGCAACTGTTTCTTCGCGAAGTCGGGGTCCACCATGGCGAACGCGGCGGCATGAAACGCGAGATCCCAGGACGCGTACCACGGGTACTCCCACTTGTCCGGCATCGATACGACGTCGCCGTTGCACATATGCCGCCAGTCGGCGTTGCGCCCGTGCCGGCGTCCTTTCGGCGGCTTCGGCTGACCGGGGTCGCCGTCGTGCCAGCGCGTCACGTCGAACTGGTAATACTGCTTCGTCCATAACATGCCGGCGAGCGCCTGGCGTTGCACGAGCCGCGCGTCGGCGTCGCTGATGTCGTGCTGGAGCGCGGCGTAGAACTCATCGGCCTCCGCGATCCGGCGCGCGAACAGCGCTTCGAAGTCGAGCGGCACGTCGTCGCGCGTGATGCCCGGTAGTGCCGCCGGACGCCAGCGCAGATATAGCACCGCGCGCTCGTGCGGCGCGAGCGACAGGGCCACATGCGCGGCGGCGCGGGTGCCCGCGTCGCGGCGTATTGCGTGCTCGTCGCCATCGACGAGGTAATCGTTGAAGCCATCCTTGAACGGGCCTGCGCCGGCGATGCCGAAAAGGCGGCGGACGTTGGTTTCGTTTTCGCAGAACAGCCATTCGATCGGCTGCGGCGCCGAGGCCGTGACGATCATCGTGCCCAGCGCGGGATTGTGCGCGATCACGCGCGCGCCCTCGGCGGACGCCGGCTCGAGCGTGAGCGACGGCTTGCCGGGCTTGCCTGACCACGCCCAGCGGTTGCGCGCCCAGAAGAGCGGCAGCACATGGAGTGGCGCGTGCTGATCCGCGCGATTTTCGACGGTTACGCGCATCACGATGTCGTCGGGTGTGCGCTTCGCGTACTCGATCCAGACGTCGAAATAGCGATCGTTGTCGAACACGCCCGTATCGAGGATTTCGTATTCGGGCTGATCGGCGCCGCGCCGGCCGTTTTCCTCGATCAGGTCCTGATACGGGTACGCATCGTGGGGGTATTTGTACAGCATCTTCATGTACGAGTGCGTCGGCGTGCCATCGACGTAGAAGTAAAGCTCCTTCACGTCCTCGCCGTGATTGCCTTGCGCATTGGTCAAGCCAAACAGCCGCTCCTTCAGGATGGGGTCGCGCCCGTTCCAGAGCGCGAGCGACACGCACCAGTCGAGTGGGTCGTTGCCGAATCCGGCAATGCCGTCCTCGCCCCAGCGGTACATGCGGCTGCGCGCATGCTCGTGGGGGAAATACTCCCATGCGGTTCCGTAGTCGCTGTAGTCTTCGCGAACGGTGCCCCACTGCCGGTCACTCAGATAAGGCCCCCAGCGGCGCCAGCAGTCGAGGTCCTGGCCATGCAGACGGAACCCTTCCTTCGAATGGAGCAGATCGTTTGCGCGTAGCGATGACATGTGACCTCCCAAACCGGGATCGACCGCGAACACGTTCAGTGCGTGAGTCCCCGCCCATCCCGTCACGCGTGCGGCGCCGGGCGGTATCTGGATGATAGGCGTCGTTTAGACTTATCGAGGTCGGAGGCCGCCTCGCTCCTGGTTTCATCTGACGTTTTCTTTCGCTATATCCGCGCTGTATTGCTGATCGTAAGGAACTGGAAATGAATCAAAAACCGCGTGGCCTCGACAATGGCCTGACGAACTACGGTGATCAAGATTTCGCGCGCTATCTGCGCCGGTCGTTTGCCAATTCGATGGGCTACACCGGTGAATCGCTCGACAAGCCGATCGTCGGGATCTGCACCTCGGAGAGCGGTTTCAATAACTGCCATCGCCACTTTCCCGAAATGATCAAGGCGGTCGAACGCGGCGTGCTCGCGGCTGGCGCATTGCCGGTCGTATTTCCGGTGATGTCGCTTGGCGAGGTCTTCCTTTCGCCGACTTCGCTGGTCTATCGCAATCTGATGGCGATGGCCGTCGAGGAAATGATTCGTGCCCAGCCGATGGATGCGGTGGTGATGCTCGGCGGATGCGACAAAACCGTGCCGGCGATGTTGATGGGCGCGATCTCCGCTGAGCGGCCCGCCGCAATGGTGGTGGCCGGTCCGATGATGACCGGGCGACATCGCGGCGAGCGGCTTGGCGCGTGCACGGACTGCCGGCGCTTCTGGTCGAATTTCCGCGCGGGGAAAGTCTCGGCGCAGGAGATCAGGCAGGTGGAGGGGCGTCTGGCGGTCACGGCGGGAACGTGTGCGGTCATGGGCACGGCGTCGACCATGGCGCTGATCGCGGAAACGCTGGGCATGATGCTGCCCGGTTCGGCGGCGATTCCGGCCGTGCACGCGGATCGTCTGCGCAATTGCGAAGAAACCGGAGCGCTGGTTGCGCGCATGGCGCTCAATGGCGGACCGAAACCGGCCGAGATCGTGACGCCCGCGTCGGTGCGCAATGCCTTGCGGGTGCTGCTCGCGGTCTCCGGTTCGACCAACGCCGTGATTCATCTGGCGGCGATTGCTGGTCGTATCGGACTGAAGATCGATTACGACGAGTTCAACCGGCTGTCTGATGAAACGCCCGTACTCGTGGATCTCAAGCCGGTAGGCAACGGCTACATGGAGGATTTCCATGCAGCCGGCGGGCTGGAGGGCGTTCTGCGCGGACTGATGCCCCAACTCGATCTGACTTGTCGCGATATCGCCGGGCAGAGTCTCGAGGAGCGTTTGAACAGGCCGCTTGCCGATCCGATCGATACGGCCGTGATCCGCTCGAAGGAGAAACCGGTCAGTCCCGAGGGCGGGCTGATTGTTCTAAACGGGAGTCTGGCGCCCGGCGGTGCGGTTCTGAAGCGCGCCGCCGCTACTCCCGAACTGCTCGAACATGAAGGGCGTGCCGTGGTATTTACCTCGCTCGAAGATCTGGCCGCGCGCATCGACGACCCGGGTCTGGACGTTCGCGCGGACGACATTCTCGTATTGCAGAACGCGGGGCCGCGCAGTGCTTCAGGCATGCCCGAGGCCGGCTATCTGCCGATCCCGCAGAAACTTGCACGGGCGGGGGTGAAGGACATGGTGAGGATTTCAGATGCGCGCATGTCGGGCACGGCGTACGGGACCATCGTGCTTCACGTGACGCCAGAAGCGGCGCTCGGTGGCCCGCTGGCGCTGGTGCGCAACGGTGATCGGATCCGGCTCTCGGCGCGGGACAAGCGGATCGATCTACTGGTCGACGAGGTCGAGCTGGCGCGTCGTGCCGCTGAGATTCGTCCGGCGGAAGGGATGTATGCGCGCGGTTACCAGCGGCTCTATCACGATCACGTGCTCTCTGCCGCGGCAGGGTGCGACTTTGATTTTCTCACCGCGTTTCCTTCCGAAGAGCTTAAGTAGCGGGTGCTTTTTCTACTCCCTGACCGAAGCGCCCGCGCGACTCGATCTGTTCTGCGCCTGATCAAGCGCAATCGACGAAGAGTTCATCCCTCACCGGAGGTGTCGTCGAAGATTGCGGATTGCCTGGGCCACAGTGTTTCGAGGCGACCCAGCAGATCACCCCTTCAGCGAATTTTTGAGAACGTCTTCATCCCATTCAAAAGCGGCCGTTCCGGCTCGCTCAAAGGGGCGAGGCCCGGCTTGGGCCGAGTATGGCGAGGATGACATTGGTGAGTTCGAGCATCGCCGAATGATATTCCGCGGGCAGGGGCACGTCGTCCATCAGGGACATGGCTTCTTCAATGCCCTGCCGGAATGACGTGGCGACCTTGGCGCGCTGCTGCGTCGTCAGGTGTGGTGAGGCTGCATCAAGAAACCTGCCGAGAACCATCGCCCGCGCGCCAAGCACGCTCATTTCCCTCGTGTTGGCGGTCACAAGTTTGCACATTCGGTGAAGTGCGTCGTTCGCATTGTCCAATTTTCAGATCCGCTCAGAATGCCTGCCAGTGCTCCGGACTGCTGCCGGTCGCAACCAGTGTGGTCGTGTCTGCGGTAACCAGGGGCGCCGTCTCCAGCTTTTTCAACGCTGGAGGACGTGACGTGCGAGCCTTCGGTGCCGGCCGACGCGGTTCGCTCCGTTGAGCCATCACGCGTGACGCGGAGGCGCCCCGGTCGGCAACCTTGAAGACTGCCACTGCGTCACGCAACGCTTGGGCCTGCTGGGCCAGCGACTGCGCCGCGGCCGAGGCTTCCTCGACCAGCGCGGCGTTTTGCTGGGTCGCCTCGTCCATCTGCGTGACGGCCGTATTGACCTGCCCGATGCCGGTGCTCTGTTCTTCCGATGCTGCCGCGATCTCGCTCATGATGTGGGTCACGCGCTGCACCGACCGAACAATTTCATTAATCGTGCTGCCAGCTTCCTCGACGAGCTTCGAGCCGGCATCTACCCGAGTTACCGATTCGCCGATCAACTCCTTGATCTCTTTGGCCGCCGTGGCGCTGCGCTGAGCGAGCGTGCGGACCTCCCCGGCCACGACGGCAAAACCCCGCCCCTGTTCACCAGCGCGGGCCGCCTCGACCGCGGCATTGAGCGCGAGGATGTTGGTCTGGAACGCGATGCCTTCAATCACGCTGATGATCTCGGCCACCTTGGCTGAGCTGTCGGAGATCCCGTGCATCGTCTCGACCACGCGTCCGATCACTTCCCCGCCGCGTTGCGCGATACCCGACGTCGTACTGGCCAGCGCGGTTGCCTGCTTCGCGTTGTCGGCGTTCTGGCGGACCGTCGACGTCAGCTCCTCCATGGACGAGGCAGTTTCCTCCAGCGAGGCGGCCTGCTCTTCGGTCCGTTGCGACAAGTCCAGGTTGCCGGCCGATATCTCCTGTGCGGCGGTATCGATCGACCGGGAACCGTCTCGCACGACACTGATCGTCTGAACCAGTTTGCTTTGCATCGCCTGCAGGCCGGTCATCAACTGCCCCATCTCGTCGCGCGTGCGAACCTCGACGCGCGAGGTCAGGTCACCATCGGCAATCGCCCTGAAATGGCCCAGTGCCTGGGCAAGGGGCGTGCCGATCGCGCGCTGCAGCGACCACCAGGCCAGTGCCGCCGCACCGAGCGCCATCAGCATACCGGCGAGGGCTACGCCGATGAACCCGTGGAAGCGGGCCTGCGAGGTCTCAAACGTCGCGCGGGCAGCCGTGATCTGCATCTGGCCCAGTGAATATGTGCCGCCGGTGAAATCGCTGAACAGCGACTGCGGTGTGTGCACGGCGACATCGGTGAGCTTCGCCGTATCGTGGGCGGCGATCGCGCTGAACATCGGTTCCAGGCCATTTGCGACGTACGCGTCGCGCTTCGCGTTCACGTCGGCCGCGCGGCTCGCCTCCTCGGGTCCGGAGAACGGCAGCGCGCGATACGCGTCCCACGCCTGCTTCGACTCAGCGAGCAGATCCCGGGCGATCTGCACTCGTTGGGGTACGTCCGGACTGGCCGGATCAAGCGCGATGAGAAGCAGCCAGAGGCGCGTCCTCGATAGTGCTACGTTTGCCCGACCGAGCGCCTCGGAAGAAGCCAGCCGGCTGGAATACAGCTCCTTCAAATCGTTGTTGCACATCGACACGCTGGCGATGCCCATGACGCCGCCAAGGACCAGCAGCACGGCGAGAAAAGCCATCGCCAGCGCCAGGCGGACACGGATACTTAGATTATTGAACATGGATAAATTAAATGGGAAGCCGATGACGAGGCGTGCGCAAGGCGCAAGAAGAAGGAAGCGAGCAGCGCAAGCGCCAACACATGATTGATAAACAAATCACACATGATGTTTGTATACGGCATTAACCCGTCAAACTTGATGTCGAACTGCTAACCGCCATTCCGTTCAAGCGTTTTTGTGCGGATAGACGCCTGGTGACGTTGCAGACGCGGAAACAAACAGTTGGGGCGAAAGGTACGTGTAAGTTGATAGTAACCAGATAAACTGACTTCAACGACTTGGCACTCAGGCTTCCGCCCCGGCGGTCGTTGTTTCGCTAACCCAGTGTTTTCTGTTTCTGACGCTCGCAATTGGAGATTCATCATGGCTAAAGCATTCATCCCCGTTCTCGCGCTCGTGTCGGTCCTCGCTCTGCCCACGGTTGCGTCCGCTCACAACAACGGTCCCCTGACGCGCGAGCAGGTGCGCGCAGAACTCGTCCAACTGCAGCAGGCGGGCTACGGCCGCAACCACGGTGACGCGCACTACCCGGCGCACATCCAGGCTACGCTGGCGAGCGTGGCGGCCCAGCAGCAGGCGCCCAGTGGCTACGGTGGCGTGAAATCGGGCTCGGCCGCTTCGGGGGCACCGACCCAGTGGGCCTCGGATCATTCGGCCTACAAAGGAGGTTGATTGGCGATCAGCCGGGTGGCCGGGCGCTTTCAACCGCCCGGCCCGGTTACACGCCGCGAGCGGCATCGTCGCGGCTTGCGGGTTCGCCGATGCGGCCCGTTACCGGCAGGAACAGCGTGAGCGGTTCATCGGTAAGCGGCACGAAGCCGTACTTTTGTAGAAGCTGGTGGCTTCATCGTTGATGGCGTCGACCAGCGCACTGAACGCCGAGGGTTTCAGCGGTGCTAACGACTACATCGAACGCATGCGCCAGAAATTGGGGAATCTGTCCGGACTTATCTAGATAGATATCCGACGTGCTGACGGAGAATCTCCGTTGAAGAAGCAATTGCATGACGAGAAGCACAGGGGACGAATTGACCGAAGGCGTCATAGATCAGCATGGCAATCGAAGTCTAAGCCGCCTAACACGGCGCTTGAAAAATAATCTGCCTCGACTTAGGAATCGTCTTCGAAGTCCCTTGGCCGAATGGTGCAGACCCTGAGCGTCGCACGGGAAGCGGGTGTGAAAGGCGTGGTTTATCTGTCGGTGTTCAAGGGCGCCGAATACGTCGACGTGCCGCACTTCACCGGCAAACATACGGTCGAGCGCATGATCGAACACCTCGACCTGCCGGTGACAGTGCTGCGCCCCGCGTATTTCATCCAGAACGACGTCCGGCAGAAAGACCCGCTGCTTTCGCACGGCGTCTACGGCATGCCAATTGGCGCGAAAGGCATTTCCATGGTCGACGTCCGTGATATCGGCGAGGCTGCCGCGCGCGAACTGCTGCGCCGCGAGCGTGGCTCAAACCCGCTGCCGCGCGAGACGTACGAACTCGTCGGTCCTGACGCGATCAATGCGCAGACCGTGGTTTCGATCTGGGCCGAGGCGCTGGGACGTCCCGTCCGCTATGGTGGCGACGATCTCGACGTCCTTGAGCAGCGCCTCAAGTCGGTTGCTCCTGCCTGGCTCGCATACGACATGCGGCTCATGATGGGCCGGTATCAGCAGGACGGCGCGGTCGCGTCCAGCGCGGACGTCGAGCGTCTGGCGACGCTGCTGGGACGGCAACCGAGATCCTATCGGGACTTTGCCGTCGCCATGGCTGCGGCGTGGGCTAAGGACTGACCTGCCAGGATACGCGATCGCGACTTTCAGAGGCTGGCACGCGCGACGGGGGCTTGACGGGGCCGACCCCTGCTCTCGGGTGTATTCCGCTGCTTATGAAGGCCGCGCGGATATCGACCCAGCGTGACACTCGTGGCTTCAGGGAGCGGACGTCCGTAAATCGTCTCCAGAAGCACGAACGATTCAACGCGTTTCCCGCCGACTTCAGTCAGGGCCTCGCATCCTCTGGCTTGGGGCTCCTGGCATCAGCAAAGCGGCTTTGTACCGCGACGAGTTGGTCATCCGTGGTCGCCACCAGCCACAACCGTGCGTGCTCCGCGATTTGGCGGTTGTGGTCCTTCAACGGGCCCATTGCCGCGGCGGACTTCCAGACCACGGGGCCAATTCGGCTGCTCCTGCCCGACGGCGCACCCACCAGCAGGCAGTATGGCCCAAGAGGAAGCGAGACAAACGGAAGGGCCGGACTAGCGCGCACGCGCCAGTCGATGAACGGCGCCTCGCTGATGAGCAGGGGCGTGGGCAAGCCGTAAAGCACACTGAAATCGTACAGCGCCAATTGCTCGCGCATGCCCGCGTAGATACGTCGGATATCGTCGACAACCGCAGCGCGGATTTCATCCTCGAACATGGGTTCTTGCGCATAGCGTGCGGCGGCCTGCTGGGCGCTCAACTGATATGCGCTGAACAGGCCGAGTTCCATGCAGTCCTGCACTGCGCGCTGGACCTCCACGATAGTGCCGGCCTCCTCGGGCCTGCCTAACTGCGCTGCCCTCAAAAACCGGGCGAGCCCCGCCTCCTGGATCGCAGGACCTTCCACAGGCGCATCGTCGTCAGCATCCTTCTCGAGCGGCACGTGAATGTATTCTTCGGCCGCGAAGCGCGACTTCTTGCCTTCGTCAAACTTGATTTCGCCGTCGGTGCAGTCCAGATATCGGGTACCGATTCGGCCATGCTCCCAAACCCAATTTTTCAGGAGCGGACGTAGCGGATGCAGTCTGTCTTGATTAGCCATCGAAGCCTCCAGGTACCCCAGTATAGATCCACATGACCGCTTGCTACGTTGGGGAGGGACATGGCATCAAATCTAACCAGTGGATCGGCCTTTTCAAATCAGGCTTTGGGTCTCGCTGGCTAGGCACAGACTGGCCAGATCGGCCGCCCTCGAAATACTTGACGGGGACGGACTCAGGGCTTGTGGCAGCCGCTCAGCGACCTCGCAGAGCCGTTCGCGACCGTCTCAAATTGGCCGAACCTTGCCAATCGTTGTGTGATCGACAAGTGTCGGGTCATGACCGGCAGCACGCGACCCTGAAGAGACATCCAGCTTTCTCGTCAGCGGCCATTCGCCGCGTACAACCGATGGGGTTGCACGCAAATAACCCGTCTTATTTGATGCGCAAAGGGCTATGAGCGGTCGATTCGAGCCTTGCTCCGGAACGGCACTCCCAAGCCGGGCCGGATGGCTTCAAACCATCGCGAAGTTGAACCGCGCTCAGTCTGCAATCAATCGAACATGCGGCTCAAATGAGGGTACATTGCGTCTGTGCAAATAGCTTGGGGGTGTCATGGCCCGCATCAAAGCGGAACCGTTGATGACGCAAGCGCCGCCTTGCGATGCCCACCGACTGTCCACGCAATGATGGTACCGATTGCGAGAGCTAACAGGCATGCAGTCGGAACGAGCATGGGTGCAACATGACTGTTGGTTACCTTGCCAACGTACGGCATGAGGTTCTGTCCGAAGAACCCTCCAAGGTTTCCAATGCAGTTGATGGCAGCGACACTTGCGGCGGCTCGAGCGCCAGAAAAGAAGCGTGGGGGAAGCGACCAGAAGCAAGGGTATAGCAGTGGAATACAGGCGCCGCCCAGACACAGAGCAATGAAGCGCAACGACACTGTCGGCAACACGAGGCTCGATGCAAAGCATACGACGCCGATGCCGGCGACTATGGCCATTGCTTTTAACACCACCTGTTCACGTTTGAGCTTCCCGGGAAGCCAAAGCAGGAGAAGAGCCGCGAGTGCCCACGGAATCATGTTGAGCAGACCATTGACGCTCGATGAAACGCCCCAGCTCTTAACCAACGTGGGCAACCAGTACGTAACACCGTACAGCGACGTCGACATCAGCATGTAGGTCGCTGCGAACATGAGAACCTTCGGGTCAAGCAATGCCGCCCATGGCCGGGACTCCTTTGCTTCCGGGGACGCTTCGCGCACAAGCGCTGCGACCACAATGTCCTTCTCATCCTGAGAAAGGAAGTTCGCTTCCTTGACGGAGCTCGGTAGATATTTAAGCGCTACGAAGGCAATCAGTATTGCCGGAAGACCGGTGGCAAGGAAGACCCATTGCCAACCCGCCAGTCCCAGTGTTCCGCCCAAGGAAAGGAGCAGCCCTCCGACCAGCGCGCCAAGCATGTTTGCCAGCGAACTGCCGAGGGTAAAAAGGCCAAGCACACGTGTCCGGTAGCTTTGAGGAAACCACTGCGTCAGGTAGTAAATGACGCCTGGATAAAACCCGGCTTCAGCAACACCCAGCGCAAACCGAAACGAGTAAAAAGCTGGCAGGGACCTGGTGAACGCCATTAGCACTGTAACGACGCCCCACGTAATCATGATGCGAGCGAGCCACGTCCGGGCCCCAAACCGATGTAGCGCCAGTGTGCTGGGCACCTCGAACAGCAGGTAGCCAATGAAAAACAGCGATGCTCCAAGGCCATACGCGGCTTCCGTCATGCCGAGTGCCTGAACCATTTCCAGTTTCGCGAAGCCGACGTTCTGCCGGTCGATGAATGCGATGAGAAACATGACAATCAGCAGCGGCATCAGCCGCCATGCCATTTTCTTCATTACCTGCTGCTCACGTGTTACGGACGTAGACATGTTCGCTCCAAGTTCCATGCCCGCTGCCGCTCGACTGGCGTTTCGAAAACGGTCAGTCAGACGAAAACAAGCAGATTGATATAGTCATGTATATGTTTGTATGTTTGAGGTCGGGCTGCAATGAGGTATAACCCGGACGAGCGCACGCAAGCGAGCTGCGGCCGCAACTGGCGACCAGTGATGTATTCGGCGAACGAGGTGTAGAGCCTGAAAGTCGCAGGAAAAATGCGACCTGCCGGGTGACAGAAAGTCAGTTCGCGTTGTCGGCCCCTATGACAGCACCAAACGCGGCGGGAGGTCGCGTTGTCAGCGAATATCGACCTGATACTGGAACGCTGCAGCAGCACCACGCGTGGTGCGCCATTCAATAGGCGTCCCGGCGAAATCGGATGCCACACGGTGCACAAGGATTACCGGGCTGCCAACGTCGATATGCAAGAGCGCTGCATCAGCGTCCGTCGCCTGTTCGACGTTCAGAATCTCGGTTGCGGATGCGACGATTTGGCGGCAAAGCAGCTCATAGAGCGGATAAAGCAAATCTTCGAAGCCACCAAGGGGCAGAGTCGCCAGTGCTTCGAAACGGCTTCGAGGTAGCCATATTTCTTCCGACAAAACCGCTTGTCCCTCAATCAGTCGTACCCGCGAGAGATGAACAGCCTTCTCCGTCGCCTTCATCTGCAAGCTTGAGCGAATCGTCTCGTTTGGCTTGACGACCTCGCGGCTGAGCACCTTCGCCGTCGGTCGGACCGGCTTCCCGTCAGCTGACTTGAATCGGAAGAAGCGGAACAACGACGAATCAAAGCGAGGGCGCCGGACAAAGGTCCCCTTTCCCTGGGTGCGGGTGAGCACCCCGTCGGCCACCAGCAAATCAATGGCTTTCCGAAGTGTGCCGGTCGACACGTTATAAAACACGCTGAGTTCCGCCTCTGTGTCGATTGCCTTTTCTGGCGCCCACTCGCCCTCCGCGATGCGGCGCACCAGGTCATCGCGTAGCTGCTGGTATCGGGGCAATCGACTGTCTGGCCTGGCCGAGAACGACTGCATATCCATGATTCATATAGTTGTTCACAGGAATAGTCACTGTACAACATCTGCCGGAACAAGGGTAAATCCCCAATGACTTCTTCGTCGAAGCGCCTAAACTAAACATATAGTCATATACATGAATATATGAATTTACCTTGGAGACGGCGATGTTCACCTGGTACAAGCAAGGCACACCTCTCGAACGAAACACCTTCTGGGGATGTTTCGCGGGTTGGGGCCTCGATGCCCTTGATGTGCAGATGTTTACCCTGGCAATCCCCGCAATCATCGCAGCGTACGGCATCGACCACACGCAGGCGGGCGCAATCAGCGGCGTGACACTGGTGTCATCGGCGATGGGCGGCTGGCTGGCGGGCGCCTTGTCCGACAGGATTGGTCGGGTGCGGACGCTGCAGATTACGATTCTCTGGTTTGCAGGATTCACTTTCCTTTGTGCCTTCGCCCAGAGTTTTCCTCAACTACTGGTCCTGAAGGCCCTGCAAGGGTTCGGGTTCGGCGGAGAGTGGGCTGCAGGCGCCGTGTTGATGGCTGAGACCATCCGGACGGAACATCGCGGCAAGGCCATGGGCGCGGTACAGAGCGCCTGGGCCGTCGGCTGGGCCGGCGCAGTGCTGTTGTATGCCGCAGCTTTTTCGTGGTTGCCGTCAGACACGGCGTGGCGTGTCATGTTCGGTGTTGGCCTGCTGCCCGCGCTTCTCGTCCTTTACGTCCGCCGCAATCTCCGCGAACCTGTGCGCGTTGAGCCGTCTCGCGCTGAACCAGTGGTTTCTGTGTGGGCGCAAATCGCGCAAGTATTCCAGCCGCGCGTCATCAAGACCACCGTTATCGGCGCGGTTCTCGGCACAGGCGCCCACGGCGGGTACTACGCCATCATGACCTGGTTGCCGACCTTCCTCTCCAAGGAAAGACATCTGTCGGTCCTCAACACCGGTGGGTATCTTGCGGTTGTTATCGTGGCTTTCTGGTGCGGCTGTATGGCGAGCGCTTACCTGCTCGACCGTATCGGACGGCGTCGCAACATCGCATTTTTTGCATTTTCCTGCATCGTCACCGTGCTCGCCTACGTGATGCTTCCATTGAGCAACACGCAGATGCTTGTTCTGGGCTTCCCGCTAGGCTTTTTCGCCGCCGGCATCCCGGCCAGCCTGGGCGCACTTTTCAACGAACTCTATCCTGCGGACATGCGCGGGACAGGCGTCGGCTTTTGCTACAACTTCGGTCGCATCGCCTCGGCGGGTTTCCCGGTGCTGGTCGGGTACATGAGTCATTCGATGTCGCTGGGAGCAGCGATTGGTATCGATGCCGCAATTGCGTACGGGCTGGCGATGGTTGCCGTGTTGTTGCTTCCCGAAACGCGCGGCAAGCGCTTGCGGCCGTCCGGCGTCGAGCAGGCTTCACAACTGGTCGCCGACGCCGAATTAGCGCTTGACCATCACCGGAGCCAGCGATGACTCAGGCCCCATCCATCGGGCGGCCACGGCTGCCGCGCGTTGACACGCACGCGCACGTGTTTGCCAGGACTCTGCCGCTGGCGGACGGACGGCGCTACGCACCCGACTATGACGCAACGCTGGACGCCTACCTGAAGCTTCTGGACGAGAACGATATTGGCAATGCCGTCCTTGTCCAGCCCAGCTTTCTCGGCACCGATAACAGCCATCTTTTACAGGCGCTGACCAGCGACATTAGCCGGCTGCGAGGTGTAGCAGTCGTGGCCCCCGAAATTTCAGAAGACGACCTGCAGCGACTGAACTGTCAGGGTGTGACGGGCGTGCGTCTCAACCTTGTCGGACAGACGCTCCCCAAGCTGGGCTCGGCGCCATATGTAACGCTTTGGCGGCAGTTATCAAAACTAGGCTGGCATGTTGAGTTGCACAGGGAGGCGTCGGACCTGGCGCCGCTCGTCAACACTTTGCTGGATGTGGGCTTGCCAGTCGTCGTTGACCATTTTGGCCGCCCTGACCCGGACAGCGGCACACGCGACCCGGGCTTCCACGACCTGTTGAAGTTTGGCCCTTCTGGCCGCGTGTGGGTCAAGATTTCGGGCGCCTATCGGTGCTCGGAGCCGGACTCGAGTTTCATGCGCGATGCCACGGACCAGCTTATAGACGCATTTGGCGCCGAACGTCTGATGTGGGGTAGCGACTGGCCACACACGCAGTTTGAACATGCGACGGACTACAGCCAGACGCTTACCGCGTTGCTGGACTTACATCTTGCGCCCGCGATTGTCGAGGCAATCCTGTGCTCAACCCCGCACTCGTTTTACGGGTTCGACAAAGACCCCGTGAGGGATATTGTCCCGACGACACCGACTTCCCAACTCACTTCCTGAGGTCATCATGCAAGTCACCGGTATGTTGCACGGCGCCAGATTGCTGCAGTTCGTGGGCTTTCCGACGCCCGAGATTCTGGGTCCGGACGCTAGCGAAGAACAGATTCGAGCGATGCTGAAAAAGCACGGGATGATTTTCATCAAGCCGGTTTTCAAGGGCGGTGTTGGCAAGAAGGGCAAGGCCGGTCTGATTGGCCGCGCGACTGACCTGACGACCGCCTTGAAGGAGAAGGAGCGTCTTTACTTCGTCGAACATCACGTTGCCAATACTGTGTCGAAAGCCAACGGTGTGACCTTTGAGGCGGGAGTGCCTGCCGAGTACGAGGTCTATTTCTCGATTACCGACTCGACACATTTCCGCGCGCCCACCATGACGCTTACGCACCACGGTGGCGTTGACATCGAGGAACTGGACAAGTCGCAAGTTGTGCAGATTCCGTTTGACCCGCTCACCGGGCTCAAGGCGTTCGTCGTGGCGAACGCGCTTTCGACGCTGGGCGCACCCAAACAGATTATCTCGCCGCTTGTGCAGCACCTCCCCAAGTTGTGGGAGCTCTATCACGGGTTCGGAATGACGACCCTCGAACTCAATCCAATCCGGATGCGTGAGGATAGCAAGGGAAGGCTGACACCCGTCGCCTGTGACTTCAAATGCGGCTTCGACCGTGATGACCCGCGCTGGCAGCGCCTTGACCTGCCCGCGCATCTCTTCGCAGTCGACTATTCAGACTTCGAACAGGAAATCAACCAGCTTCGCACGTATCAGGGGCAGAGCGACGTCTACGTCATTAACGCGAAGGGCAGCATTCTCGCTCCGACGTTCGGTGGCGGCGCGAACTCCCTTGTCACGCAAATGCTCGGAGACGACGCCATCATCTCGTCAGACTTCGGCGGCAATCCACCCTACGAAAAAATGAAGGAAGTTGCCCGCATCTGTTTCAAGCACTGGATTCAGCAAAGCAATGTTCTGTTCATTATTGGTGGAAAGTCAAACAACACGGATATTTTCGAAACATTTCGCGCAATGGCCGACGCGTTACGCGAGCACTTCAGTCAGCACGGCCCAACGCCGCTCTATGTGGTGGTCGGCCGTGGTGGCCCAAATCTGGTTCGTGGAATGAGTGCATTGCGCGACACGCTCGATTCGCTGGGATTGCCGTACACCTTCTTCGGCTTTGACTCGGACATGAGCGAGGTGGTCCTGTACGCGAAGCAGGTTGACCAATGGATGAAAGCAGGCGGCCGTGAGCAGATTGCCGCGAAGCTGGGAATTGCGGTCAAACAGGCTGCCTGAGCATCTCATCGACTGAGGAGAATCATTATGTACAAGCAGGGCATTGGCGATTTTAAATACTTCGTAGGAATTAGTTCGTTATCCCAAGTTGCCACAAAGGACGACCGCGTTTGCGTGCTCAACATTCTGGGCGGCGAGTCGAGCGATGTCACGCCCGTCGGTCATGCCTATTCCGGTGGCAATGTGGTGTTTGGTACGGCTCCGGGAAAGCGCGGACAGGTACTGGAAACGGCACTTGGAAGCGTGCCGGTCTACAACAATGTCCTTGAAGGCCTGAACGATGGTCACCGGTTCAACTGCGGCGTCATCTATCTGCCGCCTTCCGCTGCACGGGACGGCGTGGCTGAGCTAATCCGTGTCAATCCGGAACTGAAGAAGATTTTCATCGTTACCGAAAAGCTGGCCGTCAGTGACTCGCGCGAAATCCGCGCGATGGGTCAGTCCAACGGGGTCGACATTTTTGGCGGCAACAGCCTCGGCGTGGCTGACGCCTGGAACCAGGTGCGTATCGGGGGAGCGCTGGGCGGCGACCACCCTGAAGAGGCATTGCGGCGTGGCTCGATTGCCTTGTTTTCCAACTCGGGCAACTTCACGACTACCATCGCAACCTACCTGCGGATGGCCGGATGGGGCACGACTACAGCCATTTCAAGTGGCAAAGACGTCTACATTCAATTCGCGGCGCCCGAGTTCGCTGCGGCCCTGGCAAACGACGCGCGAAGCAAGGCGGCCGTTCTTTATGTCGAACCTGGCGGCTACTACGAGCTCGACGCCAACTTTACGAAGCCGGTGGTTGCGTGCGTCGTGGGTCGCTGGAAGTCAAAGCTGACCCGTGCTGTCGGACACGCGGGTGCTATGTCCGGAGGCGCGGACGACGCCGCATCGAAAGAACAATGGTTTCTCGATAAATTCGGGGTGTCAAGTGTGTTCACACCGGACAATCCGGCCGTGTCGGCAAAGGGCGCGCTTGTCACGAACATCGCGCACATACCCGCCGCTCTGACGGCTGTGATGCGTGAAAACGCCTGCAGGCCAGATTTCGAGCCGGAAGGTAACCTCGCATTAAAACCGTGGTTTAGCAGTCACCGCGGATTGAGCCTGCCGCAGGCGCTCGATTTGCCTGTCGTGCAGGCCACGGCCCCATACGATGCCCAGATTGCCGCGCTCGACAAACAGGTTGGAGCTGTACCGCCGCGACAGTCGATGAAGGATGCTTCTGGCGCGTCGCAGATGGACCCGAAGTCGCAGGTGACCAGTCTGTACGGCGTTTCGATGCTTGATGCGGCGCAGTACCCCCTTGAGACAAACGTAAGCCTCGCGCTGCTCCACGAACCCGGCGGGATGAACGACCGCGCGCTAATCAATGTCGCTGTGAGTGCGTTCCTGAACCTGTATGGACATCCCGCACTTGGGGCTGCCCAGGCGGCACGGGATGCCGGTAATGCGCCAAACACTGTCCTTGCAGCGGCGGCGAGTATCATCGGGCCCCGAGGGCAAGCCGGGTCTCGCCAGGCGGTCCGCGCTCTAATCGACGCCTTTGCCCCGGTGAAGCTCGAGAACGCGATGGATGAGAGTTTCGACTTTTCGCGCGCCGAAGTCACCGACCTCAGCCTGTTCGTCGGCAGTGAACCGGATTTGCGGGCCCGCGCAATCCTGGCGGGACTCAAAGCTCGCGACGTGAAGTCGACATTCGTGCAATATGTTGAAAGCCTGCCCGGCGAGCCGACTACCGATGGCGTATTGGCAGCCATTTGCGCGACGCTCGCATGGGGACCGCTCATGCGCAAACGCATTTCACGCCTTTCGGCTGAGAGCCTTCCGTGGTGGATACAACTTTTCGGCTCCCTGATAGGCGCTTCAGTGCCCTCGGACCAGCACGGTCCGGACAGCTTCTGCGGCGTCGAAACGAAGACAGTCCTGGAGGAGCGTTCGCTTGGTGAAACCGCCTTCAGCGCGTTGTTTGGATTGTCGCCAGGCACGAGCGACTTGTTTTCCTTCCAATTGCTGGTCGGTCTGCTGCTGTCAAATGGACCCGGAACGATTTCCGCGCAGGGTGCAAAAGGTGCGGTCTCTGCCGATGGTCCCGAAGACCCCGAGCGCGTCCAGCTCAACAAGGCGTTAATCGGCTTCCTTACGCACAGTGGTTACACGCATGGCGGCAATGGATTTGAGGGAATTGCGTTTCTGCTAGACCAGTTCGCGGATAGCGGACTGACTGACCCGGGCAATCCTGCGCACGGGCTGGATTTGAAAGCACTAGCGATGACGTACGTCGAAAGTTACGCCAAATACAAATCGAGCAAGAAAACGAGCGGCAGCCTGGACATCCAGAAAATCCCTGGCGTGAATCATCCGGTGTTTAAAGATAAACCCGTCAATCACGACCCGCGTGAAATGTTCGTGCGGCAATTGTTCGCCGAGCGCGACGAATACAACATCTTCCACGACTTTTACCGGACGTTGGTCCAAAGCCTGTTCGACGCGGGGGTTTCGCGAAACGTTTACTGCGTCAACGTCGATGCGGTGATTGCCGCGTTACTGCTCAAGATGCTCTGGCAGCCGTATCGTGACGGAACGTATTCGCGCAACGCTTTGGAGACGGCCGCCTTTACCATCTTTCTTTACCCTCGCATGCTCGGTTGCGCGGCTGAAATCGATGACCATATGAACCGCGGAAGGAACATGGATACACGTACACCAGCGTCGGAGTGTCGTTTCGTTGCGTAGCGGGATGACCCGGAAGCGCACGAAGTCTTTCCGCGCTGCCGGGTTCATGCCCACAACTATCAGTTGTCTCCGCACGGGATTGGGGGTGCGAGTCGTGCACGCTTTTCCGAACAACCCGAGCCTATGTGGCGATTATTCGTTGGCCTTGCTCAACTACGACGCGTTTCGCTTCGCGAGGCTTCTCCTCTTTGGGTTGCGGTGATCATAGACGTTCGCTGTCTCGGAAGTGTGCTTTACCCGGACCTGAAACATGCGCGATACCGAACATATGGTTTAACGCGATCATTTAGCAATTTCATCAGTGACGTCTCCTGCAAGGCGGAACGGATGCAGCGTCAAGACCATTGCTTCGGCTCATCTATTGTTGACGATCTGGGTCGTGTTGTCGAACGACCGAATGTGACCGAACCCGGACCGATAGCTGAACTGAGAACCGCTTGCCGGCCCGCAGCGGATGATCGTCGCAAGTCCCCTGTCAGCGGACACTGGTGCGCACTGATGTGCTGTTTCCTGGAATCGAGTGCGTGGTGTGGCGTGAGACGATGCGACCGGGAGCCCCCAGACGTCTGGGCGACGGTGTGGGGCGAGCGATTTCTTTGAGAATTGGACATGTGCGAATTGCTTTCGGCTGGGCGCGGACGACCTTTCCTATCTATGGACTTGCTGCGGGCGCAACGAGGTGGCACGCGCAGAGCGCGAGTCGCAGTTGCAACAAATCGTTGAGGATCAAGCCCATGTCAACGAAGAGCGGGCACGGACAGGGCGCGCAGCGACGCATCCAGGTACTGATTGGCACAATCGTATTCATTCTAATTGTGACTGCCGGGTCGATCATTCACCAGACTCGGACGGTTGCACGCCAGACTTCCCTGGCGTTGGCGTCGGCCGCGACAACGGCGAACGACGCGGGAAATTATGACCGCGCAATGCGCTTCGCGATGCTGGCGATGGGCAACGGTTGGCTCTCGCCGGGATCGGTAGAAGCAGAGCTTGAGCTTATGCGTGGCGCGCAAGCATCAGTGCAGATTGCGTTGCTCGGCGGCCATCAGAATGCGGTTGATTCCGCCGTCTTCAGCCCGGACGGTAAGCGGGTGGTGACCGCGTCCTGGGATGGGACAGCGCGGGTGTGGGACCTGGCCACGGGTAAACAGATTGCGCAGCTCAGTGGCCATCAGAATCTGGTCTATTCTGCCGCCTTCAGCCCGGACGGCCAGCGGGTGGTGACTGCGTCCGCAGACAGGACAGCGCGGGTATGGGACCCGGCTACGGGCAAACAGATTGCGCAGCTCAACGGGCATCAGGATCTGGTTTATTCCGCCGCCTTCAGCCCGCACGGCCGGCGCGTGGTGACTGCGTCCGCGGACAAGACAGCGCGGGTGTGGGACGCGGCTACGGGCAAACAGATTGCGCAGCTCAGCGGGCATCTGAAACCGGTCTTTTCCGCCGCCTTCAGCCCGGACGGCCGGCGCGTGGTGACCGCGTCGGCGGACAGGACCGCGCGGGTGTGGAATGCGGCGACCGGCCACGTGATCGCACAGCTCACCGGGCATCGGGAACCGGTAAGCTCCGCGGTCTTCAGCCCGGACGGCCGGCGCGTGGTGACCGCGTCCGATGACAAGACGGCGCGGGTGTGGGATGCGGCGACCGGCCAGGTCATCGCGCAGCTCATAGGGCATCGGGGACCGGTTTTCTCCGCCGCCTTCAGCCCGGACGGCCAGCGCGTGGCGACAGCGTCCGATGACAACACCGCGCGGGTGTGGAACGCGGCGACCGGCCAGGCGATCGTGCAGCTCACTGGGCATCGCGGACCGGTGAGCGCCGCCGCCTTCAGCCCGGACGGCCTGCGCGTGGTGACCGTGTCCGATGACAAGACCGCGCGGGTGTGGGATGCGGCGACCGGCCAGGTGATCGTGCAGTTCACCGGACACGAGGGGCCGGTGAATTCCGCCGCCTTCAGCCCGGACGGTCAGCGGGTGGTGACTGCGTCCCGTGACAGGACCGCGCGCGCATGGGACGCGGCGATGGGCATCTTGCTGCTCAGAGGGCATCAAGGGTCAGTTATTTCCGCCGCCTTCAGCCCGGACGGCCAGCGGGTGGTGACCGCGTCCCGTGATCGGACCGCGCGGGTGTGGGACGCGGCCACCGGCAAACAGATCGCGCAGCTCAGCGGGCACCAGGATCTGGTTGATTCCGCCGCCTTCAGCCCGGACGGTCGGCGCGCGGTGACCGCGTCCGCGGATGGGACCGCGCGGGTGTGGGACGCGGCCACCGGCAAACAGATCTTGCTCCTCAGCGGTCATCAGGGCCTGGTTGATTCCGTCGCCTTCAGCCCGGACAGCCAGCGGGTGGTGACCGTGTCGTGGGATGGGACCGCGCGGGTGTGGGACGCGGCCACCGGCAAACAGATCTTGCTCCTCAGCGGGCATCAGGGCCCGGTTGATTTCGTCGCCTACAGCCCGGACGGCCAGCGGGTGGTGACCGCGTCCCGGGACGGGACCGCGCGGGTGTGGGACGCGAGCACGGGCAAGCAGATCGCGCAGCTCAGCGGGCACCAGGATCTGGTTTATTCCGCCGCCTTCAGCCCGGACGGTCGGCGCGCGGTGACCGCGTCCGCGGATAGGACCGCGCGGGTGTGGGACGCGGCCACCGGCAAACAGATCGCCCAGCTCGGTGGGCATGAGGGACCGGTTTTCTCTGCCGCCTTCAGCCCGGACGGCCAGCGCGTGGTGACCGCGTCCGCGGACGGGACCGCGCGGGTGTGGGACGCGGCGACCGGCGAGGTGATCGCGAAGCTCACCGGACATCAGGGACCGGTTTTCTCCGCCGCCTTCAGCCCGGACGGCCAGCGGGTGGTAACTGCGTCCGCGGATCAGACCGCGCGGGTGTGGCCTATCCGATGGCTCATGCAGAAGCGAGGTCAGAGCCTGGCTAAAGCCGTGTGTAGGGAAAGGCTCGTGGGAGCAAACCTGCTCACAACCGATGATGAAGCTGCCCTTTCTCTCGTACGCGGGCGCCGGGGCGAAAACGTATGTGGATCGTAACTCGCCGACCGGTCGGAGCGAGCTGCAACGATACGTTTGGCCAGCGCGACCAATTGCTTTCCAATCTTCCTGACTAGCTCTCACATCGAAGTCCGCGGCCACGAGCAGGTCCATCGCCTACTCGTAGGTCCGCTCATGTTTTCCTCTGCACCGTGAGCCGCTCATCCGGCGTTCATTGCGTTGCATCGACCGGTTGAATCCGCCAGTGCAATCGAAATCGGCCGCTCAGGCAGTCGAGGGTCTTGTTTGCTCACTTGACACCGGGCCCGCTAATGGGTGGGTGTCAACGATCACATCGAAGCGGAAGCCGTCCGCCATGACGTCAAGGCCACATTAGCCAGAATGGCACTTACTTAAGCCTACATGGAGGAGAAGACGCGGGTAAGTGCTTGAAGAGAAAGGGAGGGGGCTGATCCAGGGATTGATACGATGGTTGTTACCAGGCAAACACCGTCTCATTCCAAAGA
>NZ_VZQN01000041.1:0-74827 GCF_014397645.1 Paraburkholderia sp. 31.1
GCAGGTTGGCCGGATCGAGCGAGATCGCCTGCGTCTTTAGCGTCGACATCGGCGCGAGCGTCTCGTGAAAGCCGATCGACGCCATCGCGATCAGGCAGATGATCAGCGGGAACGCGACGAAGTCCCAGCGGTTGGGCAACACGCGCCATGCCGACGCATTGGCGGTGCGATTCAGGTTGAAGCTGAAATCCATCAGATGCCCTCCCTCTTCAAACAGGCATTCGAACGCTCGAAGGAGGCCGAGGCTGCTCCGCGGCGGTCTATGGGTCGGTCCGGAAAGCGGAAATCAGGCATGGCAAAACGCGCGTGCGTGGTAAATCGTTAGCGTTGGAGACACATGGGCCGGCAATGGACAGGTTCGTGAACGCGTCGCCCACGACCACAACCATCACGCCGAACTCCTGTCGCCGCGGGCGCCGCCCGAGGGCTGGCGGGCTTTCCTCGTTTTGGACGGCACGACACTACACCATCCTATGTTTCAGGCACAACCTTTCGCCGCAAATTGCGATACGGCCTTGCGAGGCCGGGGCGTAAGGCTTCAGCAAGCCCCGGCACGCGTCGCCGCGCCGCACTGTACTCTGCTGCCGCGTGCTTCAGCGTGACACGTCGCGAGGCCGTCTCGCGGCGTGGCGCGCAAGCCACATCGGCGCGTCGCCCCGGCCGTCGTCGCTCGATCGCTTCATTGGCCCGCACAGCTATCAAGAAAGCGGCGCGGCTGCCGTTAAGAACCTGATCGGTGCGGCATATGCAGGTGGCATCCAAGCAATAACGGTGGCATCGTGCCCCGCGACGGTTAAAATCGGGAAACGACGTACCTGTTTATCAGCGGATCATCCCGGGCATGGCGACGGCGCAGCGCACGTCGCTCGCGACGGGACGAAACCGCAGCTGATGCAGATAACGACACAGCGTTGAGAGCGCGCTGCCCACGAACGAGCAAGTTGCATGTCACAGCCAGACGGATCAGAGGGTCGATGAACAGGACAACCTTGCGCCAGGTAGCCGGGCCGGTCAGCTTCGTGCTGATCGTACTCGTCTGCTGGTTCGTGGCTGGCATGGTCGCGGACCGGATGGTACAGCAAGAGCTGGACGCGGCGTTGCGCACGCAGCGGCAAATGTCCACGTCGATCGTCGACAACATGGCTGAAGTAATTGCCAGCGACCTCGCGATGTCCCGCGCGATCCCCGCAACCATGGCCGAAATGGACGTGGTCCAGCGTGCCCTCGTGCAATCGCAGAATTATGCCGTGAACAGCGAGGCGGCGGAACCCGCCTTGCGAGCCGCCTTGCTCAAGGATCCGAAGATGGCCGGAGTCAGCAGGTTCCTGCACGAAGCGCAGGGCTTCTCCGGGCTCGATCAGGTCTGGATCGTCAACGCGAACGGCATCTGTGTTGCGTCGAGCGGCACGATGTCGAACCCCGAGGGTGCGCAGCAATCGTTCGTCGGCGTGGACATGCGCGCGCGCGGCTATCTGACCAACGCGCTGCTCGGCGCATTCTCCGAAGCCTACGGCGTGGGTCGCGCGAGCGGCGAGCCGGGCATCTTCATCGCCGCGCCGGTGTACGCGGACGGGCTGCTGGTCGGCGCGGTGGTCGCGAAGGTCGGCATCGCGCGGTTGCGCCACTGGGTCGCGCACGCGGGCACCTTCGTGTCCGACGACAACGGCGTCATCATCATGGCGCACAACAGCGCGCTCGAAGGCCACGCGTTGCCGAACTCGCGCGTCACGCTGATGAGCCCCGCCGAGCGGCGCATCATCTACCGCCGGGAGACGTTCCCCGACATGCTGATCCGCGAAGACACGCAAGTGCGTGAGCAGGCGCCGTGGGTGCCGGCGTCGGTCGCCGCGCAGCTGTTCGGCATGATCGAACGGCCGGCCCCGGCGCTCTATCAGAACCGCGGCGGCCTGAACTCGGGGCTCTCCGCGCACCTGGTCGATCCGCTCGCCGCGTGGCCGGAGCTGCTGCGCAACCACAAGCGCGACCACCTGCTGGTGTTCCTGACGCTGGCCGGCACCGTCGCGCTCGCGTGGGTGATCACCGTGTCCTACGTGCGCGAGCGGCGCCACCATCGCGCGACACGCGATCTCGCCGAGCAGTTGCAGTCGGCCAATACGCTGCTGTCGGCGGAGGCGCGGCACGATGCGTTGACCGGCGCGCTGTCGCGGCGCTATTTCCTCGACCTGCTACGCCACGAGATCGATCGCGCGCACGCGGGGCGCGAGCCGCTGTGCATGGCGATCGCCGATCTCGACCACTTCAAGCAGATCAACGACCGCTTCGGCCACGCCGCCGGCGACCGCGCGCTCGAACATTTCGTCGATACGTGTCGCGCCGAGCTGCGTGGCTCCGACGCGGTCGGCCGGCTCGGCGGCGAAGAGTTCGGCCTGCTGCTGCCGGCCACCGATCTGACGGGCGGGCGCGAAGTCGTCGAGCGTCTGCGGCTGCGGTTGAAAGCGGTGCCCTCGCCGAAGCTGCCGGCCTCGGCGGGGCTGAGCGTGAGCATCGGCATCACCGAACTGTCGCCCGACGATCTGCCCGAGCGTCTCATGAGCCGCGCCGATACCGCGCTGTACGCGGCGAAGACCGGCGGGCGCGACCGCACCGAAGCACTGCCGCCCGACGATACGGCGCCGCCTACGCGCACCGCGGTGAATGCCTGGTGAATGCCTGACGCTCGCCGAAATATTCAGCGCGACGGTATCGCCCTCTCCGCTCAGCCAACCCACGCCGACTCCCTGCCCCGCGCTGAAAACGACGCCGAGCCTCCCACAACGAAGCAGGTATCATCAATCCTGATATCGGATTGTCACTACCGCACTAACGGGAGATTCGCATGAAGGGAAATCTGGTGATCGTCTGTCGCGATCACGACGCTGATGCTTTCGACCATCTGCTCGCAGAATACGGCGCGTTCCAGACGCGTCTGTCGTCGACCGCGTGGTATCTGAAACTGGAGGTCGCGCCGGAACTGATTCAGGAGGAAATACTCGCGCGCCTCGGCAAATATACGACGCACTATATTTTCGAGGCGGAATCGGTGACGTGGAATACCGTCGATAGCGAAACGGCGAACGCGTTGAATACGCTGTTTTCGGACTGAGCTCTCGCCGCTCGCGATGCCAACGCCTCGCGCGCGCATCGCGACTCCAACACCCCTGCTTCTACCAGGCGTTTTCCGAGGCGGTCGCGACCCGCGGCAGCACGTCGAACGGAAAACTCATCAACACCCGCAAACCGCGGCCGCCATGATTGCCGATTTCCCATTCACCGCCCGCGCGCCGCACGAGCCGCTCGACGATCGCAAGGCCCAGCCCGCTATGGCCGTTGCCGCCCCGCGCCGGATCGAGCCGCACGAACGGCCGGCTCGCGTTGATCAGGTCCAGGGGGGCGATGCCCGTGCCGCTGTCGCTAATTGATAGCGTAAAGCTCTGCGGTGTGCGCGCGGTCGCGACGACCACCGGCGGCGCGCCATACGCATGCGCGTTGTCGATCAGATTCGACAGAATCCGGTCGAGCGTGGCCGCCGGCAGCAGAAATGACGGCCCGGCGTTCAGTTCCGTGTGCACGGTCGGCGCGCTGGTGGCCACCGCCCGATAGCTGCGCACGACACGCTCGCACTGCGCATCCACTTCCACGGGTTCGCTGCGGTCCGCGCCGTCGTGCGCGAACAGCAGGAACTGCTCGACGATATGCGTCATCGAATCGACGTCGCGCACGACGCCGTCGCGCGTCTTCGCGTCGTCCATCATTTCGGCGCGCAGCCGCAGACGCGCGAGCGGCGTCTTCAGGTCATGCGCGACACCGGCAAGCATCACCGCGCGATCGTTCTCGGTGCGCGCGACTTCCTGCACCATCTGATTGAAGCCATGGGTGAGTTGCCGCAACTCGCGCGGCCCGCGCTCGGGCACCGGCGGCACCGGCAGCCCGCGACCGAAGCGCGCCACCGCCTGCGCGAGCAAGCGCAGCGGCCGCTGCAGCGCCCACGCGGCGAACAGCGCCGCCATCACCGCAAACGAGAAAATGATGACGAGCCACAAGACCGTGCGGTCGAGCGAGCGCGGCATGCGCAGCGGCTGCACCGGCACGACGATCCAGTTCTGATCGGTCACGGCGCGCACCCATAGCATGGGCGGAGCGCCGGGCGGACCGACGCGAACCTGGGTGTCGGCCGGCATGCGGTCGCGCACGTCCTCGACGAAACGCGCGAGCGGCGGCGGCATGTTCGCGCTGGCCGCCGGCACGTCCGGACTCGCCGGGTCGACCAGTTTCACACGCGACGGCAGCGGTTGATCCGGTGTGCGGGCGACGTGCTGACGCACCGCGTCGACGAGGAAGGTCGCTTCCTCGACCGCGTAGCGCGTTTGCAGTTGCGAACGTTCGAGTCGCATCAGCGCATACCACGCGAAATGCGACAGCAACAGCACCGCGACGACGAGCAGCGCGAGCCGCCCGAACAGCGAATCAATGGGCCGACGCATGCTGCTCGCCGTCCGGCACGAACACGTAACCGCGGCCGCGCACGGTCTGGATGAAGCGCGGCGTGGATGGATCGGTTTCGAGAATGCGACGCAGGCGCCACACCTGCACGTCGATGCCGCGGTCGGTGCCGTCGTACTCGGGACCGTGCAGCAGTTCCAGCAGGCGCTCGCGCGTGAGCGTGCGCATGGGGTGATTGACGAAAATCTTCAGCAGCGCGAACTCGCTGCCCGACAGCGCGAGCGGCTTGTCTTCGAGATGCAGCGTACGCGACTGGAAATCCAGCGTGAAGCGGCCGAAGCTGAACGGCTCGCGCTGCTCGGGCGCGGCCGCCGACGGCAGCGTGCGGCGCCGCCGCAGCACCGCCTGCACGCGCGCGAGCAGTTCGCGTGGATTGAACGGTTTGCCGAGGTAATCGTCCGCGCCGAGTTCGAGCCCGACGATACGATCGACGTCGTCCGCACGCGCGGTCAGCATGATGACGGGGATATCGTCGCCCGACGCACGCAGCTTGCGCAGCGCGGTGAGGCCGTCCACGCCGGGCATCATCAGGTCCAGCACGATGAGGTCGGGGCGCTCGCGCTCAAGGCGCCGTTCGAGCGAGCCCGCGTCGTGCAGCACCGAAACTTCGATGCCCTGACGGGCGAGATAGTCGCGCAACAGATCGCGCAGTTCGACGTCGTCGTCGACGACCAGGATTTGAGTAGCCATGGAATGAAGTTTAACGCGCAGCTAAAAGGGATTTCGTTTTCCAAACGGTCTGAAGGGTTACCGGGTGTTACGGTGAAAGCCACACGTAATTGCTGGTAATAGCGGCGTCCGGGCGCGTAACACAGCGGCGCACGCGGTTCTCTACGCTGTGCCTTACCGAGTGCAGGCAGTCCAAAGACCGGTTGCTTCGTCGGCTATTCCATTACAAGGAGCCTCATATGTCCACCAAAAAGATGTCGCGCGTTCTCGCCGTTGCTGCCACCGCTCTCGCCATCGGCGCGGGCGCCGCTTACGCCGCCCAACCCGCCGAGCAGGCGCACGGCGGGCCCGGCGGCTGGCATGGCCACTTCATGAAGGAACTGACCCAACTCCACGACCGGCTGAAGCTGAACGCGGATCAGGAAAAGCTGTGGCAAAACGCGCTCGATACGATGAAGCAGAACCGCGAAGCGATGCGCGCCAACCACAAGCAGGTTCAAGACCAGTTCAAGGCCGCACAGCAACAGCCGATCCTGGATCTGAACGCGATGGCCGCGACGCATCAGCAGATCGAGCAGAAGGACGCGCAACTGCGTCAGCAAACCACCGACGCGTGGCTGAAGTTCTATAACGGCCTGAACGACCAGCAGAAGACCACCGTCAGCACGGCGCTGAAGCAGCGCTTCGCGCGGATGGAGCAGCGTCACGAGAAGATGCGCGAGCGCTGGGAGCATCACAAGGGCGCCGCGTCGGCGCCGGCCGCCAATCAATAAGCGGCGCATTCGCGAGGCGGACCAGGGAGGGCGCCTCGCTAATAGAAAAACGCCACGGAAGAGGTTTTCCGTGGCGTTGCTGTTTGGCGCTACTCGCCGCTCGATCGGCGGCCCGCGCGAATCAACCGCCTGAATCAGCCGTTCAACTGACCGAGATCGAACAGCAGCACTTCCGCGTCGTCGCCCTTTTCCAGCGTCACCGTGTCGACGTCGCTGAGCTTCGCGGCATCGCCCGCCTCGAGCACCGTGCCGTTCACGCTCAGCGTGCCGCGCGCGACGTGCAGATAGCCGAGGCGCCCCGCCGGCAGCGCGAACGTCGCGTGTTCGGCGCCGTCGAACAGTCCCGCGTAGATCGACGCGTCCGCATGGATCGTCACCGAGCCGTCACGGCCGTCGGGCGACGCGATCACGCGCAGGCGGCCGCGCTTGCTGTCGGCGTCGAAGCGCTTTTCGTCGTAGCCGGGCTGGTCGCCCGCGCGGCGCGGGATGATCCAGATCTGCAGCAAGTGCGCGAGTTCGTCGCGCGACGCGTTGAACTCGCTATGCTGCACGCCGGTGCCCGCGCTCATGCGCTGCACGTCGCCGGGACGGATCGTCGAGCCATTGCCCATGCTGTCGCGATGCGCGAGCGCGCCTTCGAGCACATACGTGACGATCTCCATGTCGCGATGCCCGTGCGTGCCGAAACCCTGACCGCCGGCGATGCGGTCTTCGTTGATCACGCGCAGCGGCCCGAAGTACACGTGCTCGGGGTCGCGGTAATCGGCAAACGAGAAGCTGTGATACGAGTCGAGCCAGCCGTGGTTGGCGTGACCGCGTTCTGCGGAGCGGCGAATCTCGATCATGGAAAGTCTCCCGGTAAGTAGTCAATCAGAGCGATGTTGCGAATGTAGGGGTTGCGCCCCCCCATAACAATCGTGCGCAACCGCACCGCAGCGTTCCATCGCTGCATGCAATCGCGCGACCGGCGAGCCCATCGCGCGGAAAGCCCGGCGCCCGGATGCCCCACGCCCGGCAGCCCGGCGCCCGCAAAACCGCGCCGGCGTCGCGCACGCACAACGCGTTGCACGGCGTCTTGCCGCTCGATGCCGCGCTGCGCTGGCAGCTTGCCGCTCTTCGGGTAAAATACCGCGCTTTTCAAGCCGCGTGGACGTCCCGCGGGACGTGCAGGCCGCGCCGGCAAGCCTCGGCGGGCGGGCCGCAACCGGTGCGCGACGGGCTTCGACTCGGCACCACACCGTGCGAGCCACGCCCGATAAGCACCGAACGCGCCGGACCGGCGCGCCACGTCGGACGAACCGCCCGCGCAAGGACGACCAGAGCGCGGCGACAGTCCCTGCGGCACGGCAATTTTGACCGCCTAGAATAGCGACCGTCGGCCCCGGCCGGTGCTCGTCGAGTCGTGTTCGTGTCATTACGACGATCAGTTTGATTCAGGAGAAACATGAAGAAGTTCGCACTGTGCGTGGCTCTGGCAGTCATGGCCACCGGCGCGATGGCGAAAGAATGGAAAACGGTGCGCATCGGGGTCGACGCCAGTTATCCGCCATTCGAATCGAAGGCGCCTGATGGCGACATCGTCGGTTTCGATGCCGATCTGACCCGCGCGCTGTGCGCGAAGATGAACGTGAAGTGCGTGTGGGTCGCGCAGGATCTCGATGGCATCATCCCGGCGCTGAAAGCTCGCAAGTTCGACGCGATCATTTCCTCGCTGGGCGTCACCGACAAGCGCCGCGAGCAGATCGACTTCTCCGACAAGATGTTCGACGCGCCCGCCCGCATGATTGCGAAAACCGGTTCGCCGCTTCTGCCCACCCCTGAATCGCTGAAAGGCAAGCACGTCGGCGTCGAGCAGGGTTCGACGCAGGAACAGTACGCGAAGGCCTGGTGGGAGCCGAAGGGCGTGCTCGTCGTGTCGTACCAGAATCAGGACCAGGTGTACGCGGATCTTGCGTCGGGCCGCCTCGACGCCGCGCTGCAGGACGAAGTGCAGGCCGACGCCGGCTTTCTGAAGACGCCGCGCGGCAAAGGGTTCTCCTGGGCCGGTCCGGAAGTGAAGGATCCGCAGACGATCGGCGAAGGCACCGCGATCGGTCTGCGCAAGGGCGATGCCGAGCTGAAGGCGAAGTTCAATCAGGCGCTCGCCGAGGTTCATCAGGACGGCACGTTCAGGAAGCTCGAAAAGCAGTACTTCGATTTCGACATTTATCCTGGCCGTTGAGCGAAACAGGCAGGATACTGCGTGGTAAGCCGGCTCGTGCCGGTGGCAGGAAAGCGGCAACGAAGGTGGCGACACCAGGAGATTCAAAACAATCCGAGACGAAAGTCCCACAAGCGCGCTGCAGGAGCACCAACGTTTCTGCAGCATGATTTGCACAGCGGCACGCTGTGCGCTGCGGATCACGGCGAGCCAGGCGCTCGTCCCCGACGCGGCGCTACGCGGACCGCGTCTTTCGCGGTGCGCGTAGCGCATCGTCGTGGACTACCTATGTTCCTTCAAGGCTACGGCCCGCTGCTTCTCAGCGGCACCTGGCAAACCGTCAGGCTGGCGGTGTTCTCGCTCGCGCTCGCGTTCGTGCTCGGCCTGCTCGGCGCGGCGGCGAAATTGTCGAAGAACCGTCTGTCGAACGGCATCGGCACGGTGTATACGACGCTCGTGCGCGGCGTGCCCGATCTCGTGCTGATGCTGCTGCTGTTCTATAGCATCCAGATCTGGCTGAACAACCTGACCGACGCGCTCGGCTGGGAGCAGATCGACATCGACCCGTTCGTGGCCGGCGTCGCGGTGCTCGGCTTCATCTACGGCGCGTACTTCACCGAGACGTTTCGCGGCGCGTTTATCGCGGTGCCGCGCGGCCAGCTCGAAGCGGGCGCCGCCTACGGCATGACGAGCTGGCAGGTGTTCTCGCGCGTGATGTTCCCGCAAATGATGCGCTTCGCGCTTCCGGGCATCGGCAATAACTGGCAGGTGATGGTCAAGGCGACCGCGCTCGTGTCGATCATCGGTCTCGCCGACGTCGTCAAGGCCTCGCAGGACGCCGGCAAGGGTACCTTGCGGTTCTTCTTCTTCACCCTGCTCGCGGGGGCGATCTATCTCGTCATCACCACCGTGTCGAACTTCGTGCTGATGTACCTCGAAAAGCGTTACTCGACCGGCGTGCGAAAGGCGGATCTATGATCGAGATCATTCAGCAATACTGGCGCAACTATCTGTTCACCGACGGCTATCGCTTCACCGGGGTCGCGATCACGTTATGGCTGCTGGTCGTGTCGATCGGCCTCGGCTTCTGCCTGTCGGTGCCGCTCGCGGTCGCGCGCGTGTCGAAGAAGAAATGGCTCGCGGGCCTCGTGTGGCTCTATACGTATATCTTCCGCGGCACGCCGCTCTACGTGCAGCTGCTGCTGTGCTATACGGGTCTCTACAGCCTCGAGATCATCCGCAACAACGAGCTGACCAACGCGTTCTTTCGCGACGGCATGCACTGCACGCTGCTCGCGTTCACGCTGAATACCTGCGCGTACACGACCGAAATCTTCGCGGGCGCGATCAAGGCGACGCCCTACGGCGAGATCGAAGCGGCGCGCGCGTACGGCATGTCGTCGTTCACGCTGTACCGGCGCGTGATTCTGCCGTCGGCGCTGCGCCGCGCACTGCCCTACTACAGCAACGAAGTGATCCTGATGCTGCACGCGACCACCGTCGCGTTCACGGCCACGGTGCCGGATATCCTGAAGATCGCGCGCGACGTGAACTCCGCGACGTACCAGTCGTTCAATGCGTTCGGCATCGCCGCGCTGCTGTATCTGTGTATTTCTTTCGCGCTCGTGTGGCTGTTCCGCCGCGCCGAGCGTCGCTGGCTCGCTTACCTGCGGCCGCAAGGCAAGTAACTGCGCGTCCCTGGACAAGCAAGCTCGTTAAGGATCCTGATGAACTCCAAGAAGCAGAAGCTCTTCGTCGACCAGCTTCACAAAAAGTACGGCGACAACGAAGTCCTCAAGGGCGTGTCGCTGAAAGCCAATGCCGGCGACGTGATCAGCGTGATCGGTTCGTCCGGTTCGGGCAAGAGCACGATGCTCCGCTGCATCAACTTTCTCGAACAGCCGAACGCGGGGCGCATTTTCGTCGACGGTGAGGAAGTGCGCACGCAGACCGCCAGGGACGGCGCGTTGCGCGTGTCGGACCCGAAGCAGTTGCAGCGTGTGCGCACCAAGCTTTCGATGGTGTTCCAGCACTTCAACCTGTGGTCGCACATGAACGTGCTCGAGAACATCATCGAGGCGCCGGTGCATGTGCTCGGTCTGAAGCGCAAGGAAGCCGAGGACCGCGCGCGCGAATATCTGGAGAAGGTCGGTCTCGCGCCGCGTCTCGAGAAGCAGTATCCGTCGCATCTGTCGGGCGGCCAGCAGCAGCGTGTCGCGATCGCGCGGGCGCTGGCGATGCACCCCGATGTGATGCTGTTCGACGAGCCGACCTCCGCGCTCGACCCGGAGCTCGTCGGCGAAGTGCTGAAGGTAATGCAGAAGCTCGCCGAGGAAGGCCGCACGATGATCGTCGTCACGCACGAAATGGGCTTCGCGCGCAACGTGTCGAACCACGTGATGTTTCTGCACCAGGGCCGCGTCGAGGAACAAGGCCATCCCGACGAAGTGTTCAGGAACACGAAGAGCGAACGTCTGAAGCAATTCCTGTCGGGCAGTCTCAAGTAATAAAATTACCCGCGACTTATGATGCGAATGGCATGGAAAATGTAGTCAATGTAGTTTTACAAGGCGCTTACGAGCGCCTTTTTCGTTTTTACCATGTCCTTCCGCCCGGCCATTCGAACGACGAAAAAGCGCCGAAAATCCCACAAAACGGGCCATTCAGGCCGAGTTTTCGCCTACCCCGCCACTTTTGACTCGTCAATAGTGACAATCCTTAATACGACCCCTTCCAAGCCGCGATTCCCTTGCCGGACAAGGCTTTTCGCCTTTTCCCGAGGAACTCCTTCGGGTCCCAGCCCACATTCGTATTGCAATTTGGCGACACCCCCTGTTGGCGGTACTAATTTCTTCTCCCAGTTAAAGTTATTTTTGATAAATTGGTAACCAAAGTAGCAAAACAAAGTTGATTAAAAGTAGTTTCACTTCAAAACGCAGAGGAGAACCGGTCGGCGTGGGATCGGCATGATGCAAAGATAGCTCGACGCTACATGTCATGACAGGAGAATCCCTATCCACCCGCCACTCTCCCTGGTACCGCTTTCTGTTCGGTGCTTATCGCGTCCGAACACCACTCGCAGTACTGGGTTTCTTTTTTGACAGGGTATGGAGGAGAAGATGAAGAAAGCTTTGCTCGTCGCTGCGCTGATGTCGGCCGGCGTTGTTGCACACGCTCAGAGTAGCGTCACGCTGTATGGCCGTTTGGATGCAGGTCTCGAGTACATGTCGGGCGTCCCGACCGGCGCTAACGCCAACGGCGCGGCCAACACCAGCTCGAACCGCTTCAAGGCGGAAAGCGGCGACTGGGGCACCAGCCTGTGGGGCATGAAGGGTGTCGAGGACATCGGCGCCGGCAACAAGATCCTGTTCCAGTTGGAAGGCTCGTTCAACACGATGACGGGCGCAGGTCCCGGCGGCGGCGGTCTCTTCAATCGCTGGGCAACGGTCGGCATTTCGAACAACCAGTACGGTACGTTCACGATGGGCCGCATGCTCTTCATCTCGAACGGCGTGTGGGACTTCGACCCGTTCGGTCAGTCGAACTGGTCGTCGGCATCGCTGGTGCGTGGCCGCAACTGGCCGCAATCGAGCAACAACTTCGCGTACCAGTCGCCGAAGATCGCAGGCTTTGACTTCTACGGTCAGTACGCGCTGTCGAACGCGACGAGTTGGAACGGTAACGGCACGACGCCGCAAGGTCGCGAAGCTGGCGCGCAGGTCACCTACACGACGTCGCTCTTTCAGGTCCGCGGTCTGTACGACGAAATCCGCAACCCGACGACCGGTGGGTTGTGGGGTGGCCCGGTTGCCAACAACGGTATCAATACGGCTAACACGGCCAACGGCGTATTCGCTGCATCGCGCGAGTACTCCGCTCTGCTGAACGTGTTCCTCGGCCAGTTCAAGATTCAGGCTGCTTACCAGGCAGTCCGTTCGGCAGGCGCAACGGGGGTTCTGCCCGGTCAGCCGACCACGCTCGATCACGAATGGGGCGGTGTGACGTGGCAGGCAACGCCGGCTGCAGCACTGATCGCGGCGGTCTACCACGTGAACGGCAACAACGGCGCGGGCAATGCGACGATCTACACGATCGGCGGTTCGTACAACCTGTCGAAGCGCACGCTGCTCGACCTGCAGGCCGCGACGGTGCGCAACAGCCGTAATGCTAACTTCGGTCTGAACGCGAACAATGCGGGCTTCGCCGCTGCAACGGACAACCCGCTGCAAGGCCGCCAGCAAAGCGGCGTGTACGCAGGTATCCAACACTCGTTCTGATCGAACGGTGCGCCCCGAGGGTCATCCCTCGGGGTGTAATACAGGTTTCTTCGAGAGAATCTTTTTCACGCTGCTGCGAGAGGCGCGTATCGGTGCGATATCCGCAAGGGTATTGCACCGTTTTTTATTCGGCGCACGGTTTTTGCCGTTGCGCGCACCGGGCCGGTGCGTGATTGCACAGCTTATACGGCCGCTTCGTTCTCTTCGCCGGTACGGATACGGATGACGCGCTCGACGTCCGCGACGAAGATCTTGCCGTCGCCGATCTTGCCGGTACGCGCCGCGCCGATGATCGCGTCGATGACCTGATCGCACTGGCTGTCCGCGACCACGACTTCGATCTTCACTTTCGGCAGAAAGTCGACCACGTATTCCGCACCACGATAGAGCTCGGTATGCCCTTTCTGGCGGCCGAACCCCTTGACCTCGGTAACGGTCAGGCCGGTGAGGCCGACTTCCGCGAGGGCCTCGCGCACTTCGTCGAGTTTGAACGGTTTGATGACTGCGGTGATGCGCTTCATGGCGAACCTCGTCTCTTGATGGGAAGAGTGGAAAGGAAAAGGATGATTTTTATTCTACGCCGCGCCGGATGCATTGCGGCATCCGCGCGCGGGTGTCGTCTTTCACTCCACCGGTTCGGTGTAGCGCGACGTGATCGGATAACGCCAGTCGCGGCCGAACGCGCGATGCGTGACGCGAATGCCGATCGGCGCCTGACGGCGCTTGTACTCGTTGATCTTGATCAGGCGCGTGACGCGCTTCACGTCGTCGACCTGATAACCCGCCGCGATGATCTCCGCGAGCGAACGGTCCTCCTCCATATACATGCGCATGATCGCGTCGAGTACTTCGTATTCGGGCAGGCTGTCCTGGTCGGTCTGGTTCTCGCGCAGCTCAGCGGACGGCGCGCGCGTCAGAATCCGCTCGGGAATCACGTCGCGCGTCGCAAACGTGGTGGCCGCGTTGCGATAGCGGCACAGCCGGTACACGAGCGTCTTCGCGATGTCCTTGATCACCGCGAAGCCGCCGGCCATGTCGCCGTACAGCGTGCAATAGCCGACCGCCATCTCGCTCTTGTTGCCGGTGGTCAGCACGATCGAGCCGAACTTGTTCGACAGCGCCATCAGCAGCGTGCCGCGAATGCGCGCCTGAATGTTCTCTTCGGTCGCATCTTCGGCGCGGCCCGCGAACTCCTCGGCGAGCGAGCCGCGGAACGCGTCGAACATCGGCGCGATCGCGATCTCGTCGTAGCGCACGCCGACGCGGCGCGCCATCTCGGCGGCGTCGCTGGTCGAGATATCGGCCGTGTAGCGCGACGGCATCATCACCGCGCGTACCTTGTCGGCGCCGAGCGCATCGCATGCAACGGCCAGCACGAGCGCCGAATCGACGCCGCCCGACAGACCGATCAAAGCACCAGGAAAACCGTTCTTGCCGATGTAGTCGCGCACGCCCATCACGAGCGCCGCGTAGACCTGCGCTTCGATCGACTGCTCCGGCGCGATCGCGGCCGGCAGCGGCGTGCCAGCGTCGAACTCCACGACAGCCGTGGCTTCCTCGAACTGCGCGAGCTTCGCGACGAGTTCGCCCCGCGCGTCGAGCACGAACGAACCGCCATCGAACACGAGTTCGTCCTGGCCGCCGACCATGTTCACGTAGACCATCGGAATACCGGTTTCGCGAATGCGCGCGCGCAGGATGTCGAAGCGCACCGCTTCCTTGTTCAGGTGGTACGGCGAGCCGTTCGGAATCAGCAGCACCTGCGCGCCCGCGGCCTTTGCCATCTGCGCGGCCGACGCATGCCACGCGTCCTCGCAGATCACGACACCGTACTTGACGCCGTCGAGTTCGAACACGAACGGCTGCGGGTCGGAGGCGAAATAGCGTTTCTCGTCGAACACTTCGGTGTTCGGCAGATCCTGCTTGCGATAGGTGCCCTTCACTTCGCCGTCGACGATCAGCGACGCCGCATTGAACGTATCGACCGGCGGCACGCCGCGCTCGATCGGCGCGTTTGCATTACCATGGCCGTTCGCCGGGCGGTGCGCGAGGTTGTCCGTCCCGTCGCGCAGCGGATGGCCGACGATCACATGCAGACCGGTGAACGGCTTCAACTGTGCGGTGAGATCGGCCAACGCCGCCGCGCTGGCGGTGTAGAACGCAGGGCGCAGCAGCAGGTCTTCGGGCGGATAACCCGACAGCGCGAGTTCAGGCGCGACCAGCAGCTTCGCACCATCGCTGTGCGCGGCGCGCGCGGCAGCGACGATCTTCGCGACGTTGCCGGCGAAGTCGCCGACGGTGACATTGATTTGAGCAAGAGCGATTCGGGTCTTCATGGCAGGATCGACAGGCAAGCCTTCACGGCTCGCGGTACCGCGGCTCGATGGCTCGACGGGATTGAACAAACCGGATAAACGAACTCAACGAACGACGTGGCAGCTTCAGTTTCACAGCGCCGCGCCGGTCATTGCATACAGTCACTCAGATTGAACCAGCAACGTATCGATTATCGCACGGGCATTCTGGCCTCGCCCTCCGAGGTGGACGCCGCCGAGTGGAACGCCCTCCTCGCCGCGCAGTCGCAGCCCACGCCGTTTTTGCGGCACGAGTTTCTGAGCGCGCTCAATGCGACGCAATGCGCGGTTCCCGACACCGGTTGGGCGCCGCAATTCGTCACGCTGACCGACGCGCGCACGGGCATGCTCGCGGCGGCGGCGCCCGTCTATCTGAAGGGACACTCGTACGGCGAGTACGTGTTCGACTGGGCCTGGGCCGACGCGTACAAGCGCAACGGCCTGCCCTATTACCCGAAGCTGCTGTGCGCGGTGCCCTTCACGCCGGTACAGGGCAACCGGCTGCTGTCGGCGAACGAGCATGCGTTGCGCCATCTCGCGGCCACGTTGATGGCGTTCGCCGAGCAGGCCGAGGTGTCGTCGCTGCATGTGCTGTTTCCGACGCAGAGCGAAGCGAACGCGCTCACCGATATCGGCATGATGCAGCGCGAAGGCGTGCAGTTTCACTGGCTCAACGACGGCTATCGCGACTTCGAAGACTTTCTGTCGACGCTCGAACAGAAGAAGCGCAAGAACATCCGCGCCGAACGGCGCAAGGTGCACGAGGCCGGCATCACGATGCGAAGGATCCGCGGCGCAGACATCGAGGATGCCGACTGGCGCTTCTTCAGCAAGTGCTATCGGCAAACCTATCGCGAGCATTTTTCGAGTCCGTATCTGAACCTCGATTTCTTCCGGATGATCGGCGCGTCGATGCCGGAGAATCTGCTGCTCGTGATCGCCGAATATGAAGGCAAGCCGATCGCGAGCTCGCTCGTCGTCTATCAGCGCGACGAGAAAACCGGCGGCACCTTGTATGGCCGCTACTGGGGCGCGCTCGAACACGTGCCGTGCCTGCACTTCGAAACCGCGTACTATCAGCCGCTCGAATTCTGCATCGAAGAAAAGCTCGGCGCATTCGAAGGCGGCGCGCAGGGCGAGCACAAGATGGCGCGCGGCTTTCTGCCCACGGTCACGCGCTCGACGCATTGGCTCGCGCATCCGGCGTTCGCCGATGCGGTCGGCCATTTCCTCGATAACGAAAAAAACAGCATCCACGCGTACGTGGACGAGCTGCGCGAACACAATCCGTTCAAAGGCTAGAAGCACGGTTATGGCGTGGTTTCTCTATCTGCTCGAATGCTCGGACGGCAGCGTCTATACCGGCATCGCGACCGATGTCGCTGCTCGCTTCGACAAACATCTGAGCGGCACGGGCGCGCGTTATACGCGCTCGCGCAAGCCGGTGCGGGTGCTGGCGTCGTTCGAGCTGGCGGACCGGTCGAGCGCGTCGAGCGCCGAGTATTGGGTCAAGCGGCTCACGGCGGCCGATAAACGGGCGTTGGCGGCCGGGATGTTCACGCTGCAGTCGGTGTTGCCGGTTGCAGCGGTGAATGACGTCGCGGAAGACGGCGAGCGTTCCGACGGCTGAGTCGTGCTACCCCCTCGCCTCCCGCATCCTCTCCGTCAGCAGCCGATGCACCCGCGCCAGCTCGCCCACCACATCTGCTTCCAGCGACGTCAATTGCCCGCGAGCGGGTAACTCGAGCCGCACCGGCCGTAACATGCGATTCAGCGCGGCCTCGATCGCCGTGCTGATCGCCTCGACCCATTCGTCGAGTTCGCTATGCATGTCGCGACGGTTCGCGGTGAGGCGCAACTGCGTCGCGGTGCCGGCCATCCGTCGCAGCAGGCTCAGCACCGTCAGCGTGACCGTATCGGCCATCGAGTCCTCGAGCTTTTCGAGCCGCACGCGGCCGATCGCTTCCTCCGCGTTGTTGCTGGTGAGGCCCGCGGCGCGGCGCAATTGCTCGATCTCCTTGCCGCCATGCCGAGGCGCGTCGAGCGACGCGCGCAGATACGCGAGATTCGCGCGCACCGCGTCGCCGAGATAGACGCGCACATCGAGCTTCTCGCGCGTCGGCCATAGAAGGAACGTCGCGAGCAGCGCGAGCACGCAGCCGAGCACGTTGTTGCCGAGCCGCGTCAGCGCGAACGCCAATTCGTTGGCGCCCGGCGTCGCGAAGTCGGCGACCAGCACGAAGGTCGGCGTCAGGAACAGCACGAACAGGCTGTAACTGACGGGGCGCAGCGCCATCGTCGCCATCACCAGCGGGAACACCGCGAGCGAGATGCCGAGCGGCGAATGAATCGCATAGCCGATCGCCGCCGCGAGCACGCCGCCGACGATACTGCCCGTCGCGCGTTCGATGCTGCGCGGCCAGGTCGCGGCGATCGACGGCTGCAGGATCAGCAGCGTGGCCATCGTGGCCCAATAGCCGAACGGCAGACCGAGCGCGCGAATCACGACGAAGCCCGCCGTCGTCGTCACGCCGACACGCGCCGCATGGCGCAAGCCGACCGACTGCCACGACAGGTTGGCCTTCAGCGTCGACCACGCGCGCGCCGTATAACGCGCGACGCACGCGCTCCACGGCTCGACGTGCACCTCACGCGGCGCGAAATCGACGAGCTCGAAACCGGATTGCAGCTTCACCGGTTCGAGCAACGCGCTTTCGAGCCGATGCGCGAGACGCCGCAGACGCGCCTGCAGGTCCGCGAGACGTTCCCAGCGCGCGTCGCCGGTCGCGCTGCCGATGTCGCTGAGCACTTCGCCGATCGCATTGAGCGAGCGCACCGCGCGTCGCGTGCGGCGCGGATCGTCGGGCACTTTCGCGCCCGCGCCCGACACCGCGATCAGATACGCGAACAACGCTTCGCCGTCGGTCAACAAGCCGAGCAGCGTGTCGTAGACGGCCGCGCCGCCCGCTTTCGATGCGGGCACGTTCGCGAGCGCATCGCGCGAACGTTCGAGCGACGCGCGCGCATCGGCGCGAAAGCGCGCGGCATGCGTGGCCCATTCGCGCGGCGCGGCACGTCCGCCGACAAGCCGCGCGCTATCGAACGCGACATCGGCGAGGCGCAGATACACCGCGCGCAACGACGCGCGGCTCGCGCCGAATGGATGAATGCGCCACACGGTCAAGCTCAGCACGATCGCGAACAGACAGCCGACCAGATAGACGCCGAGAAACGCGACACCCGCGCGCGCGTCGTGCATCGGCCGATCGACCATCACGACGCAGGCGGTCGCCGCGAGGATCGTCACCTGCGACGTGGCCGCGCCCCAGATGCGGCCGAACGCGCCGAGCGTCGTGAACGCGAGCACCGCGAGCGCGGCCCACGCGGCACCCGAGGCGGACGCGAACGCGGTCATGCCGCCGCACAGCGTCGACAGCAGCGCGAAGCTCATCATCGACATGAAGCGTGCGCGGTTCGAGCCGGCGGCATCGGCGAGGCAGGTCCAGAACGCGCCGATCGCCGCCCACGCAAACACCGGATCGTGCAGCACGTTGCCGAGCGCGAGCATCGCCGTCGATGCGCACGCCGCCCTCAAGCCCTCCGACAGATTCGCCTCGCTCGCCGCGAACGACACCATCCAGACCGGCCGCTTGCGATAGATCGCGGTGACGACCGAATGCAGCCGGGTCGACCAGCGCGGCGATGTCGAGTGGGACTTGCTGCGGTTCATCATCCGGACCGTGGTTCTTGAAGTGATGGAAACGCGCGTAGATGCCTGGAGTTCGCGCGCGAGGTCGTGCGGCGAATGATAAGGGTTTACACCTAAATATAAAAATGCGTTCCGTTCATCGGAGCGATGCGTTCAGGTTATGCGCGCGAGACGACGCGTGCCAGACGAAGATCGCGGCGTTTTTGCACGGTAGTCGAATACCGCGCAAATCAGATGAAAAAACCGCGCGGTCCTTGCGGACTCGCGCGGTTTTCGTACTGCATGCAGCAAGCGGATGAACCGCGGCGCGCTTACTTCTTGTAGTTCGCCACGCCTTCGCTGATTTCCTTGTGGGCAGCATCGACGTCGGCCCAGCCTTCGACCTTGACCCACTTGCCCTTCTCCAGCGCCTTGTATTGCTCGAAGAAGTGCTTGATCTGGTCCTTCAGGTAAGCCGGCACGTCGTCGACCGACTTCAGGTTCGCCGTCATCGGGCAAATCTTGTCGTGCGGCACGGCGATCAGCTTCGCGTCGACACCGGACTCATCAGTCATCTGCAGCATGCCGAGCGCGCGGGCACGCACGACCGAACCTGCCAGCAGCGGGAACGGCGTGATCACCAGCACGTCGACCGGGTCGCCGTCGCCCGACAGCGTCTGCGGAATGAAGCCGTAGTTGGCCGGATAGCGCATGCCGGTGCCGATGAAACGGTCGACGACGAGCAGGCCCAGGTCCTTGTCGGCTTCGTACTTCACCGGGTCGCTTTGCGCCGGGATTTCGATGATGACGTTGAAATCGTGCGGAAGGTCATTGCCTGCGGGAACGTGATTGAAGCTCATGAGCGCTCTCTGAAGGGGATGGAAATCGGAAGGCGGCGAACGGCGCGCGGGCTGCGGATGCGGTGCGAACTGTGTGCGAACCGCGAACGTCGGGCACTGAAACCCTCTCGCCCCGAACGACGGGTCCGCGCACCGGACCGTACGGAATGCGCCATTATAGCCAATCGGCAGGTGGCATCCGCGGTCGGATCGGCGCGATAATCGTCTGGCGAGTCTCGCTTCGCGTCTCTACCGTTTTGTGTCTCCCCTTCGAACCCGCGCCGCCGCACGCCGGCCGCACGTCATCAAGGAGCATGCATGGAAGAAGCACGGCATTTCATCGGCGGCGAGTGGTGCGCCGCTTCCGGCGGCGAATCGATCGCCGTACTCGATCCCTCGGACGGCCAGCCGTTCACGCGCATCGCGCGCGGCACCGAGGCCGATATCGACACCGCCGTGCACGCCGCGCGCGCAGCGTTCGACGGCGCATGGGGTGCGCTGAGCGCCGCCGAGCGCGGCCGCGTGCTGTACCGGCTGTCGCTGCTGGTGGCAGCGCGCCAGGAAGACCTTGCACGGCTCGAAGCGCGCGACACCGGCAAACCGCTCAGGCAGGCGCGCGCCGACGCCGCCGCCCTGACCCGCTACTTCGAGTTCTACGCCGGCGCGGCCGACAAGCTGCACGGCGAAACCCTGCCCTACCAATCCGGCTACACGGTGCTGACGATCCGCGAGCCGCACGGCGTGACCGGCCACATCGTGCCGTGGAATTACCCGATGCAGATCTTCGGGCGAAGCGTCGGCGCGGCGCTCGCGACCGGCAATGCATGCGTCGTCAAACCGGCCGAGGACGCGTGCCTTTCCGTGCTGCGGGTCGCAGAGCTCGCCGCCGAGGCCGGCTTGCCGGCCGGTGCGCTGAACATCGTGACCGGCTATGGGCACGAAGCGGGCGCCGCGCTCGCGCGTCATCCGGGCATCGATCACATCTCCTTCACGGGCTCGCCCGAAACCGGCAAGCTCGTCACGCAGATGGCCGCCGAAAACTACGTGCCGGTCACGCTCGAACTCGGCGGCAAGTCGCCGCAAATCGTGTTCGCCGACGCCGATCTCGACGCCGCGCTGCCGGTGCTGATCTCCGCGATCGTGCAGAACGCCGGGCAAACCTGCTCGGCGGGCAGTCGCGTGCTGATCGAGCAGGCGATTTACGAGCCGCTGCTCGACAGACTCAGCAGCGCCTTTCAGGCGTTGCGCGTCGGGCCGTCGAATGCCGACCTCGACTGCGGACCGCTGATCAGCGCGAAACAGCAGCAACGCGTGTGGGACTTTCTGTCGGACGCGCAACACGATGGCATCGCGATGGCCGCGCACGGCGAGGTGATCCCCGAAGCGCCTGAAAGCGGCTTCTATCAGGCCCCGACCTTGCTGCGCGACGTGCCCGCGAGCCACCGCCTCGCGCGCGACGAAGTGTTCGGTCCGGTGCTCGCCGCGATGTCGTTCCGCGACGAAGCCGAAGCGCTCGCGCTCGCGAACGGCACGCAGTTCGGGCTCGTCGCCGGCATCTGGACACGCGATGGCGCGCGCCAGATGCGCCTCGCCCGACGCGTGCGCTCGGGCCAGGTGTTCATCAACAACTATGGCGCGGGCGGCGGCGTCGAATTGCCGTTCGGCGGCGTCAAGCATTCGGGACATGGCCGCGAGAAAGGCTTCGAGGCGCTGTATGGCTTTACGGTGCTGAAGACGATCGCGATCCGGCACGGCTAGCGGGTGCCGTAGGGCTCGCTCGCGATCGGCGCGAGCAGCACGTTACAGGCAACAACGCATCGCTCTATCCATCACAAACAACGGAGACATCATGCGGTTGACAGGTAAAACGGCCATCGTCACGGGCGGCGGTTCGGGTTTCGGCGAAGGCATCGCAAAGACCTTTGCGCGCGAAGGCGCGAACGTCGTGGTCAACGACCTCAACGGGCCGGCCGCCGAACGCGTCGCGAGTGAGATCGCGATTGCGGGCGGCAAGGCGATCGCGGTCCCCGGCAACGTCGCGCAACGCGACGACTGGCGCACGCTGCGCGAGGCCGCGCTGGAAGACTTTGGCAGCGTGCAGATCGTCGTCAACAACGCGGGCACCACGCATCGCAACAAGCCGGTACTCGAGGTGACCGAGGCCGAGTTCGACCGCGTCTATGCGGTGAACGTGAAGAGCATCTACTGGAGCGTGCAGGAGTTCGTGCCGTATTTTCGCGAGCAAGGCGGCGGCAGCTTCATCAATATCGCGTCGACGGCGGGCGTGCGGCCGCGGCCCGGGCTCGTCTGGTACAACGGCAGCAAGGGCGCGGTGATCGTCGCTAGCAAGTCGCTCGCCGTTGAGCTGGGGCCGGAGCGGATTCGCGTGAACTGCGTGAATCCGGTGATCGGTGAGACCGCGCTGTTGTCCGAGTTCATGGGGGTCGAGGATACGCCGCAGAACCGGCAGAAGTTCCTGGCAGGGATTCCTCTCGGGCGGTTTTCGACGCCGCAGGATATTGCGAATGCGGCGCTGTATCTGGCTTCGGATGAGGCGGAGTTTATTACCGGCGTGTGCCTCGAAGTGGATGGGGGGCGCTGCGTGTAGCGGTAGGTGAAGCGCTGCGCACGCACTGCGTGCGCAGTCAGTGTTTTCCCCCAATATCGATTCGTCCTGCAAAAAACCTGGCGCGGATAGAATCGTTCGGCGGCGGCACTTCAATTCCATAAAAATGAGGAGACGTAGTCATGGCTAGTCCTGCAAATCCGCTCCACCATCCCGGCGCTGGCGCGCCGCCTTCGACGTTCGAAGAGGCGACTTATCGCAAGGTTACCTGGCGGCTCGCGCCGCTATTGATGCTCTGCTACATCGTTGCCTATCTGGACCGTGTGAACGTCGGCTTCGCGAAGCTGGGGATGAGCACCGATCTTGGCTTGAGCGATGCGGTGTATGGCTTCGGCGCGGGGATTTTCTTCATCGGCTATTTCATCTTCGAAGTGCCGAGCAACGTGATCCTGCATAAGGTCGGCGCGCGTGTCTGGATCGCGCGGATCATGATTTCGTGGGGCGTGATATCCATGCTGACGATGTTAGTCACCACGCCGACGATGTTTTATGTGATGCGCTTTTTGCTCGGGCTTGCAGAGGCGGGTTTCTTTCCTGGGATTATTTTGTATCTCACCTACTGGTATCCGGCGCATCGGCGTGGACGGATGACGACCTGGTTTATGACGGCGATCGCGTTGTCGGGGGTGATTGGTGGGCCGGTGTCTGGGTACATCCTGAAGAACTTCAACGGCGTGAACGGGTGGCACGGGTGGCAGTGGCTGTTTCTGCTCGAAGGGGTGCCGTCGGTGCTGGTCGGGATCATCGTGTTCGTGATGCTCGATGATCGGATTTCGAAGGCTAAGTGGCTGACCCGGGAAGAGCAGCAGTTGCTTGAGAGTCAGGTGTCGGCTGAGGAAGCGACCAAGCACGATATGCCGATTCGGCAGGTACTCACTAGCGGGCGGGTGTTGATGTTGAGCCTCACCTACTTCTCGTTTGTGATGGGGCTTTATGGGGTGAGCTTCTGGTTGCCGACGATTATCAAATCGACCGGCGTTACCGATGCGTTTTTGATTGGGCTGCTATCGGCGGTGCCGTTTGCGGCGGCTGTTGTGGCGATGGTGTTTGTGGCGCGGAGTGCGGATCGGTCGAGGGAACGGCGATGGCATATTGCGTTGCCGGCGTTTCTTGGTGCTGTGGGGCTCGTGCTTTCCGTCGTTTGGGCGCATAACACCCTGCTTGCCATGACTGGGTTGACCCTGGCTACTATGGGCATCCTCACTACACTGCCGCTGTTTTGGAGTTTGCCTACGGCGATTCTGGCAGGCACCGGCGCCGCTGCCGGGATTGCGATGATTAATTCGATTGGCAACCTTGCCGGTTTCCTTAGTCCTTATGCTGTGGGGTGGTTGAAGGAGGTTACCGCGGCGAACGATTCGGGGATGTATATGTTGGCGGCGTTCATGGTGCTGGGCGGTTTGCTTGCTATTAGTGTGCCGGCGAGGATGGTTAATAAGTAACCTTGGCCGATGATGAACTGCTAGCGGCCCGGCACGAACAACCCGCCGCGCCTCGAAACCGTCGTGGCACGGTGTTCCTTTTGCGCAAAGGTGATTTCGATGTCCGGCACTTCCGGCGCCAACGCCCCGCGCCTAAAGTCAAGTCAGCCTTCGGATGCGGATCCTCACAAATGGAACCGCGCGAAGCCCCCTCAAAACTCAAAAGGAGCAAAACCATGCTGACCAGGACATCCCCCGCGCTTCGGACCGAACCGAATGTCGCCACGGAAGACGCGCAATACTTCGAATACACTTCGTCCGCCAATCCGATTGGTGCGAAGCTCATCTCGCGTGTGCCGTTCTGCAGCTTCTCGCCTTCGCTTTATGCAGACGGCGCAACCCGAGTCGTGCCGCTTGACCTGTCTGCGGAGTTGGGCTGCCCGGGTCCCGCGACCGGTCCCGGCTTGAGCGCCAACTTCCTGCGCATCAATGCGGGCGACGCGTTGACACTCGATCCCAATGCGACCTCGCAGGTCTGCTACGTCATTAGCGGAGCGGGTAGCGTGCAGCAGTCCGAAACGAGCTTCCCGTTTTCGATGGGCGATTTCTTCACGTTCCCGGGCGGCCATGCCACGGTGCTGTCCGCTGCTGCGACGGCCACGCTCTATTACGTCAATGACGCGCCGCTGCTGACCTATCTTGGTACCACCGGGGTACATGCGCGCTTTGCGCCGACACGCTATCCGGCCGCCGAGGCGCAGGCAGCACTGCGCGCGGTCGCGGAACAAGCGAACGCGGGTCGTCGCAACCGCATCAGCGTACTAATGGGCAACACCAACTTTCCGCAGACGCGCACGGTCACGCATGTGTTGTGGGCGATGTTCGGCATCGTGCCGCCCAACTCGGTGCAGAAGCCGCACCGGCACCAGTCGATTGCACTCGACTTCATCGCCAGCGGCAAGCCGGGTGTCTATACGCTGGTCGGAACGGAACTGGACAGGGATGGCAATATCGCGAACCCGACCCGCGTCGATTGGAAAACGGGGATGGCATTCGTCACGCCGCCGGGACACTGGCATGCGCATTTCAACGAAACGAACGAAAACGCCTATGTGATTCCGATCCAGGATGCAGGCTTGCAAACTTACCTGCGCACGCTAGACATCCGCTTCGCCCATCAAGGCTGACGCTCCAGTGCGAGTCCGTCGTCCCAGTACGGCGGCTCGCCAAACGCCTCGGCATAGAAATCCACGAAGGCGCGCACCTTCGACGAGACGATCTTCTTCGGTGGGTAGACCGCCCAGACCGCGGGTTCGGCTCGTCCGGTGCGTGCTTCCCATTCCGGTAGCACGTGCTGCAAGCGTCCTCCGCGCAGGGCCGTAGAGGCGAGCCATGTCGGCAGGAGCGCCACGCCGCAACCGGCCACGGCGAGCGCGAGCACGGCTTCGGAGTCGTCAGCGCGCAAGCGCCCCTGCAACTCCACCAGCACCTGTTCCTGTTCTTGCGACGCCCGCGCGTCCGCGGTGACCAGCGTGAAATACCATTTGTCGTCCGGGACCAGGGACACGCGAAGCGCATCGCGCGCGGCCAGATCGCCAGGCACACGCGGTGTGCCGCTACGCGCGAAATACGCCGGGCTGCCACAGACGATACGACGATGCGGTGCCAGGCGCCTCGCCATCAATGACGAATCGGGCAGCACGCCGGTACGGATCGCCACATCAATGCCCGCATCGATCATGTTGAGCGTTTCGTCCGTAGAGACGATGTCGAGGTCGATATCAGGATAGCGCGCCATGAAGGCCGGCAGATGCGGCACGATGTGCAGGCGGCCGAATGCCGGTGGCATTGTCACGCGCAGCACGCCTTGTGGCGTGCGATTTAGCGACGACGTCACTTCGCGCGCGTCATCGAGTGCTTGCAACGCTAACAAGGCGTGTTCACGAAACAGCCGGCCGCCTTCTGTCAGGACGAGGCCGCGCGTCGACCGGTTGAATAGGGCGATGCCCAGATCTCTTTCGAGTTCGCTGACGTAGCGGGAGACAGTCGAGGTCTTGACTGACAGTGCATTGGCCGTCTTGCTGAAGCTCTGCAGTTCCGCTGCGCAAACGAAGGCCCGTACTGCGGCGAAGTAGTCCATGGACTGTCTGACGTGGATGGGATTACCTGGCTTTTGCCGAAACCGGTAGTGTACTGCCCCGGCGCGGGCGAGTGTCGCTCGTTCCCCGGCTGCAGCCCGGCAGCGATTGGCGGCACGCGACCCCTTCGAGTCACTCAATCCACGTTGACGAATGTCCCCTTGCTGCCCTACAGGAGGCCATCGTCAATCTGTTCGCCCCGAAGGGCTTTTCAAGTCAAGGCCGAAGGTAGTCCATTGGCAGCACTTACTGGCGGATCAGTCATACCTTTGCCGGATTTAACGGCATCGGGAGCACCCGTCAAAAAATGTTCATGGTCAAGCGGCCCAGATGGACTATATACAAACGAGGGGCGGCGAATGGCTGTACGTCCAACGAAAACCGCCCTTGACTCAGGTCCGCGAGAGCCGCAGTCAAGCCGAACGGAGATGTACGACGCCGAATAGTCGCGACCCGTCTTTTCCCACATAGACCGGTCAGTGTATCGCAGCGTTAGCATCATTGCCGGGGGCGACGCGCTCCCGACCAATCCACCGCTGCCCGATGTTCCCTGTTCGACCTCCTTAACCACCGTGTAGTCAACGCGACAAGGGGTGAAGTAATGAAACAGCTCGCGAACTGGCTAACGCTCCTGCAGGTCTGCCTGTAGCCCAATTTATCAAGGACGTAACGTACAGCTACCTGCTCTGCCCACTCGTCCATCCGACGTCACCGTTCGCTCGTCGTCCACGCAAGGAGTACGCCATGTCATTTATCACGTGCCGTTTAACGTTTCTATTGCGAACCATCGCGTTCGCGACGGCGTTAGGATTCGCTTCAATCAGCATTGCGCAAGCCGATTCGGAGGCCGATCCGCCAGGAGCGGTTTACGTTCTGTCAAACCGGCCGTCCGGGAACTCGGTTCTTGTCTATTCGCGCGCTGCCAACGGAATACTGAACTACGAGGCCACGTACTCAACTGGCGGTAAAGGAGCAGGCACGGGAGCCGATCCACTAGGCTCGCAGGGTTCCCTAACGTTGGCAGCGGGCTTTCTCTTCGCCGTGAATCCGGGCAGCAATGATGTTTCGCTGTTCGCGGTCGACGGCAGCAAACTGACGCTGCTCGACAGAAAACCATCGGGTGGTCAAATGCCCGTCAGCGTGACAGTCAAGGGGCCCATCGCGTATGTGCTTAATGCCGGAGGCACACCGAACATCAATGGCTTTATCGTCGACGCGTTTGGCAAGCGTCTCGTTCCATTACCAGGCTCACAACGACCACTTGCCGGCGGAAACTCCGCCCAGCCCGCGCAAGTGACGTTTGCGCCGGAAGGCAACGAACTGCTGGTGACGGAAAAGGGCACACAACTCATTGACACGTATTATGTCGGCTTCACCGGCTACGCCTCGAAGACTCCAACCCCCCATGCGTCAAACGGCGTCACGCCGTTCGGGTTTTCCATCACGACCCGGGGTTACGCGATCGTCTCCGAGGCCGGGTCTGGTTCTGTTTCCTCATATGAGGTCGAGGACAGCAAACATCTGACTTCCATCAGTGCGGCAATTCCCTTGGGCCAGAGCGCCCCTTGCTGGCTTGTCACCACGGGCGATGGACGTTTTGCCTACACGGCCAATGCCGGGAGCGACTCGATCAGCAGTCTGCGGATCGCGGCGGACGGTACAGTACGCTTGCTCAATCCGACTGCAGGCACGCTCAGCGCTCCCCTTGACATGGCGCTCAGTGGTCACAGCAAATTCCTCTACGTTCGTGAAGGTAACGGCGCTGTAAGTGGCTTTCGCGTGATGCCAGACGGAACACTCGAGCCAGTTGGCTCAGTCACCGGCGTACCGCCGGGGGCACAAGGGATCGCGGCGCGCTAGACACATCTCCCCCGCGCTGGGAGATGTGCACGCGGGATCATGCTTTCGTATCCCTGTATCGGCAGCGTTCGCGCAAGAACGTTGCCGGTACCGCTGAGCACCCGCCGTCCACCTTGATCCGATTGAAATCGAGACTCCCGGTCAAGCAGGTGTTAGGTGAGTCCAAACGGGCGACGGTGAGCGAGTCGAATCCCATCACTTTCTTCAAGGCTTCCGGGAGTCACATTGACTCCCGGCCCTCCCATGGCCGATCCGGCCGGGTGGCACGGGTGCGGCCAAGAGGCCGCTTTGAGTGCCCAACCGACGCTCGAACGCCATTGACCCGCTTTCGATCACGTTCATACGGGTAGCGACACGCTGCGTCTATCTGGCGGTCATCCTCCAGCCAGATCAGTACCATCCGATTCGGCGAGCGGCGCAACGCATCCTACACTTAAGTTCAACCGCGCAGGCTTGCACGTGGCTGCGCCACAAATTGGGCCGAACGCATATTGCGCTGATGGCCATCGATAGCGAGCATGGCGCGGTCGCGTTCGGCGGCGACCGAGGGATTCGTATCGTCTCCGGATATGTCTCAGATGCTAACCACCAAGGAGGCGGTTTATGAACAGTAAGTTAGCCAACCCGGCGCCGCTCGGGCTCGCTGGATTCGCATTCACCACATGGATGCTCAGCATGGTGAACGCCGGCTGGTTCGACAAGGATGCCTTGGGGCTCGTGCTGGCGCTAGCGTTCGCTTTCGGCGGCACGGCGCAGATGATCGCGGGCGTGCTCGAATTTCCACGCGGCAATACGCTAGGCACAGTGGCGTTCCTCAGTTACGGCGCCTTCTGGTGGTCCTTTGCGCTGTTTGCCGCGTTCCTGGGCACCAACGTGCCTGAGGCCTTCATCGGCTGGTATCTGTTTGTGTGGGGGGTCTTCACGTTCTACATGTGGATCGGCTCGCTGCACACGAGTACGTCTGTGCAACTGGTGTTTCTCTCGCTGTGGGTCACTTTTCTGCTGTTGGCGATCGGCGCATGGACAGGTATGGGCCTTGCCACGCGGGCCGGCGGCTATGTAGGCTTGATTACCGCTCTACTGGCGTTCTATGCGTCGGCGGCGATGGTAATCAACGAAAGCTTCGGACACACCGTGCTTCCGACACACGACTGGGCACAAGCCCATCCGCAAGCGGCCTAGCCACTCGGCGCGGGTCGGCCGGCGTGCAGCAAGCGCGCCGGCCAGTCAGGCCTGCGGTGCTCCATGGAGACGGAGACCAAGTCTGAGTATCGAGTCTTTCCGGTATCAGCTAAGTGGGTCGAGAAATGTGGACCGACTGGACTCGTTACGAGGCGATGAATCGCCGTTCGATGGAGGAACTCTGATGTTCGAACGAATACCCCCTGACAATTCGCGCTATCGGCGGATGTGATCACTGACCGGCTTTACGACGTCATAAACGTGTCAGGGCGTTGCTGTGATCGCGTCCCACGGCCGGCGCGGCACGCAAGCACTCCTTTTGGCAACGAAACGCAAAAGGTGCGAACACACAGCAAGATACCAGTGCTGGTATATCGGGGCCGGTGAACAAATTCGGGGCGTCGGCAGCATGTCGCCTTCGTCTTGTCTGAGAAGTGGGCCATGCCGAGCACACGGCATTGCGGCACCCGTTGCTGTCGCGGCGGCGCAACGTCCTACGCCTGCTGCAAAATCTCCATTGCACGAATCGTGTCGCCCAGCGCGTCCATTGCCAGGTAGGCAACGAACTGTGTGCCGATAGCGGCAGCCGAAACGCCGCGAAGGTTGATTCCCCCGGTAGCCAACTTTTGGGTCAACTCTGCAATGATGCCCGGCCGGTCGGGGCCCATCACCCGCACCGGGTGAAGACTCGGGAGGACGTTGAACCCCACCTGCGAGGCGGCACGAATTTCTCGGTCGTTCTGAAGCGGCGCGAGAAACACGACTGCCTTCCCGGGTGCTTCCGCAGTTCGACGGGAGATGATGAATTGCAGGTTCGCTCCGGCATCTCGCAGGACACTTAACACTTCGGCGAGACCGCCGGGCCTGTCCTCGATTGTGGCCGCCCATACATCGACACGTTCAACGAGCAGATCCATGGCGCCTCTCCCGTTTGATGAACCCCAATGAAAATTTAGTTCAGGGTTGACCGACCAGCAAGTCAACGCTCCTCGTCGCGCTAACACCATTGGCCCTCGGGATGCAGCTCTTTGACAGGGAATACGTTGCTTGGCATTGCATCCGCCCTGGCCTTAAATTCGTTATGCAGCGCACGGACTGTCGCGCCTGGTGTCCAGACCCATGAGACAGGTCAAAAGACGCGCTGCCGCGGGTAGCGTGGGACACCTCGTGTCCCTGGGCACCTAGAAGCAAGGAGGAACTGTCATGTCACGAGACAAGTCATCGCGCCGCGCTTCCGCAGAGCAACAAGCGGCCGAGGTTTCCGAGGCGCAAATCGCCGTGCACTGGCCTGAAGAAGAATATTTCCCGCCGCCCGCCTCGTTCATCGCCCAAGCCAATCTGACAGACGCGGGAGTGTTCGCACGTTTCTCTCTCGACAAATTCCCCGAGTGCTTCAAGGAGTTCGCGGACCTTCTCGACTGGTACAGGTACTGGGACACGATGTTCGACGCGAGCAATCCTCCGTTCTGGCGCTGGTTCGTCGGTGGTCGGATCAATGCCTGCTACAACTGCGTGGATCGTCACCTCGCCGCCCACCGGAACAAGGCCGCGATCCATTTCGTGCCAGAGCCCGAGGACGAGACGGTCCAGCATGTCACCTACCAGGAACTTTATGTCCGCATAAGCGAGTTCGCGGCCATGCTACGCGACTTCTGCGGTCTAAAAGCCGGTGACCGGGTTACTCTCCATATGCCTATGGTGGCGGAGCTGCCCATCACGATGCTCGCCTGCGCCCGGCTCGGGGTGATTCACTCGCAGGTATTTAGCGGCTTCAGCGGCGCGGCCTGCGCCGACCGCATCCTGGATTCCGAGAGCCGTCTGCTGATTACGATGGACGCTTACTGGCGTGGCGGCAAGCTGATCGATCACAAGGAAAAAGCCGACACCGCGTTCGCCGAAGCTGCCGGGAAGGGTCATCAGGCCGAGAAGGTTCTGATCTGGCAGCGGTATCCGGGCAAGTATTCGAGTCCGACGCAGCTCGTGGAAGAACGCGATGTCATCGTCAACGACGCCCTCAAGGCGTTCCGCGGCAAACGTGTCGAGCCCGTGCAGATGCCCGCTGAGGCACCGCTATTCCTCATGTATTCGAGCGGTACCACGGGCCGCCCCAAGGGGTGCCAGCATTCCATTGGAGGCTACCTCGCCTACGTCGCCTGGACATCGAAATACATCCAGGACATCCACCCCGAGGACGTGTATTGGTGCATGGCCGACATCGGCTGGATTACCGGTCACTCCTACATTGTCTACGGCCCGCTCGCGCTCGCGGCCTCGTCGGTCGTGTACGAAGGCGTGCCCGTCTACCCCGATGCCGGGCGACCTTGGCGAATTGCCGAAAACCTCGGCGTCAATATCTTCCACACGTCGCCGACTGCGATCCGCGCACTGCGGCGCAGCGGACCGGACGAACCCGCGAAGTACAGCTATCACTTCAAGCACATGACGACCGTGGGCGAACCCATCGAGCCCGAAGTCTGGAAGTGGTATCACCGGTCTGTCGGGAAGGGGGAGGCCGTCATTGTCGACACGTGGTGGCAAACTGAAACGGGCGGCTTCCTTTGCAGCACGGTGCCGGCGTTGCACAAGATGAAGCCCGGCAGTGCCGGTCCGGGAATACCTGGCATTCATCCGGTGATTTACGACGACGCCGGTAATGAACTTGCAAGCGGTTCCGGCAAGGCGGGCAACATCTGTATTCTCAATCCGTGGCCCGGCGCGTTTCAGACCATCTGGAGAGCCCCGGAGCGCTACGTGAAAACGTACTATGCCCGCTACTGCCGGGATCCCAAGAGCAAGGACTGGCGCGACTGGCCCTACATGGCGGGAGACGGTGCTGTCGACGCTGCGGACGGCTACTTCCGGATTCTCGGTCGCATCGACGACGTGATCAACGTCGCCGGCCATCGCCTCGGTACCAAAGAAATCGAGTCAGCCGCCCTGCTTGTCCCCGAAGTCGTCGAAGCGGCTGTCGTGCCGGTCGCCGACGAGATCAAGGGCAGAGTGCCCGAACTGTATGTTTCGTTAAAGCCCGGAGTGGAAGCTTCGGAGGAGCTTGCAAAGCGGGTCACAGACTCGGTGGTCGATCGGATCGGAGCCATCGCGAAGCCGCACCGGGTGGTCATTGTTCCGGACATGCCCAAGACCCGGTCGGGCAAGATCATGCGGCGCGTGCTCGCAGCACTTTCAAACCATCAAGACCCCGGAGACGTATCCACGCTGGCTAACCCGGAGGTCGTCGACAGTCTGCGGGAGCTCGTGAAGTAATGGGGGCTACGTCCATGATCATCACGCGGCGCGCGCGGCGGGCGGGCGGCCATCGGGCGCCGCAGCCTTCGTCACCCATGTGACTCGACTCATAGGGAAAACTGGCCGGTCACCGCGGCCATTATCGATTGGTCCTGCGAAAACTCCCGCGTCAATCCTTTTCCGCCACCCGCCCCGGCTGCACAGCCGGCATCCTGCGATAGATCGTGTTCCGCGAGACCCCGAGCGCACGCGCCGCAGCAGACACGTTTCCGCCGTGGCGCGCCAGCGTCATCGCAACCACAGAGGTGGCAACATCCTGCAGCCGAGCACCGTCGGGCAGCGACGCATCGCCAGCAGCAGGGGCATCCGCAGCCGAACCGGCCGAAATGGCTGAAGAGCTCGGAGCGGCCGACGCAGCAGAGTCCCCCTGTCCAACCTCGCCATCGCCGCAACCCGCGCGCCCCACATCATCCAAAAAATCATCCGGCAAATGCTCCCACCGAATCACCCCATCCTCCTCCACCATCGCCGCCGCGGTCCGCAGCAGATTAGCCAGTTGCCGACAGTTACCCGGCCACGCATGTCGCCCGAACACCGCCATCACATCAGCCGCAACGCTGAGCGCCTGCCGCCCCCCGCTTTCGACTGATTCCCACTGCAACATCTTTTGAACGACGACCGCGAGATCGCTCCGCTCACGCAACGCCGGCAACCGAACCGCAAGCCCGTTGATCCGATAGTAAAGATCCTCACGAAACTGGTTCTGCGCGATCATCTCGCGCAAGTTGCGGTGGGTCGCGCAAATAATGGAGACATCGACAGGAACCGCCCGCGTCGCCCCAAGCGGCGTCACAACCCGCTCCTGCAAAACACGCAGCAACCGCACCTGCAACGAATACGGCATATCCCCGATCTCATCGAGAAACAGCGTGCCTCCGTTCGCCTGCATCAGCTTGCCGATCGCCCCTTTACGCCGCGCGCCGGTAAACGCACCCTCTTCATACCCGAATAGCTCAGATTCGATCAGCGAGTCCGGAATCGAAGCACAGTTGACCGCAACAAACGGCCCCTCACCTCGCGGCGAATCGTTATGAATCGCCTGCGCGAGCAACTCCTTGCCGGTACCGGTCTCGCCGGTGATCAGAATCGGAATATCCTTGCCGAGCACCTTGCGAACCTTCGCGATCAGTGCGGACACACGAGCATCGCCGGTATCGAGATCGCCGAGCCGCGACAGTCCCGCAGCCGGCTGACGCGCGTTTGCGCATACCGGTCGCGGTGCGGCGACACCTTGCACATCCACCGCCCCATGCCCCAGCCCAAACGACGCCCGCCTGAACTGCCCGCGCGCGCAAACCACCGCACCATTGTGCAAATTCAGCATCAGATGCGGCGCGACGCCATGCGTCAACCGGTCGATCAATTGCGCATACGAGATCTGAAATAGCGACGACAGCGTATGCGCGCGCAACGCAGCGAGCGACAAGCCCAACTGAAACTGCGCACTTCGATTCGCGGACAGAAAGCGCCCATCATCGGTAAACGCAATGATCCCTTCCATCAGCGTGCCGAGAAATTCCGGCCGTCCGTGGAAAGATACTTGCAGCACGTCGCGAAACGCAGTCGAGAACAGATGGTTTTCGATCATCTGCACCGACATCTTCGCGAGTGCCGTCGTGTGCTGGTGATAGCTGCGGTGGTCGCCCGTCACGTCGAGCACGCCGATCAGATCGCCGTACGGATCGAGAATCGGCACACTCGAGCAGGTCAGGAAGCGGTTAGCCGCCAGATAGTGCTGGTCCCCATGAACGACCATCGCACATCCCTCGGCCAGCGAGGTACCGATCGCGTTGGTCCCCTGACGATCCTCGGCCCAGTTCGCGCCAGGCCGCAGCGCCACTTTTTCCGCGCGATACAGAAAGTCGTCGTCGCCGATCGAATGCAGGATCAACCCTTCGGCGTTGGTCAGCACGATCATGCTTTGCGTGTTGACGATCTGCTCGCGCAGCGTCTCCATGACCGGCATCGCATGCGCGCACAGCACCTGGTTCTGTTCGCGCTTCAGCGCGAGTCCCATGTCGGACAGGATGTCGTAATCCGGCCGGATCGATGCGCGCAGGCCGAACGTCTCGGAGCGTTCGTGGGCTTTCTGGATCGCCGGTGCGGGCCAACCTTTGGAGCGGTTAGCCGCCGCCACGCCGAGCGGATGAACGTCGTCGCGCATTGTCTCCTCCTGAATGCGCCCGGGTCGTGCCGGACGCTTTGATGCGTGTCAACAGAATACTCCCTTTGCCAGTCCGCCCGACGCGCGCGGCGACCCCGCGCGGGCCCGCATCCTTGATCTGCGTCAGCGTCGGCCGAATCTGCGGCGTTTCTGAACACCCGCTGCCCGCGCAACCGTTCCGAAACGGAACACTTCCGCCATCCAGCTCACCGCAATCCCTGAAATAGCCTACTTCGATGCATTGGTACGGTTCGTGCCTGATGTAGTCCCGCGCAGTCACCCGATCACCATCACAAAACGGAGACAAGTGATGAATCCATTTGACCTGAAAGCCCTCGGCATCGACATCGAGTATCCCTATCGCCAGCGTTACGAAAACTACATCGGCGGCAAGTGGGTACCGCCGGTCGGCGGCGACTATTTCGACAACGTGTCGCCGATCAACGGGCAGCCGTTTTGTCGCGTGCCTCGCTCGAGCGCTGGCGATATCGACCTCGCCATCGACGCCGCGCACGCAGCGCGCCGCAAATGGGCGAAGACCTCGGTGACAGAGCGCGCGAACCAGTTGCTGGCGGTGGCCGAGCGCATGGAGAAGAACCTGAAGCTGCTAGCGGTCGCCGAGACGATCGACAACGGCAAGCCGCTGCGCGAAACGATGGCCGCGGACCTGCCGCTCGCCGTCGATCATTTCCGCTATTTCGCGGGCTGCATCCGCGCGCAGGAAGGCGGCATCTCGGAGATCGACGACAACACGGTCGCTTATCACTTTCACGAGCCGGCTGGGGTGGTCGGTCAGATCATCCCGTGGAATTTTCCGCTGCTGATGGCCGCATGGAAGCTCGCGCCCGCGCTCGCGGCCGGCTGCTGCGTCGTGATGAAGCCGGCCGAGCAGACGCCGGCTTCGATACTCGTGCTGATCGAACTGATCGGCGACCTGTTCCCCGCCGGGGTCATCAACATCGTCAACGGCTTCGGCAAGGAAGCGGGCGAAGCGCTCGCCACCAGCAAGCGCATCGCGAAGATCGCGTTCACCGGCTCGACGCCGGTCGGCAAGCGCATCCTGCACGCAGCCGCGGACAACCTGATCCCGTCGACGGTCGAACTCGGCGGCAAGAGCCCGAACATCTTCTTCGCCGACGTGCTCGATCGCGACGACGCGTTCCTCGACAAGGCGCTCGAAGGTCTCGCGATGTTCGCGCTGAATCAGGGCGAAGTGTGCACGTGCCCGTCGCGCGTGCTGGTTCAGGAGTCGATTTACGAGCGCTTCATCGAGAAGGCGATCGCCCGGGTGGAACGCATCAAGGCTGGCCATCCGCTGAACCTCGAAACGATGATCGGTGCGCAGGCATCGCAGCAGCAGCTCGACAAGATCCTGTCGTATATCGACATCGGCCGCGACGAAGGGGCGCAGTGCCTCGTCGGCGGCGAGCGCGCAACCCCTGGCGTCGGCCTCGGCGAGGGTTTCTACGTGAAGCCGACGATGCTGTTCGGCAACAACGATATGCGTGTGTTCCAGGAGGAGATCTTCGGGCCGGTCGCCTCGGTGATGACGTTCAAGGACGAACAGCAAGCGATCGAACTCGCGAACGACACGTACTATGGCCTGGGCGCGGGCGTGTGGACTCGCGACGGTGCCCGCGCTTACAAGATGGGACGCGAGATCGAGGCGGGACGCGTGTGGACCAACTGCTATCACCTGTATCCGGCGCATGCGGCCTTCGGTGGCTACAAGCAGTCGGGGATCGGGCGCGAAACACACAAGATGGCGTTGTCGAACTATCAGCAGACGAAGTGTCTGCTGGTCAGCTATCAGGCGGAGGCGCTGGGGTTCTTCTAAGCGAAGGGCGCGTCGTCTATGGACGGCGCGTGCCGAAGAATGCAGCCGTGCGGCGTGGTGGCCGCTCCGGCTGCATCAATCGATGCGAAATCACGAAGTCCCCACAGACCTCAGTCCGCCTCGACTTCTCTTCTGGAAGCTGTGAGATCCCGTTCGCCCGACAAATCAAACAAATTGCCTACATAGGCTAAAAATTCATCCAATTCCGAATGCTTCTGGTTGCCCCGCTCCCGATACTGTCGTTCGCACATAACAGGGGATGACCGATGAAGAACGGCAACGGCCAGCCGATGATCCGGCTCGCAGACAAGACGACGCACGACGGCACGGTCATCGAGGCCGCGACAGACCTCATGCACATGGGCATCCCGGTTGCACTCGATGGACACGGCGTCGAATGTCCGAGGTGTGGCGGTGTCTATCCGATCATCGCGACCGGCCAGCGAACCCACAACGGCAAGCGGGTCAGCCATGCCGGCGACAGGACGGGCTGCGGCGCGATCCTGATCGCTTCATGATCGCTTCCCGATTGCCACGAAACACCGAGCTCCTTGCACGCATGGTCGAACCCGCGCAGGACCGCACGCTAGGTCTTTCCAGTGACGCGCTACCCACATGGGGCAATGAGCCTTTGCTGGCTCCGCTCCGCCTGCGCGGCACCGAATCCCTGGGCAAGCTCTATCGATACACGCTCGATGTGGCGACGATCGACAGTCCGACGCTCGGATTGTGGCAAGCACAGGAACTGGTCGTACCCGACAACCTGATTGGCAAAGTCATCGACATTTCGATCGCGTTCGACGGGAACGGATTGTTCGGTCAACAGGAGTTGGAATCCGGTGACGTGGCACACGTGGGCGCGGGCCGCCGCACGATTTCGGGCCTCGTCACAGGCATGAAACAGACCGGCACCGACGACCGGCGCGCCCATTACCGCTTCGTCGTGCGGCCCTGGCTGTGGCTGGCCACGAAGAACCGCGAAAGCAGGATCTTTCAGGACGCGAGCGTGGTGGACATCACCGACCGGATACTCAAGGAGCGTTATCACTTTCCGGTGGTGATGGAGTTGGGCGCGACCGGTCTGTGCGAAGGCTACCCAAAGCGGGACCATGTCCGGCAGATGTGGGAATCCGATTTCGAATTCCTCACGCGGATCTGGAGAGAATGGGGAATCTACTATCTGTTCGACGGAATGACGCTGGTACTGTGCGATTCGCCCGGCTCGCACAAACAGCACGACAACGGCTACGACACTATCCGCTATCACGCGCCTGACAGCCGGCACGTCGACGAAGAACACATTCACAGGCTCGAGGTCTCGCGTCAGATCACGACGGGCAAGGTCAGTCTGATCGACTACGACTACACGCGCCCCGGCATGCACTTCGAGGGCGAGTACGAGAGCTTCAGCGAACGGGCCTTCGACAACATCGAGCAACACGGCTGGGGCGACTACTCGCAACCGCTCGCCGGCGCGACGGGATTGTCGGGTAGGCGAAACAACTTCCGCAATGAAGCCGAACACCTCGCGAGCGTGCGCGTCGATGCAATGCGCTGCCACCGGCTGCGTCTGAAGGGCCGAGGGAATCTGCGCGGCCTGACAACCGGGAAAACATTCTGGCTCGACAACCATCCGCAATGCGACATCAACGCCGAGTACCTGGCGGTATCGACCACACTCGACATGCGCAACGCGCCGCAGAACACACAGCCGTCCGGTAACGACACGAACGACGCGTTGCGCCAGTGCGTGACCAGCTTCGTGCTTCAGCCTGCCAATACATTCTTCAGAAACCGCCCGAAGAAAAAGCCGCGCTGCACGGCGGAAACGGCGATCGTGGTTGGGCCCGAGCATCAGCCGATCTGGGTCGATGGATACGCGCGCGCCAAGGTGCGTTTCGTGTGGGACCGGCTTGGCCCGAAAAACGAGAGCGCCAGTTGCTGGGTGCGCGTGTCGTCGCCCTGGCAAGGCAATGGCTTCGGCGCGATCTATCCGCCGCGTGTCGGTCAGGAGGTCATGGTCAGCTACCACGAAGAGGACCCGGACAAGCCGTACGTATCGGGCCGGATGATCAATGGCTGGAACCAGCCGCCCTGGAAGCTACCGGATAACCAGGCACTTTCAGGCGTCTTGAGCAGTGAGCTCAAAGGTGGCTGCGACGGCCAGACCAATCACGTCGTACTGGATGACACGCCGGGCCAACTCCAGGCACAGCTCGCCAGCGATCACGCACGCTCGCGCCTCGTGCTGGGCTACAACACGCAGGTCGTGCGCGAGGCCGGCCGACAGCAGGCACGCGGCGAAGGCTGGGAACTGGCCACCGACGCATGGGGTGTCGCGCGCGCCAACAGAGGCATGCTGATCACCACGGAGGCGCGTCGCGGCGCGACCGCGCCGGCAAAGGATCTCGGCGAGACCGTGGCGCGCCTCACGCAGGCGCGCGGTATCCACGAGAACCTCGCGGGTCTCGCGCGGCAGTATGAGGCACAGGAGCAACAGACCAGTCAAAGCGACGTATCGCGGGCCATCACGGCGCAGAACGAGGCGATACGCGGCGTCGCGGCGCGTGCGGACCTTCCCTTCCCGCAACTGAGCGCACCCGACATGGTGCTGGCCAGCGCGGCGGGGATCGGTCTCACCGCAGCGCAAAGCACGCACGTGGCGAGTATCGAACACATCGCGCTCACAGCGGGCGGACACGTCAGCATGGCGGCGGCGAAATCGCTGCTGGCGTCGGCAATCAACGGCGTGCGGGTGTTCACGCAGAATCTCGGCATCAGGCTCAAGGCCGCGTCAGGCAAGGTGCGAATCGACGCGCAGAGCGATGATGTCGAGGTCATCGCGCAGCGGGTCGTCAGCATCATCAGTAGAACCGATTCGATCAATCTGATGGCCAGCAAAGAGATCGTGCTCCATGCGGGAAGCACGAAGGTGGTGATCAATTCGGAAGGGTACAGGGTCTATACGGATGGAGAGCATCGGGTCCATGCGCGTGGTCATCAAACTGACAGGCCAGCGGCGCGGCCTGTCAATGTGCCGGTAACGCCGGGAAAGCCGGGCAAGCTGGCCGCGCATCACGTTCTGATCGAACACGATACGGGCTTTGCACTGCCGAACCAGCCGTACCGGATCACGCTCGACGATGGTCAGGTGATTCAGGGCGTGACCAATGCGCTTGGAGAAACGAGTCTCGTCACGAGCAATCTTCTTGCATTCGCGACGGTTGAACTGTTCGCCGCGAGTGAACCGGACAAGGTTATTGCGGTGAGCAGAGGCGCGGTGATCAGGGAGACGAACGAGCCGTTTGCGGGCGCAGTGCCCAACGCCGAGAAACGCACCGCCAGGGTCGCAGGAAAGGCCGTGGCCTCTCCCAATCAAAGCGCGACGACGGAAGACAAGCCGCCCGAATTCGTTTCGTGCGATCCGATGAACTTCGGTCTGCGCTTTCATCACTTCATCAACGGTGCGACCGAGGCTGATGCGCCGGCCGGTATGTCGATGCGCAAGGATGTTGAATATCCGGTGACCAAGGCTTATACGGCTGCGATCAAGACGGCGTTGCAGGGAATCGATTGGGCCGGGGTGACGTGGCCGTTGACTTCCAGTTCGATAGAGACGATTCAAAACGCGGTCACGCCGCAATTGGAAATCGCGCTTGGTGACGGGCCCTTTGGATTGCCACGAGGCTATGCCGCCAGCCCGGAAAATAACGGTGCGATGCCACTGGTTGTGATCGTCGATCCAGAGCGGGCAAAGCAGTACAACCTGCGACAGGATGTCAGCGCCGCGTTCATCGGGAAGTACTGGGTTATCGCCGTCAACGAGAGCGAGATCGCGCACATCGTCGAACTCAAGGACCAGCCGGCCTCGCTAGATAACCGTCTCAAGGCATTTGCCGACACGCTGTATCACGAGTCTCGCCACTGCCAGCAGTACTTCTGGATGTTTTCTTTGCTTCAACACTTTCCAGAAGACTACAGGGATCTGCCGAATGTCCAGACGTTGTATTGGTCGACGATGCTGAAAGAAGCCTATACAGCGGCTGGAAACACGCCGCTACCAGACGATCATCGCGTTCACATCGGTCTGCACAGGATGCTTGTATTCCACTACTACTGGCTGATTTCTTACCTGCACGACAAGCACGGCTGGGAGCATATCAGGCGAGATCTCCCGCTTGCCGAAAGGAAAGTGTGTGACCTGCTGAACCTCTCTGCTGAAACAGCACGAAAAATGGCGCAATTCGAAACCGGCTATAGGAGCCAACTTCATGAAGAAGATGCCTACGCCTGCGCGGAAGTGGTTCAGGCCTACTGGCAGAATCCTGGTGATCCTCTCGTTCGCAATCCCGGTACATGCACAGCTCAGTACGTCGACGCCCTCAGGACAGTCGGGGCCAGGAGTTGAGATGAGACCGACTGTGACCGACGCCCAGCGCGACATGGCATTCAGGATATTGACCACGGCAATGGCGATCCTGCGGGACGACCAGCCCTTCGATCCCGCGCACACGATATTCGGCCGCATTCTTGCGGCGCACCCACTGCGCGGTCGTGTAGGTGGTATGGAGTACTCCTTCGTCAATCCGGCATTTCCGCGGACGCAAATCATTCTATTTGTGGTACCCGATCCGTCCGCCCCCTCCGCCGACCGCACGAAGGGCAAGCAAGTCGCGACGCACTTCACGATCCGTTTCAGTCCACTGTTGACAGACATTAACCGTTCGACGCTGGAAGACCTCCTCCAGGTCGATATCGGCTACTGGATCGACGGCAACGGCGAGCGGCGACCCGGCAACGATATGGGAACGACGCCACCGCAGATTCGGCTGCATGGCTATCGCTATCGTGCTTCGAATCTGCCAACGAGCCGGTTTCCGGTGGATGTCGAATTTGCTTTCGGCGACCCCGACCCGAACGATCCGGCACCGGACGAACCCCAAACGCCGGTCCTGATGGACGTTCTCCTCAGTCGTGACTATTCCGCATTGAAACGGCAACACCGTGAATAGAGCCCGTCGTGAACAGCAGGTGGCAAAGCGCCGCATGTACAGAGACGACATCCGCATTTTCAGCTTTGCATGGACTCGCTTGCCACCACCCTGTTTCGCCCACCCGCCTTCGCGGCGTACAGTCGCTGGTCCGCGACCGCAATCAACCCCTCGAGGTCAAAGCAGTTATCCGAAACACTCTCCGCCACCCCGATCGATATCGTGAACCATATCTCACGGCCCGGCGCGGTGCGGGTTAATTGCGTCTCCTGAAGGACGCAGGCGTTGCGGGCGACGGCCTCGCGCACGCGCTCCGCAATTCGGGCCGCGTCGTCCGCGGTCGTATCGGGCAGCAGCACACAGAACTCCTCGCCACCCAGACGTGCCATCAGATCCCCCGGGCGCACGGCAATCCTGACCACGTTGGCCAGGTGCTTCAGGGCCTCGTCTCCGGCAGCGTGTCCCCAGTTGTCGTTGATCACCTTGAAATGGTCGATATCGATCATCAGCAGCGCGATGCGGCGCTCGTCGTTGCGCCGTGAAAGTGCGTCGAATTCCTCATTCAAACGGCGGCGGTTCGCGAGACCGGTCAGGGGGTCCGCGAGCGACAATTCCCGCAGCCGCCCGTTGAGTGCCATCTGCGTGGAAAGAAGCTGGTCGACGACAAACAGAGTGGCCCAGAGAAGCAATGCCATCAGTATCCACACCCCGGCAAACAGCGCGCTGCTCAAGCGAACGACCGAGAAGAATACGGTCGCAGCGGATACGTAATCGGTCAATACGAGATCCGCCGTATCCAGCTTTCTGAAGAGCAGGAAGTCCTGTCCCGCACTCAACGTTCCGCTGGGTGTCCGAAACAGCGTGGAAGCAGAGAGCGTGTTCCACTGCGCCGGCAGAGTCTTCAGCCAATTCTCATCATTGACCGAGAAAGTACTTCCGCTCGTTGCAATTGGCATCCCGCTCGGGTCTATCAGAGCGTGAGTTTCATCCGCTGTGGTGTTGTTCCACAGATAGTCCTGAACGATGCGTTGCGGGACCACGAAGAATATGAGGCCGCGAACCACGTCGTTACTCATCACCGCTGTCCCAAACAGCAGGCGAGGTCCTGCCGGGTTCTTGCGCCCGCGAACCGGATCGAACGTGACGTCATAGTCGAGCGGGTTCTGGTTGGCCAGCTGTAACAGGCGCGAGCTGCCGTACATTTGCAACAGCCGGACTACCTCGTCGTCGTCAATGGTTGGGTGAGCGACCACGATACCGGTCGGCGAGACATATACCGCGCGTTCGAGACCCGTGCCCATCTGGAATTGCACGGCAAACAGCCGGCTCATCAATTGGGCGAGCCGCAGGTCCTCGACAAATGTGGGCTCGTCACGGTGCAAACCAGGAGTCACCGCGAGCTGCTGTGTGCCGATACCCCGAATGGGGGCGTCGATATCGCGGACTTGAAGAGTCCAGACGCGCTCGTCCTGCGCCCGGAGTACCGCCTGGAGCGAGGCATCCGGTGTTCGATCGAGCTGTGCTGTCCGGTCCGCAAGGAGCCGCTCGGCACTCTCGCGAAGAAACTGCAAGTGCTGCCTGTTATTGCGGACCGCGACATCGAGAACCCTGGCCTGAATCTCGAGCCGATGCGAACGGTTATCGAGCTCCCGGGCACGCACGAGAAAATATTGGTGTACAGCAAGAATCAACGTGACAACGAATACCACGCCGAAACACAGGATCACGGTATGCCGCGGACGTGAACTGGCGCGGTCCCAAACCGTTTTCGCAGGCGTTTTAGAAGCGGACGGCAGGCGCATGCCGGCTCTCCGGTGATCCAGCTCCAGGTCCAGATACTATTCCTTCCCAACCCCCTCGACATAGCTATCAACCGCACTGTTCACCGTCGGATGAAAGCACGCATCGCCAATCAGATCGGTCAGCTCGAAGCGTCTGAGCTTGTCGCGAACCGGATCCTTCACCTCTGCAAAGTGCAGCGCAATCCCGCGCTCGTCGAGCGTGCGCGTCAGTTCCCGCAGCATGTCGGCGGAGGTGACGTCCACGCTCGTCACCGGTTCGGCCGCCACCACCACACGCCGCACCGGTGCCGGCGATTCGGCGACGGCTTCCAGCAGGCGCTCCTGAAACTGCTCGGCATTCGCAAAGAACAGCGGTGCATCCCAGCGAAACAGCACGAGCCCGGGGATTCGCTGGGCATGCGGATAGCGCTGCAAGTCGTGATAGCCGCGCAAACCTTCGACGCGACCGAGCACCGCGTAGTGCGGTCGCCAGCCGTCCCACAGAAATTCGATGACCGCGATCACCACCGCGAAGCAGATGCCGGGAATCGCACCGAACACCGCGACGCCGGCAAAGCAGGCCATCGACAGCCAGAACTCCCATTGCTGGATGCGGAAAATCCGCTTCAGGTCCGTGATCTCGAACAGACCGATCGCCGCCGCGATGACGACCGCGGCGAGCGCACTGTTGGGCAGGTAGCGCATCAGATTGGGCGCGGCCATCAGCAGCGCCGCGACCGCCAGCGCGCCGACGACGCCCGTCAGTTGCGTCTTCGCACCCGCCGCCTCGGCGACCGGCGTGCGCGACGAACTGCTGCTGATCGGGAAGCCGTGGAACAGCCCGGCCGCAAGATTGGCCGCGCCGAGCCCGACCATCTCCTGATTGGGGTCGACGCGGCTGCGAAAACGTGCCGCGAAAGTTCGCGACAGCACGCTGGTATCCGCGAACGAGATCAGTGCGACCGCGCAGCCGCCGAGCAGAATCTTGACCAGATCGGCATCGGTGACCCACGGCAGCGCAAAGGTCGGCAGGCCTTGAGGAATCTTGCCGAGCACTTTCACACCAATGCTATCGAGGTGCAATGCGGTTACGCACAACGTCGCAACGATCACGGCGATCAGGATGCCCGGCAGCTTTTCGAAGCGCTTGAGAAACAGGATCAGCACGAGGCTTCCAGCGCCCACCGCGAAGCTATACCAGTTGGATTTGCCATCGGCGATGGCCTGCACGAGGCTCACGATGTCCCGCAATGGCCCGCGCTCTTCGATTGAGATGGCAAACAGTTTGGGCAGCTGACTGATCAGCACGGCGAGCGCAATGCCGTTCATATAGCCGTATCGAATGGGTTTCGACAACAATTCAGTGATGAATCCCAGCCGCAGCAAGCCCATCACGATACAGAACAGGCCGGACACGATCGCCATCATGCTGGCCACCGCAATCGCGCGCGACGGGTCGCCCGCAGCGATTTGCACGACGACCGCCAGAATCGGAGCGGCGAGCGCGGAGTCGGGACCGAGCACGAGAATCCGGCTCGGACCGAACAGCGCATACGCCAACAGCGGAACGATCGTCGCGTAGAGGCCGTACACGCCAGGGACGCCGGATGCCTCCGCGTAAGCGATCCCAACCGGCACCAGCATCGTGGTCAGTACCAGTCCCGCCGTCAGATCGTTCGGCAACCAGCTCAGCCGGTACGTCTTGAGCACCGTCAGTCCTGGCAGCCAGCGCATCCAGCGGCGCGCCCTGCTTACAGCAGTCTGTTCTTTGTGAGGAACTGGCCTGTCCGCTTCCATTTTTGGAATGTTCGTAGTCGAGGACGCCGCACCACGGTTTGTGGGCGGTACCGTCATTCGAAGGATAGTCCAGACATTCCGTCGGCGACAGGGATGAGGCCGACCGGCCGCGCATCAGGGCCGCTGGCGCCTCAGCAGCCACGCGACGCCCCCCGCCAGCGCCATCACTGCCGCGCCGTACACCGCATTGCGATGCCGATCGGTGAACATCTGCCAGCAGTACGCATGCGCTTCATCATCGAAGCGACCATGCGAAGTGTAGTGGCCCGGCACCGGCTCGTAGAGATTCGCGGGCGCATCGGCGGGCAACGGTTCATCGGTCAATTGCCCGTCGTAACCCGCCCGCGCGAGATAGCGGTCGAGCAGCGTCGGCGCGATCCGGTTCGCGAGGATCGCCTTGACCGTCGACCACCCGACCCATACCTGCCGCCGCCGATGGGTGGCCGCAAAGTAGATCGCCCGTGCCGCCACTTCCGGCTGAAACACCGGCGCCACCGGCCGTGCCCTGCGCCCCGTGCGATTGAGCGCCCAGTCGAATTGCGGCGTATTGACCGCGGGCAGATCGACCATCGTCAGATGGATATCGACTCCGTCGTGCAGCAACTCGGAACGCAACGAATCGGTGAAGCCGCGCACGGCAAACTTCGCGCCGCAATAGATCGACTGCAACGGCACCGACCGGTACCCGAGCGCCGAGCCGACATTGACGATCGTCCCGTGCCCGCGCGCGCGCATCACGGGGAGCGCCGCCAGCATGCCGTTGACCTGCCCCAGATAGGTCACCTGCGTGCCGCGTTCGACATCGCGCGCGCTGAGCGCCGACACCGGCGCAAACGCGGTCGCCATCGCGACGTTGACCCAGACGTCGATGCCGCCCCACTCGCGCTTCACACGCTGCGCCGCGCGCTCGATCGCGGCGGCATCGGCGACATCGGCCGGAATGGCGAGTGCGCGCACGCCATAGGTCGCGGCGATCTCCTCGGCGGCACGAGCGAGCCGTCGCGGCTCGCGCGCGATGAGCCCAACGTCATAGCCCTGCCGCGCGAATTCGGACGCGCTCGCGCGCCCCACGCCGGCACTTGCCCCTGTAATGACGACGACGCCCTTGCGCTCGACGTCGCCGCTGCGGGTCTCGGTTTGCACCGTCACAGCGTCGCTGGCCACTTTGAACACCTCCGAGGTTGCGCATCCAGTGAGGTGGTGAAGCAAAGCGCAGTCCCGACGATTCGAGCTGGGGATCTGCGAATTGCGCGCGAGTCCAGCGCACGCTCGGCCGCCGGACGCCAGCCGCCGGCCGCCGGAAAAACAAATGGCCGCTGCGCGGGGCTGCGGCCATCAGATAGCGGTTTCCGGGGCTTGCGCGCTTCAGCACATGGCCGAAAACGCCCAACTCACGTCACGTTCATCGCCAATGCACTCTCGCGATAGTGCTGGCTCGCCTTGTCGGTATCGCCCAGCTGCTCGTGCAGACGCGCGAGCGCGCGATGCGAGCGGATCTTCAGCGTCTCGTTGTCGGCAAGCTTCAGCGCGCGTTCGAGGAACGACTGCGCCTTGCCCCACAACTGCTGATGCAGACACAGACGCCCCAGCGCGAACATCAGGTCCGCGTCTTCCGGCCGATCCTTCTGCCACGCCTCGGCCTTCTGGATCAGCGGCAACGCGTCGCCGCCGGCCGTGTCCGGATAGCGTCGCAACAGGCGCGCATCCCAGTTCTGCGCGAGCGCCTCCTCGACGATCTTGCGCGCCTCCTGCGGACGGTTCAGCGCGACCAGCAGTTCGGCGGCGGTGTCGGCGAGGCGCGGCGAATGACGCTCGGTCGCCGACAGCGAGTTCCACAGTTCGAGCAGCGCGTCCGCATTGTGGCGACGATCGCGCAGCAGATTTTCCGCCGCCAGTTGACGCAGCCGCACCGCGACCGCCGGATGGATCGCCTCGCGCTTCTCCAGCGTCTTCACGAGCTTCAGCACTTCGCCCCAGTTCTTCAGTTGCTGCTGTGCACGCAGCATGATTTGCTGCGCGTGAATGCGCCGCGCGCCCTGCGATTGCATCTCGGTCAGCGCATTGAGCGCGCCGTCGGCGTCGCGGCCGTCGGCGCGCATGTCGGCGGTGGCCATCAGGCGCGCGTCCTGCCAGTCGGCCTCGTCGATCTGCGCGAGCCATTCGTCGCGCCGCGCGTACTCATGCATGCGATGCGCTGCGGTCGCCGCGATCAAACCGGCCGCGCCCTTGTTGTCGCCATTCGTGAGCGCGTCCTTGGCGGCCTTTTCCGCGCGCGAGAAACGCCCCGCGTACAGGTTGCCGATCGCATCGCGCAACGCCGCGTGCGCCTTCGCGACACGCGCGCGTGCGCGGTACGCGGCGACGCGCTGCGGCATGCGCCAGATATTGCGGATGATGCGCAACAGCGCATAGAGCGGGATGAACAGCACCACCAGCCCGACGACGAACAGGTTCAGCGACATGTCGACGCGGTACGGCGGATAGATCAGCAGCACTTGCCCAGCGTCGAAGCGCCCGCCTACCGCGAGCACGACCGCGACGGCGAACAGCGCCGCGAGCCACAGGAGTCCCCGGATCGCCATGATTAACCCCGGTTCCGGTATTGATTGACGGCCTGCAGGCTCGTATCGAGGTTCGGCAGCTCGACCGCGGCCGAATCGGCGTCCACCTGCTTGACCAGATCGATGACCGTCTGCGTGTCTTTCGACGACGCGTCGAAGTAGCGCGTCAACGCGGACTGCGCCGCCTGCAGGTCGGACTTCAGCGTGGTCTGGTTGCGCGACAGCAGCGCGAGACGCGCCGACAGCAGACGCAGTTTCAGGTTCTCGCGCACGAAGTAGCCTTGATCCGGCGTGACCAGCATCGCGTCGGCGTTGTCGATACGGCGCACCTGCACGAGGCTCGTCAGCTGTTCGCCGATGCCGTGCGTGACCTCGTCGATCCACACTTCCCAGCGCGGCTTGCCGGTGGCCGCGGCCACCTTCGCGGTGTCGGCCCACGTGGCCGCATGCGGCGTGGCACGCGGAATCGGTGCTTCACCCGACAGCGGCAGGCCGTTCACGCGATCGATCGCGTTGTCGAGCTTGATCGCGAGGCCGGTCAGATCGGTGGACGGCGCGGCCTTCAGCTTGTCGATGTCCTGCGCGATCGCCTTGCGCACCGCGACCGCCTGCGGACTGTCCGACGCCGCGAGGCGCGTATCGGCGCTTTGCAACGCGAACAGCGCGAGCTGCGTATTGCCGGTCAGCTGCAACTGCTGGCTCGCCGCCGACAGCATCTGCCCGACTTCGGCGAGCGTCCAGTCGTCGCGATTGCGCGCGAGATCCGCGTATTGCTGTTGCAGCGCCTGCTGCGCGGCCTGCGCATCGGCGAGCTTGCCTTCGAGCTGCGCGACCTGCGAGTCCGATTGATGCACGGTGGCGAGCGCCTGGTCGATCTTGATGCGCAGTTCGTTGGTCTGCGTGTCGTTGGCCTGCTGACGCTGCGCGAGTTCCTGCTCGGTGCGCACCAGCTTGCGGTTCATCGCGAAGCCGCCCACGCCCGCCGCGCACGCGATGACCACGATGACCAACCACAGCAGCGGTCCGCTCGTGCTGCGGCGCTTTTGCGCTTCGTACGGCGTGAAGGGTGGGTTCGGCGGCAAGGCGGCGCTTGCGGGCGGCTGAGGTGAGGCGTTCGTGGATGCGTTCGTTTCAGTCATGCGTGGTTGAGCCGGGTTGGACGATACCGGTTGGACGACGGGAGGCACGGCGGCTGCGGCAACGAGGGCTCGGACTATGCGCTCGTCGCCCGCGCCGGACACCGTAATCCTATCAAAACCCAATGCCCGCGCGGTCTGCGCGATGCGCGGATGCGGCGTGACGAGGGGCGCGTGTTTGAGCTGCTCGATCTCGCCGGCGGTCAGATGCTCGTGCGCGAGTTCGTGCAGATTGCGGACGCCTTCGGAGCTGGTCAGAAGCCATGCGTGCGGCGTGCCCGCGAGCAGTTCGTGCACGCGCGCCCATGCGCCGATCGACGGCTCCGGCACGATGCGCCGGTAAGCGGCCACCGCGTCGACTTCGGCGCCGGCTTCACGCAGGCGCTCGCTCAGCCATTCGCGGCCGCCGTCGCCGCGCACGATCAGCACGCGCTTGCCTTCGAGGCCCGCGGCACCGAGTTGCGCCTCGAGCGCGGCAAACAGGCTCTCGGAGTCGAAGCTCGTCGATTCGTCGTCGGCGCCCGCCGCGGGGCTGATCACGCGATGCTCGGGCGCGCTGACGCCGTGGCGCGCGAGCGCTTGCACGCTGCCCGGGCCGACCACGCCGATCGGCAGCGCATGCGGCCAGATATCGTTATGGCGCGCGAACGCGTGATCGACTGCGTTCGGCGACACGAACACGACGAGCGCGTAGCGTTCGAGCGACGCGAGCGCGGCGCACAACGGCGCGTCGTCGATGACGGGCGCGATGTCGATCAGCGGGAAGTCGAGCGACGCGAGTCCGGCTGCTTCGAGCCGTTCGACGAGTTCGCTCGACTGGCCGGCCGGCCGCGTGATCACGACCGTGAAGGGCGCCTTCTCGGGCGAGACGGCGGCCATCACTCGCTGGCCGCCGCGCTGGGCGCGGCCGCGGGACCGCTCGCCGTACTGAGCGCGCGGACGATGTCGAGGGCGCCCTGCTGCGCGAGCGAGTGCGCCACTTCCTCGCCGAGCGCGCGCGCGCGTTCGACGGTGGGCGCCGGCGCCGACGCCTGCGCGCTCAGCACGCGCTGGCCGTCCGGCGTCGCGACGATGCCGCGCAGATGCAGCGCGCCATCGCCCCAGGTTGCGTAGGCCGCGAGCGGCACCTCGCAGCTGCCGCCGAGCGCGCGCGATACCATGCGCTCCGCTTCGACGGCCGCCGCCGTGTGCGGATGATGCAGCGGCGCGAGCCATGCGGCGAGGTCCGCGCGATCGGCGCGAATCTCGATGCCGAGCGCGCCCTGGCCCGCCGCCGGCAGACTGTCCTCGGGATCGAGCAGCGCGCGGATGCGATCGGCGAGACCCAGCCGCTTCAGCCCGGCCGCGGCCAGAATGATCGCCGCGTAATCGCCGCGATCGAGCTTGGCGAGTCGGGTATCGAGATTGCCGCGCAACGGCCGCACGTCGAGATGCGCATAGCGCATGCGCAGCATCGCCTCACGCCGCAGGCTCGAAGTGCCGACCACGGCACCGGCCGGCAGCGCGGCGAGCGAGTCGTACTGATTGGACACGAACGCGTCGCGTGGGTCCTCGCGCTCCATGATGGTGGACAGCGCGAAACCGGCGGGCAACTCCATCGGCACGTCTTTCAGCGAATGCACCGCGAGGTCGGCGCGGCCATCGGCGAGCGCGGCTTCGAGCTCCTTCACGAAGAGCCCCTTGCCACCCACCTTCGACAGCGTGCGATCGAGAATCTGATCGCCACGTGTCGTCATTCCGAGGATTTTTACGTCACAAGATGGATATAATTTGTGCAGCGCACATCGCACATGCTCGGCTTGCCACATGGCAAGGCGGCTCTCTCGCGACGCAATCACAAGCGTGTGGGGTGGCGTGGAAAACGTCTCGGTGTTCATTAGCTTGCTGCTGGATGTCGGGATGGAATAACAATCAATGTTAGCACGCGCCCTCGTTCGCGCCCTTTGGTTCCAAGGCATGGCGAAGCGCCGTGCGCAAGCGGCATCGACGGAGGAGACGGGCTTCGCGCCACGCGCGAAGGCGCCCATTCCGCGTTGTCACGTACGGTCGTTCGCGCACTGCGCGGCGGCATGCGGGATGATGCAATGCGGCGAACATGCTGAGGCAATGCCTGCCGCGTGTTCGGTCCCAGCGCGGGCTGGCAGCCCGTGGCTCCTCTCTCCCTCGTCGGCGTCGCGCGATTCGGCAGCGCTCGTGTCGTTCCGCGTACGCGGTGCGGCACGCGCGGGCCCCGCTTCCAGTGGGTCGAGCAATCGCCGTGTACAGTCGCCGTTTCAAGTCTACGTTGCAGTTGCACTAGCAGTCCGTCTTGTAGTCCGTTGCGTAGTCCCTGTTGCACGCAGTTCACGTTGCACTTGCTGGTGGCAGTTCCGCAGTCGCAGTTCATCAATCAACAGACCCTGGCTTCCCCGAGGAAACTCATCGTGACGTCTTCCGGATCGGCGCGCCCCGCCCGCCGCAACACTGCCTCGCCCACCGCTCGCCCGGCCGACGCCGCGGCGCCTGACGCCCTGTCCGACGTTGCCGCGCACGCCATATCGTCGAGCGTTGGTCAACATGGCGACACGCGCGCCGACCAGCGCGCCAGGCGCCGCGCCCTCGCCGCTCGCGCCACCAAAGCCCCGAAGGCCGCGCAGACCTCGGTGCCCGTCAAGCAGGACAAGGCGCAAAAGGCGTCGAAAGCCGACAAGGCCAGCAAGGCTGAACAGGCCGCGACGTCGGCCACCGCGCGCAAGCCGGCCAAGGCCAAGGTCGATGGCGACGCAACACCCCCGCGCGCCGCGAAACCGTCGAAACCGAAGGACCTGCCGCCGGCTGAGTCCGCCGCCGCGACCACCGCGAAGAGCGGCGGCCGCACGCGCGAGGACAAGGACCACCCGCTGTTCCAGGACATCCGCTATCTCGGGCGTCTGCTCGGCGACGTGCTGCGCGAGCAGGAAGGCGAGGCGGTGTTCGACATCGTCGAGACGATCCGGCAGACGGCAGTGCGTTTCCGTCGCGAGGACGACAGCGCCGCCGCGCAGACGCTCGACAAGAAGCTGCGCACGCTGACGCCCGAGCAGACCGTCAGCGTCGTGCGCGCGTTCAGCTACTTTTCGCATCTCGCGAACATCGCCGAGGACCGTCACCGCAACCGCCGCCACCGAATTCACGCGCTCGCGGGCTCGGCCTCGCAGCCGGGCACGATCGCCCATGCGCTCGAGCGGCTCGCCGCGGCTGGTGCGGCCGCGACACCGGTGCTGCAGCGGTTTTTCGACGACGCGCTGATCATGCCGGTGCTGACCGCGCACCCGACCGAAGTGCAGCGCAAGAGCATTCTCGACGCGCAGCACGACATCGCGCGTTTGCTCGCCGAGCGCGACCAGCCGCTGACGAACCGCGAGCGCGCGCACAACGAAGCGATGCTGCGCGCGCGCGTCACGTCGCTGTGGCAAACGCGCATGCTGCGCGACTCGCGTCTGACGGTCGCCGACGAAATCGAAAACGCGCTGTCGTACTACCGCAGCACCTTCCTCGAAGAACTGCCGGCGCTGTACGCCGACATCGAGGAGGCGCTGAAGGAGCATGGCCTCGAAGCGCGCCTGCCGCCGTTCTTCCAGATGGGCAGCTGGATCGGCGGCGATCGCGACGGCAATCCGAACGTCACCGCCGAAACGCTCGAAAATGCGATCACGCGTCAGGCCGCGGTGATCTTCGAGCACTACCTGGAGCAGGTGCACAAGCTCGGCGAGGAGCTATCGATGTCGAATGTGCTGGTCGGCGCGAGCGATGCGCTGAATGAGCTCGCGGCCATCTCGCCCGACCATTCGCCGCATCGCACCGACGAGCCGTATCGTCGCGCGCTGATCGGCATCTACACGCGGCTCGCGGCAAGCGCGCGCGTGCGCCTCGGCGAAGGCAGCGTGCCGCTGCGCAGCGCCGGCCGCGGCGTCGCGCCGGTCCGCGCGATTCCCTACGACGACGCCGCCGACTTCGTGCGCGACCTCCACGTGCTGATGGATTCGCTCGCCGAGCATCACGGCGCGCCGCTCGCCGCGCCGCGTCTCGCGCCGCTCGCGCGCGCGGCCGAAGTGTTCGGCTTCCATCTCGCGAGCATCGATCTGCGGCAAAGCTCCGATATCCACGAAGCGGTGATCGCCGAGCTGCTCAAGCGCGCCGGTGTCGAGGACGATTACGCGGCGTTGGCGGAAGCCGACAAGCTGACCGTGCTGCTCGCCGAGCTCGCGCAGCCGCGCGCGCTGCGCGTGCCCTCCGCCGACTACTCCGAGCTCGTGAAAAGCGAACTCGCGGTGCTCGAGGAAGCGCGCATGACGCGCGAGAAGTTCGGCGCGCGCGCGGTGCGCAACTACATCATTTCGCACACGGAGACCGTCACCGACCTGGTCGAGGTGATGCTGCTGCAGAAGGAAACCGGCCTGTTGCGCGGACGCCTCGGCGACGAGCACGACCCCGCGCGCGCCGGCCTGATGGTGATCCCGCTGTTCGAGACGATCCCCGACCTGCGCAACGCGCCGCACATCATGCGCGATCTGATCGCGCTGCCGGGCATTAGCGCGCTGATCGAACATCAGGGCAACGAGCAGGAAGTGATGCTCGGCTACTCGGACAGCAACAAGGACGGCGGCTTCCTGACGTCGAACTGGGAGCTGTATCGCGCGGAGCTTGCGCTCGTGTCGCTGTTCAACGAACGCGGCGTGACGCTGCGTCTGTTCCATGGGCGCGGCGGCACCGTCGGGCGCGGCGGCGGCCCGACCTACCAGGCGATCCTGTCGCAGCCGCCGGGCACCGTCGACGGTCAGATCCGTTTGACCGAGCAGGGCGAAGTGATCGCGAGCAAGTTCGCAAATCCGGAAATCGGCCGGCGCAATCTGGAAACCGTCGTGGCCGCGACGCTCGAAGCGTCGCTGCTGCCGCACGACCACACGTTGGCCGAGTTGCCGGTGTACGAGGAAACGATGCAGCAGCTGTCCGATACGGCGATGGCCGCGTATCGCGCGCTCGTCTACGAAACGCCGGGCTTCAAGGAGTATTTCTTCGAGTCGACGCCGATCGCGGAGATCGCCGAGCTGAACATCGGCAGCCGCCCGGCGTCGCGCAAGCTGCAGGATCCGAAGCAACGCAAGATCGAGGATCTGCGCGCGATTCCGTGGGGCTTCTCGTGGGGTCAATGCCGGCTGCTGCTGACCGGCTGGTACGGCTTCGGCAGCGCGGTCGCCGAGCACCTCGACAGCGCGCCGTCCGACGCCGAACGCGCGCGCCGTCTCGCGCTGCTGCAGAAGATGCACAAGAGCTGGCCGTTCTTTTCGAACCTGATGTCGAACATGGACATGGTCATCGCGAAGACCGACCTCGCGGTCGCGTCGCGTTATGCCGCGCTCGTGACCGACAAGAAGCTGCGCAAGCATGTGTTCGAGCGCATCGTCGCCGAGTGGGAGCGCACGTCGAAGGTGTTGTCGGAGATCACCGGCAAGAGCGAGCGGCTCGCCGAGAATCCGCTGCTCGCGCGCTCGATCAAGAATCGCTTCCCGTACCTCGATCCGCTCAATCACCTGCAGGTCGAACTGCTCAAACGCTATCGCGCGGGCGACACGAATGCGCGCGTGCGGCGCGGCATTCATTTGAGCATCAACGGGATCGCGGCGGGGTTGCGCAATACCGGTTGAGGTTGCCGCATTGGCGGACAAAAGCCGGGTGTGGCCGACGCAGGTCACACCCGGCTTTTCTCATTGCGCGAATCCAGCCGCTACAATAGAGCCCGCCATGTACCAGTACAAGTTCGGCAATTATTCTGGTATCTCTATTACCCCCTCCACGCGCAGCCGATAGCATGACGACGCCGTCTTCCGCCGATCACCCGCCGCCGCTCGACGCCACCCCGGCCCGCGCGCTCGGCGACTTCATCCGCGCCCATCGCGAGCGGCTGTCGCCGCAGGCGGTCGGGCTGCCGCCGGGGCCGCGTCGCCGCACGCCCGGTCTGCGGCGCGAGGAAGTCGCGCAGCTGTGCGGCGTGAGCCCGACCTGGTACACGTGGATCGAGCAGGGCCGGCCAGTGTCCGCTTCCGCCGATGCGCTCGCGCGCATCGCGGTCGCGTTGCAGCTGTCGCGCGCCGAGCGCGCGTATCTGTTCGAGCTGGCCGCGCAACGCGATCCGGCCGAGCCCGACCCGGCCGCCGCCGATGCGCCCGCCACGCTGCTGCAAACCGTGCAACTCATCGACACGCCCGCCTACGTGCTCGACCGGCAGTGGAATGCGCTTGCGTGGAACGAGCGCGCGGCCGATCTGTTCGTCGGCTGGCTCGACGGCGCGCACGACCGCAACCTGCTGCGCTACACGTTCACCGAGCCGGCCGCGCGCGCGTTGATCGTCGATTGGGAAACGCGCGCGCGGCGGCTCGCCGCCGAATTCCGCGCCGACTCGATCCGCCATCTGAACGATGCGCCCACACGTGGGCTGATCGATTCGCTCTCGGCCGCGAGCGACGAGTTCGCACGCTACTGGGCCTCCCAGGACGTCGGCGGCCGCGAAGGTGGCAGGCGCGAGTTCAACCATCCGCGCGACGGGCGCATCGTTTGTGACCAGATCACGTTCAAGCCCGCGCATCGCGAGGATCTGAAGCTCGTGGTGCTGGTGCGCGAATAGGCCCGCGATGGGCGGCAGCGCTTTGGTCGCCCTCGCCCGGTGTTAAAATCTTCGTCTTTCTTCGCTGCGGCGGCGCTCTTGCACGATTCGCGCACTCGCGTTGCCAGCCTCTTCACCGCTCGTTTTTACCGCCCAACACCATGACGTCCCAACTGCACAAAAAAGGCGAAGCCTGGTCGGCTCGCTTCTCGGAGCCGATGTCGGAACTCGTCAAACGCTACACGTCGTCGGTTTTCTTCGACAAGCGTCTGGCGTTCGTCGACATCGAAGGGTCGCTCGCGCACGCGTCGATGCTCGCCGCGCAGAAGATCATTTCCGCCGACGACCTCGCCGCGATCCAGCGCGGCATGGCGCAGATCAAAGGTGAAATCGAGCGCGGCGAGTTCGAATGGCAGCTCGATCTCGAAGACGTGCACCTGAACATCGAAGCGCGCCTGACCGCGCTGATCGGCGACGCCGGCAAGCGCCTGCACACCGGCCGCTCACGCAACGACCAGGTTGCGACCGACATTCGCCTGTGGCTGCGCGGCGAGATCGACCGCATCGGCGAGCTGCTCACCGAACTGCGCGTGGCGCTGCTCGAGATCGCGGAGAAGAACGCCGCGACCATCATGCCGGGCTTCACGCACCTGCAGGTCGCGCAGCCCGTCACGTTCGGCCACCATCTGCTCGCGTACGTCGAAATGTTCTCGCGCGACGCCGAGCGCATGATCGACTGCCGCAAGCGCGTGAACCGTCTGCCGCTCGGCGCGGCCGCGCTCGCCGGCACCAGCTATCCGATCGACCGTCACGCCGTGGCGAAGACGCTCGGCTTCGACGGCATCTGCGCGAACTCGCTCGACGCAGTCTCCGACCGCGACTTCGCGATCGAATTCACGGCCGCCTCCGCGCTCGTCATGACGCACGTGTCGCGCTTCTCCGAAGAACTGGTGCTGTGGGTGAGCCCGCGCGTCGGCTTCATCGATCTGGCCGACCGTTTCTGCACCGGCTCGTCGATCATGCCGCAGAAGAAGAACCCGGACGTGCCCGAACTCGCGCGCGGCAAGACCGGCCGCGTGAACGGCCATCTGATGGCGCTGCTCACGCTGATGAAGGGCCAGCCGCTCGCGTACAACAAGGACAACCAGGAAGACAAGGAGCCGCTGTTCGACACCGTCGATACGGTCGCCGACACGCTGCGCATCTTCGCCGAAATGGTCGCCGGCATCACGGTCAAGCCGCAGGCGATGCGCGACGCCGCGCTGCAAGGCTTCTCGACCGCGACGGACCTCGCCGACTATCTCGTCAAGCGCGGCCTGCCGTTCCGCGACGCGCACGAAGCAGTCGCGCTCGCGGTGCGCGTGTGCGCCGATCGCGGCTGCGATCTCGCGGACCTGACGCTCGACGAAATGCGCGGCGAACTGCCGAACGTCGCGCATCTGATCGGCGACGACGTGTTCTCGTATCTGACGCTCGAGGGCTCGGTGGCGAGCCGCAATCATCCGGGCGGCACCGCGCCCGAGCAGGTGCTGGCCGCGGTGAAAGCGGCGCGTGCGACGTTGAAGTAATCGACGCCTGGGCAGCGCCGTGAGCCTCAGCTTGCGGCGTAGCTGGTTGACCGGGATCGAAAAGGCGGACCCGCTTGGCGGGTTCGCCTTTTTTATTGCCGCGTTTGAATGGCGAATCGAAGGAAAAAGAAAGCCCGCCAGAAGCGGGCTGAAAAGACTTCCACCGATGCCTCAAGAAGAGGCCATCAGAGTGTAGGCGGGTTTCGCTCGCCGACCAATGCGCGCACATTTCCGGCCATTACAGCGGAAAGCAAAGCACCTCAGCGGGGCACGCACGATGACATCCGGCGGGCGAACGCCAATTGAATCCCGACGGTTTTTGACTACCATTCAATCAGGTTCTCCTCGCGGTTCGTCGACGATGCTCTCTCGCACTTCTCCCCCTCCTGTTTCTCACCGTGTGGCTCTGCGCTCCTTCACGGCCGCTCGCATGCATCGGCTATCGCTCGCCGCGCTCGGTGTTGTCGCCGTGGCCGGTTGCACGATCACACCGCTGACGCCGCACGAAACCGTCAGCACACCGGTGGCCGCGATCAACAGCGCGACGCTCGATCAATATCGCGACGCGGTCGCACGACGGATCGTCGAGCGCAATCCGTCGTATGTGCTCCAGGGCAGGCCTCAGCCGATGCTGCGCTCGCTGGTGGTGGTGTCGTTCACGGTCGATCGTTATGGACACATCGTCGAGTCGTCGGTGTATCGCACGAACGGCGACGACGAAGCCGAAAGCACCGCGCTCGCGACGCTGCGCCGCTCGGCGCCGCTGCCGCTACCGCCCGGCAAGCTGCTGAACGGCCGCGGCCAGCTCGAGCTGTTCGAAGACTGGCTGTTCAACGACAACGGCAAATTCCAGCTGCGCGAGCTCGCCTCGCCGCAAGCGGAAACGTACGACTGAGCGCGGTTGGCGCGTGCGCTGACACGCACCGCCCGCGCAGCCGCGCATGGGTCGGCCACGCGCGAGCTACTCGAGTCATCGCGCATAACTCATAAAGCCCCCTCGTTGCCGCACAAACTTACGCCGCCATTGCTGCGCGACGAGCGCGCTCGCTATAATTTTCCGATTCCCCGCGCCGGAGCCTTCCGGCATGGCTCACGCCGTCCGCACACCCGCCGGCGCGGCGCATGAGCCGACTGCAGTGCCGCGCCGCCACCCCGCGTGCGGCGCCCAAACCTATACCTCAGCGAGGATGCCGCCGTTGCGCGCCGCCTGTCTGCGAAACACGGCTCAGCGCGCCGCGGCCTCATACAATTGGAGACCCTGCATGTCCACTTCGCCGATTTCCGCCGCTCAGCCCGCAAGCGGGCAAAACAATACCGCGCGGATCATCTTCGCGAGCTTCATCGGCACCGCGATCGAGTTCTACGATTTCTATGTCTACGCGACCGCCGCGGCGCTCGTGATCGGACCGGTATTCTTCCCGCATGGCTCGGCCACCGCGCAGGCGCTGTCGGCGTTCGTCACGTTTGGCATCGCGTTCGTCGCGCGACCGATCGGCTCGTTCCTGTTCGGCCACTTCGGCGACCGCATCGGCCGCAAATCGACTCTGGTTGCGTCGCTGCTCGTGATGGGCCTGTCGACCACGCTGATCGGCTTCGTGCCGGGCTACGACGCGATCGGCAGCCTCGCGCCGATCCTGCTGTGCGTGCTGCGTTTCGGCCAGGGTATCGGCCTCGGCGGCGAATGGGGCGGCGCCGCGCTGCTCGCCACCGAAAACGCGCCGGCCGGCAAACGCGGCTGGTTCGGCATGTTCCCGCAGCTCGGGCCCTCGATCGGCTTTCTCGCGTCCAACGGTCTGTTCTTCGCGCTCGCAATGTCGCTCTCCGACGAGCAGTTCCGCAGCTGGGGCTGGCGCGTGCCGTTCATCGTCAGCTCGGTGCTCGTCGCGCTCGGGCTGTACGTGCGGCTGAAGATTGCCGAAACGCCCGCGTTCCAGGTAGCGATCGAGCGCAAGGAGCGCGTGCGCGTGCCGATCGCGACGCTGTTCTCGCAGCACTGGCGGCCGACCGTGCTCGGCGCGCTCGCGATGGTGGTCTGCTACACGCTGTTCTACAACGCGACGACGTTCTCGCTGTCGTACGGCGTCGGGTCGCTGCATATTCCGCGGCAGACGTTCCTCGGCCTGCTGTGCATCGCGGTCGTGTTCATGGCAATCGCGACGCCGCTGTCGGCCCGTGCGAGCGATCGCTTCGGGCGTAAGCCGGTGCTGATCGTCGGCATCATCGCGGCGATCCTGTCGGGCTTCACGATGGCGCCGCTGCTCGGCAGCGGCGAGCCGTTGCTCGTGCTGCTGTTTCTGGTGATCCAGCTGTTCCTGATGGGCGTGACCTTCGCGCCGATGGGCGCGCTGCTGCCGGAACTGTTTCCGACCAACGTGCGCTATACGGGCGCCGGCGTCGCGTACAACCTCGGCGGGATTCTCGGCGCGTCGGTCGCACCGTATATCGCGCAGGTGCTCGCCGCGCACGGCGGCTTGGCATGGGTCGGCGCGTACGTGTCGGTCGCGGCGGCCGTGAGCCTTGTCGGCGTGCTGTGCATGCGCGAGACGCGTGATGAGAGTTTGATGAAATGATGCAAGGCGCATCGGCGAAACAACGCTTCCGTCGATGCGCGTTTGCCGAGGTTCGATCGATGCTGCACCCGCGCAGTTTTTACGCGTCTGCGGCAGCATGCTGAGAGCATTATTTCCTCGCTGTTGCCGCGGCCCGGCCCGGGTAAAACCCCCGCCTTGCGCGTCCTTTTGAGTTGCCTATACTCCCTGACATAACCCTATAAAAAACGGGGAGATCCGCATGAACGTCCATCTTCACAATGCCGATATCGTGACGATCATCGCGCTGGCCTTGCTCGGCTCGCTGCTGCTCGCGCTGCGCTTCCGTCCGACGACATGGAAATCCATCGTCGTCGAGGCGCTGGCCGCGAACGCCGCGGCCATTGCCGCGGTGGTCGCGTTCGAAATGCTGGTCGCCTGAGGCTGGTGCTCCGGGCCTGAGCACGGCGCGCGGCTTAGCGGTAGTAGTAGCCGTGATGGTAGTAGCCACCGCCGCCGTAGTAATAGCCCGGCGCCGGCGCGATAACGCAGCCGCCGAGTGCCGATGCGAGCAGCGTGCCGGCCACGAGAGTCAGGATCAAGCGTTTCATGTTGTTCTCCATCGAGTCAGATTGATTCGAGCGCAAACCCCGAATGACCCGATTGGACACGATGCGCGCCGCAGCGAACGTTGCCATTTGTAAGGGAACATCACCGAGCTGTTACAGGACCGGCGCGCTGGATCGGCGCGTTCGATCGACCGCCCCGCTGCCGCCAGATCGCGCCACCATGGCGGAAAACACCGCCTATACTCCGTTGAGCGCACTGTCGCGATAGAAACCTTGCTGGCCGCGCCGGCGTCGCCGCAATCGAGCGGTTCAACGCGCGCCGTGCGAGCCTCGACGCACCGCGGCGTATCAGCTTGCCGCCCCGGCGTCCGCGCATCGGACGCTTCGGCGTCCAACGAAAAGCGACAGTTTTAACAGGCGTGTAATCGATTCCTCTCCGCCCGCTGTTCCCCGACACGGGCGTTCTTTGAGGCGCGACGATGCAGTCCCCGCCAGCAAGGGTGGACTACGCATCGCGCCTCTTTTCTTTTGCGCAAACGATTGCGCGAGCGCGCGAACGAACTCAGGCGGCGGCTGATCCGTGCTGCATCGCGAGCACCGGCTCTGCCGCGTACACGTAGTCGATCGCTTCGAGCGCCGCGCTGATGGGCGGCACCGAGTCGCCGTCGCCGATCGAGGTCGAGCGATACGGCGCCTCGACGCCGCAATGCGATGGCGACGTCGCGACGAAGATCATCACGGTGCGCTTCTGCAGCGCATGCGCGAGGTGCACGAAACCCGTATCGGTACCGACCACGAGCGCGCACGCGCCGATCATCTGCGCAACTTCGGTCACACTCAATGGCGGCAGCACGGTCGCGCCTGGCACCTGCGCGGCGATCTGCCCGGCTTCGGCAAGCTCACCGTCCGAACCCCACGGCAGCACCACACGAAAACCGCGCTCGCTCAACTCGCGTCCAAGCGCCGCCCAGTGCGTGAGCGGCCATTTCTTGTCGGCTTTCGAGGTGGCGTGAAAGAGCGCCGCGACAGGCGCGTCCTGCGTCGCGAACGGCTGCGGGACGGTTTCGGGTAGCTGCAGGTCGTAGATGGGCGGTCCTTCCACTTCGTAGCCGAGCGCCTCGCTGGCGCTGATGCGCATGCCGTGCCACGCGCTGCCTTGCGGACGTGGGCCGAAACGCCCGGTGTAGGCGAACGCCGCGCCACGCTCGCCCAGATCCAGGGATTGATAGCCGATTCGCCGCGACGAGCGCGCGAGGAAGGCGATGATCGCGCTCTTGTAGACGCCGTGAATGTCGATGATGTAGTCGTAGCGATACGCGCGCAGCTCGGCGACGGATGCCCAGATCGCCTTCAGATCACTCCAGCGACGCGCCTTCTTGAAGCGGCGCAGCGGCGCGCACAGCACGCGATCGACGCCCTGGCTCCAATGCACGACTTGCGCGAATGCTTCGTCCGCCGCCCAATCCACCTGAACGCCAGGAAATGCGCGTTTGATGTCGGCGACGACTGGCAACGCCTGCACGATATCGCCTAGTGAAGTGACCTTGACAATAAGTATTCGCTTCATTGAGGGTCTGTTCGTTATTCGAAGTTGAAACTATTCTAGCTGACGTTTTACCGATCCCGCCAAATGGCCGTTGCGCGCGGTCCGATGCTCAATACGGCACGTTACAGCAAAAAAAATATCCGCCTGATGATTCACTTCACTTCATTATTTCAAACATCTTTCACGTATTCTGGTCGGTCCCGCACGCTTTATACTTGGCCCTTTGCACGAATCTAATTCATGTCCCGGCCCTTCCCTTCCCGTTCGCCCGCTGCCATGCGTCGCGCAAAACGCCTGTGGCAGCAATACGGCATCTTCTGGCTCGGTGCAATCGCCGTCGGCCTGGTCGCGGTGCTGTATGCGCGTCTGATCGACTGGGGGTATGACGCGTTTCTCGATGTCCGGCAGCGGTATGTGTGGGCGCCGCTCGTGATCACGCCCGCGGTCGCCGCACTCGCGGTCTGGCTCACGCGCAAGTTCTTTCGCGGCTCCGAGGGCAGCGGCATCCCGCAGGTCATCGCAACGCTGCACACGAAACAGCGCGGATACGGCACGCGGCTGCTGTCGCTGCGAATTCTGCTCGGCAAAATCGGCGTGTCGTTTCTCGCGATTCTCGGCGGCTTTACGATCGGCCGTGAAGGACCGACCGTGCAGGTCGGCGCCGCGCTGATGTTCAATCTGCGCCGGTTCTATCCGCGCTCGAATGCGCAGATCGAACGGCAGCTCGCGTTGGCGGGCGCGGCGGCGGGTTTGTCGGCGGCGTTCAATACACCGCTCGCGGGCGTCGTATTCGCAATCGAGGAATTGACGCGCAGCTTCGAGGCGCGCACGAGTGGCGTGCTGATCACGGCGATCATCATCGCGGGTGTCGTCGCACTGGGCCTGAACGGCAACTACACGTATTTCGGCACGATCCAGATCGGCGCGCATTTCCCTGATCTGCTCGCCGTCGCGGTGGTGCTCACCGCGATCGTCACGGGAATCGCGGGCGGTATCTTCGGCTGGCTGCTGCTCAATACCGCGCGCTGGATTCCGGAGCCGCTGCGTCAGTTGCACGGCGAGCGGCCGGTTGTGTTCGCCGCGCTGTGCGGCTTCGCGATCGCGGTGGTCGGCGTGATCTCGGGCGGCACGACGTTCGGCAGCGGCTATACGGAAGCGCGCGGCCTGCTCGAGGGACACGAGCAGTTGTCGGTGTTCTATCCGTTCCTGAAGATGATCGCGATGGTCGGCTCATACCTGCCGGGCATTCCGGGCGGCATCTTCGCGCCGTCGCTGTCGATCGGCGCGGGCTTCGGCAATCTGCTGCACATGGTGTTCGATTCGATGCAATTGCCGATGCTGATCGCGCTCGCGATGGTCGGCTATCTGGCCGCGGTCACGCAGTCGCCGATCACTTCGTTCGTGATCGTGATGGAGATGATCGACGGCCACGCGCTCGTGATTTCGCTGATGGCCACCGCGTTGATCGCGAGCCGAGTGTCCCGCCTGTTCGCGCCGCCGCTCTATGAATCGCTCGCCGAGCGCTACGTGGCGCCGCTGCCGCAGCCCACGCCTGCGCCAGTGCCGGAAGTGCCCGAGGTCGAGGTGCCGGAAGCGGAAAGCGAGGACGGCGAGCCGAGCGCCGACGATGCCGCAGACGACATCACGACGGATACCGCCGACTCGCCGCGTCAGTAGATGCGCGAGGGCGACGCGAGGCTGACGTTGCGCGGGTAACGGCACCGCTGGAGTGCAACGGTTCATTTCGACCGGGAAATGGCGAGCGCCGTGGAGATGCGAAGAGACGGCTTCAGACAGAAGCCAGAGGACGAGCCGAACGCCGCACCGCATCACGTCGCTGCGACGCGACGCCATGCGACGTCCTGCACATGATGCGAGATGGACCGCGGTCCATCCGAAGCTCAGGCCTGGGGTATTTCGATCTTGACTTCGAGCACTTCGAGATCGTCCTGACGCTCGAGACTCACCCGTATGTCGTCATCGGAAATCTTCACGTACTTCGAGATCACGGCCACCAGTTCGCGTTGCAACGCAGGCAGATAATCGGCGGGTGCATGGCCGCCGGCGCGCTCGTGCGCGATGATCAACTGCAGGCGTTCCTTCGCTACCGACGCGGACTTCTTTTTCTCGCCCAGCAAAAACGAAAGAATCGACATGACGTGCGCTCCCCTTACTTGGTGCCGAAGAGGCGCTGCAGCAGCCCGGGCTTCTGGTAATCGACAAAGCGAAGCGATTTCTGCTCGCCGAGGAAACGCGACACGACGTCCTTATAGGCTTCGGCCACATCGGTGCCGTCCATATGCACGGCCGGCAGACCCTGGTTCGACGCGTGCAGCACCGCTTCCGATTCCGGAATCACGCCGATCAGGTCGATGCGCAGAATTTCCTGGATGTCGGTCAGCGACAGCATTTCGCCTTCGCTGACACGCTTCGGGTTGTAGCGGGTGATCAGCAGGTGCTCCTTGATCGGCTCCTTGCCCTCGATCGCGCGCTTGGTCTTCGACGACAGGATGCCGAGAATGCGATCGGAGTCGCGTACCGACGACACTTCCGGGTTCGTCACGATCAGCGCTTCGTCGGCGAAGTGCATCGCAAGCAGCGCGCCCGACTCGATACCGGCCGGCGAATCGCAGACGATGTATTCGAAGTCCATCTTGATCAGATCGTTGATGACCTTCTCGACGCCTTCCATCGTCAGCGCGTCTTTATCGCGCGTTTGCGAGGCCGGGAGGATGAACAGGTTCTCGCATTTCTTGTCTTTGATCAGCGCCTGATTCAGATTCGCTTCGCCCTGGATCACGTTGATCAGGTCGTACACGACGCGGCGCTCGCAGCCCATGATGAGGTCGAGGTTGCGCAGGCCGACGTCGAAGTCGATCACGGCGGTCTTGCTGCCGCGCAACGCGAGGGCCGACGCAAAGCTCGCGCTCGTGGTCGTCTTGCCCACGCCACCCTTGCCCGAAGTCACCACAATGATTTTTGCCATTACCCTTACCTTGTGTTCGTCAAATGCGTCAATTGGTGCGCGGCCCGCCTCGCCGTGAAACGCCGCGTGCCGCGCAATCGCTCCGGGCAGCGCGCGTTTCGCGGCGCTTTACGTGAGCCGCAGCGGTTCGATCATCAGTTTTTCTTCTTCGAGCCAGATCTGCACCGGCTTGCCGAGCACGTCGGCCGGCAGCGGGTTCTCGGTCGTTCGATAGATGCCCGCGATCGAGATCAGTTCCGGTTCGAGACACGTGCAGAAGATGCGCGCGTCGTGATTGCCCTGCACGCCGGCCAATGCCCGGCCGCGCAGCGGCGCGTAAATGTGGATGTTGCCTTCGGCGATCACCTCGGCGCCGTAGCTGACCAGACCGAGCACGACCAGATCGCCTTTTGCGTAAATACGCTGACCCGAGCGCAACGGCTTGTCGACCACCATCGTTTGCGGCGACGTGGCAAGACGCACCGGCTCGGCGGCGGGCGTGGGTTCGACGGCGGCGGCAGCGGCCGTGCCCGTGGCCGCGCTGGCGGTTGCGGATGCAGAGCTGGCGGACGCGCTCGTGCCCGCGCTTGCCTCGGTGCCCGCCGCCGCGTTTGCCGCGCTCGCCGTGCTGTCCTCATCGGCCTGCTTCGCCGGCGCGCCGCGGCGATCGCGCGCTTCGAGCAACGGCAATCCCGACTCCGTCGCCCACTGTTGCTCCGCATTCGCGACCACGCCGACCGGACGCATGCGCACGCTGTCGAGCAGTTGCGCGATGTCGGCGAGCGGCACGCGTTCGTTGCCGGAGAGACGCCGCACGTCGATCGCGACGACGTCGTTAGCGAAGAATTCAGGGGTCGCCTCGAAGCGTCGCGTCAGCTCGGCACGCATCGCATCGAGGTCGGTCGTTTTGACCACGAACATCAGCGTGTCGACAGAGCCGCTGCGCAGTTCGAAAAAGGGCGATTTCTTGGGCGACATAGCGTTCGGCGAAAAATTTTGCGTATTTTACAGGCGTACAAGCGCGCGGCCACTATTTTTCCCGGGAGAATCGGTGCTCGCGCGCGCAAGCGCAACGCGTGTCGTCGATGCGATCGACGCGCGACGGTGCGAAAGAAACGCTGGCGGGAAAAGACCGTGATGAAGGGACGGCGAAGACGAGCGGCGCACGCGACGCGCCGCTTGGGCGATCACTGCTGTAACACCTGCGAAGTAGTCGGCACGTGCCGCACCAGCAGACTTTCGACCTGCTCGGGTGCGCGCTCGACGCGCCGGTGCTCGCCGGTCGGGCCAAAGCCCAGCGCTTCGTAAAAGCGCATCGCGTTGCGGTTCGCGTCGGCGACCCACGCGTAGATTTCCGTGGCGCCCGCATTCGCGAGCCAGCTGCTCGCGGTATCGACGAGCAGCTCGCCGCCGCGCAGATGGCGCACGGCCGGCGCCACCCACAACTCGCAGACGAACGCGCGACGCGCCGCGGTGTCGTCGAAATGCGCCTCGATCAGCCCGGCCGGATGACCCTCGGTATAGAGCAGGAATGCACCGACGGACTGCGAAACCGCGTGATTCGCCGCGGTCGCGTCGAAACTGGCGGCATCGGCCGACAACGCGTCCTCGAGCGTCGCGCCGAAGGCGTACGGCGCCTCCCGCAGCGAGGCCGTGCGGAGTTCGCGAAAAACGGCGCCCTGATCAGCAGTGATGCGGCGAACGGTCAATGACGGACTCATGCAGACGAAACCCCTGGAAACCCTAACGCGTAGCTTTAACCGAACCGGCCGGCGAGTCAAATTTATTATTGACCAGAATATGCGGTCCCGCTCACGGCGCGTCGTAGTCGCCCGTGCCGTCCGGCCACGGCGTCAGCAGTTCATAGCCGTCGTCGGTCACGGCGACCATGTGCTCCCATTGCGCCGACAGCGAGCGGTCCTTCGTGATCACGGTCCAGCCGTCGCGCTGTACCGACGTGCCGGCGCGGCCCGCGTTGATCATCGGCTCGATCGTGAAGACCATGCCCGGCTTCAGGCGCACCCCCTGCCCCGGCTGCCCATAGTGCAGCACCTGCGGGTCCTCGTGATAGACCTTGCCGATGCCGTGCCCGCAGTAGTCGCGCACGATCGAGAAGCCCTCGCGCTGCGCGACCTTCTGGATCGCGTGGCCGACGTCGCCGAGCGTCGCGCCCGGCTTCACCTCGCGGATGCCGGCCACCATCGCCTCGTAGGTCGTGTCGATCAGCGCACGCGCGACCGTGCTCGACTGGCCGACGCAGTACATGCGGCTCGTGTCGCCGAAATAGCCGTCCTTGATGATCGCGACGTCGATGTTGAGGATGTCGCCGTCCTTCAGGATCTCGTTGCGATTCGGAATGCCGTGACACACGACATGGTTGACCGACGTGCAGACGGTCTTCGGAAAGCCCAGATAGCCGACGTTGGCCGGAATCGCTTTCTGCGTGTGGACGATGTAGTCGTTGCACAGCGCGTCGAGGTCGTCGGTGCAGACGCCTGCCTTGACGTGCTTGCCGATCATTGCCAGCACATCGGCCGCTAGGCGGCCCGCAATGCGCAGCTTCGCGATATCGTCGGGAGTCTTGTAGGTAATGGCCATGAATTCAGTCGATGTGAGTCGCGGGTCAAGCGCGAGATGACCCGCCGCGCCCGAAAGCCCGGCGGCCCGCAACCGCCGCTCGATTGGGCGATTTCGGGCAATTGTACAGAGGATCGCGGATGGACCCCGCGCAAATCGGCTGAAGCGGTGCGCGGGAGGAGGCGGTGGCGCTATTGGAGCTATGCCCTGGCGCGCGCCCGAATCACTATGACGGGCTTTTGCTCGGCCAGCTTGCGGGCCTGCTCGTTCAGATGGACTGGCGGCCAAGGGACTCGAACGATCATCGAGCCGGACATCGTGATCGTTCAGTTTCCCGAACTAAAATTCGGGCGTTTCGTCATGCCGCCCGCTGCGTTCCGCCCTTCGCCATATCGTACGGATCACGCTGATTGCGGGCGTACTGCTTCGGCGCCATTGCCGACCAGCGCCGGAACGCGCGAATGAATGCCTTCTCCGACGCAGCGGTGCACTATGCGTCGGTCGTCGCGCTCGGCGAGACGGCCTCCGCGATGGAGCAGCTGACCGCGACCGTGCAGCTCAATGCGAGCAATGCCGAACAGGCGAGCGAGCTCGCGCGCGGCGCGTCGAACCTCGCCGCGCATGGCCGCGCCGCGGTCGCGCAGCATGATCGAAACGATGCGCGCGATCCACACGGGCTCGGCGCAGATGACGGGCATCATCAGCACGATCGAGAGCATCGCATTTCAAACCAACGTCCTCGCGCTCAACGCAGCGGTCGAAGCCGCGCGTGCCGGCGACGAGGGTCGCGGCTTCGCGGTCGTCGCCGGCGAGGTGCGCAGCCTCGCGCGAGATTGGCGCGCTGATCGCCGATTCGACGTCAAGCGTCGAACGCGGCGCGGGACTCGTCGAAGACGCGGGCGGCACGATGCAGCAGATCGAAGCGGCGATCGCGCGCGTGACCAGCATCGTCGGTGACATTGCGCAGGCGTCGCGTGAGCAGAGCGATGGGATTCAGCAGGTGGGCATCGAGATCACGCAGATGGACGAGGTCACGCAGCAGAATGCGGCGCTCGTCTAGGAAAGCGCGGCGGCCGCCGCGTCGCTCGCGGGACAGGCGCGGGCATTGAGGGAGATGATGGAAGGGTTTCGGGTGGGATGAGACGCCCGTCCCCTGGCCTCGATACGCTGAAGGCAAGGGTTGGGCGCCGCTGTCAGGCCCGGCGACGTGCTGCCCTTGACACCGGGCCGCATCGACCACAGACGTGCGGGCCTGCTTACGTCAATATCCGCGGCTTAGTTGTCGGGATGGGCCGCCGTGAAGCTTTGGAACGCACTGTACGACGGATTCAACGGCGAGCCGTTCATCATGATGCCGAAGGTCTGGTCGCCGCTATCGAGCACGTAATACATGACGGCCTGGATATTGTGCGTCTTGCGGTTCTGATAGAACTCGCCGAGCTTCGTCGTGATGTAGTTCCCACGATAGGTCTCGTTTTGCTCCGGTCCGGTGTTCCACTCGGTGATGATGAATGGCACGCCATACCGGGCCTTGCAATAGATCGGCAGGTCGAAGCCAGGTTGGGCGCCGTCCGCACCGAGGGAGAACACATCGCCATACACCTCGTAGTTGTGCCACGTGGTGATGTCCCAGCGCACGGTCGGGTAACCGCCGCTGCCATCCGGCTGATTACCGTCCCACAGCGCGTCCGCCGCGCCGACATCGTTCACGCAGAAATTGATGCCGCACTTCGCGTTCGACTGAACCGCTTTCACGCCGTCGATCATCCCGCGCATCACGCCGCGCATCACCGGCCAGTTCGCGTTGTTGAAGTCCGCTGCCTTCGTGCCCGCAGCGTTGAAGTCGAGCACGGTGGCGTTCGTGCGCGTCAACTCGTTGCCGCATTCGTAAATGGTCACGCCATAAGGTTTCAGTGCGTTCGCGACCGACTGCGCTACCGCGTAACCCTGGCTGTAAGCGGCATTCTCGCCAGCCAGCAGGTTGCCGTTGGAGTCGTAGACGCCCTGGTCGATCAGCGCGACCAACGTCATGCCGGCCGCCTGGAAAGCCTGTGCGAGCCCGATCGCCGCGTTCAGCTGGGTCGCATTGTTGGTGACGCCGACGCGATAGCTCGTGCAGCCCATGGCCTTCAGGATCGAGACGATCTGCTGGGGCGTGTACGTGTAGTCGAAGTGGCCGTTCATGCCATAGAACATGCCGGCCTGCGGTGTGATCGCGATGCGCGGATCGTTGCAATGCAGCCATAGGTTGGGGACGTCCGCAGTGACGTAGAACTCGCCGCCCGTGCCGCAATGCCAGATCTTGCCGCCGTAGAACAACACGAGCGACACGTTGTACGTGATGCCGAACGTCGCGCCGTTGCGATAGATGACGCCGTTGGAGAGCGTCCACGTCGCGCCGAACTGGTCGATGATGTACGGCGCGGAAGGCAGTGAGGTGCCATCGGGCGACATGTTCGGGACACTCGCCTTCGCGACCGGCGACGTATTGTCCGCGGTGCTGGAGGTAGCGGACGCACCCGACGCTGCCGCGGCACCGGAAGCACCGGTCGCGGCGGCTGCCTTGCCAGTCGCATTCGATGACCCACTTCCCCCACCACACGCGGTCAAAAGATAACTTGCGCTCAGGGCCGTCAGGCCCCCAATGAATTGACGTCGTTTTATCATCGCGGAGTAATTCCAAATGTCGGGAAAATTCCCGATAAAAAGACCAAAAGGTGAATTCGTTGTGATTCGACGGACAATCAATAAGGATTCGATGCAAATGAATTTGCAGGCCTTAAAGACTATTGTCCCGAAGTGCTTTGAACGCACGTCTGTGTTGTCCGATTGAACCGAGGCGCGCGAAGGTGCTCCTCGCGGTGGTTCAGATTGACAGGGCTGGGTGCGCGTTGGTTCGCAAACGTTTGCGGTGCAAACCTTTGCGGTGCAAACGTTTACTGATTAATTGCCGAAGCTTTCATTTTCAGGAAAATTCTTCCTGTAAAAGCTTCTGACGGCGTAAATCGTACCCTGAACGAATGACCGAGCCCAACCAAAAATCGTATTTATCTGTAAAAAAGGGCAGATCTTGCCGAGATCTGTGGGGTCGGCGAAGATTCGCACTTTCAGAAGTCGATCGGGGGGCGGGTCGCCCGCAAATTTTCTGACTTCGACCCCTTATAGCGTGCAATAGCCACGCCCAGAATATGTCCGCTCTATGAATTAGGGGACGGTGCAGCACGGATGACTTATGATATTTGTATGGAAATGAGATGAAAAAGACCACGAGCAACAAATGGCTTATGTAAAAAATTGAAACAAAGGATTTCGCCAAAATAGAAATGATGCTTGAATAATTTCGAATTGCCTTGGCAAAGCCATTCGAGAACTCAAAGCAAAAAACCCCTTGATCTCGGTGAAATCAAGGGGTTCAGAATTTGGCGGAAAGGGTGGGATTCGAACCCACGGTACGGGGAAACCGTACGCCTGATTTCGAGTCAGGTACATTCGACCACTCTGCCACCTTTCCGGGTATTCCAACTCGCTACTGCATCGTCGGATCCAAGCGGGCCGTTGCTTGGGAGAAAAAGATTATAGAACAGCTCGAATTAGTTTTCCAAGCCCCCTCATCCAAAAAATTTCTAAAAAATTTTCGCGGGACCTCGATGCCGTTCGCGGCATCCATCGTCAGACACGCGACGACACCGCGCCTGCGCGCGCCTCGGCGACGCTCAGGCGGCCGGCACTTGCAGCCGCTCGACGCCGCCGAGGTAAGGCCGCAGTGCCGTGGGCACCGTCACCGAGCCATCGGCGTTCTGGAAGTTCTCGAGCACCGCGACGAGCGTGCGGCCCACCGCGAGACCCGAGCCGTTGAGCGTATGCACGAGCTCCGGCTTGCCCTGCGCGTTGCGGAAGCGTGCCTGCATGCGTCGCGCCTGGAACGACTCGGTATTCGAGCAACTCGAAATCTCACGATAGGTGTTCTGCGCGGGCAGCCACACTTCCAGGTCGTAGGTCTTCGCTGCGGAAAAGCCCATGTCGCCGGTGCACAGCGTGATCACGCGATACGGCAGTTCGAGCTTTTGCAGAATCGCCTCCGCATGGCCGACCATCTGCTCGAGCGCGTCGTACGATGCGCCTGGCGCTACGACCTGCACCATCTCGACCTTGTCGAACTGATGCTGGCGGATCATGCCGCGCGTGTCGCGGCCATACGAGCCCGCTTCCGAGCGGAAGCACGGCGAGTGCGCGGTCAGCCTGATCGGCAGCGCGTCCGCTTCGACGATGCTCTCACGCACCGTGTTCGTCAGCGAAATTTCCGAGGTCGAGATCAGGTACTGCGTGACCGTGTGTTCACCGCCGCCCTTTTCGACGCGGAACATATCGTCCGCGAACTTCGGCAGTTGGCCCGTGCCGTACAGGATGTCGGGATTGACGATGTACGGCGTGTAGATCTCGGTATAGCCGTGCTGCTGCGTGTGCGTGTCGATCATGAACTGCGCGAGCGCGCGATGCAGCCGCGCAATCTGGCCGCGCAGCATCGTGAAGCGCGCGCCCGACAGCTTCGCGCCGGTCTCGAAGTCGAGGCCGAGCGGCGTGCCGACGTCAACGTGATCCTTGACCTCGAAGTCGAACTGGCGCGGCGTGCCCCAGCGGCGCACTTCGACGTTGCCGGCTTCGTCGTTGCCGACCGGCACGCTTTCGTGCGCGAGATTCGGCACGTCGAGCAGCAGATCGGACAGACGCTTCTGGATGTCTTCGAGCTTGACCGCCGACGCCTTCATCTCGTCGCCGATGCCGCCGACTTCGGCCATCACCGCCGACGTGTCTTCGCCGCGTCCTTTCATCGCGCCGATCTGCTTGGACAGGCTGTTGCGGCGCGCCTGCAGTTCTTCGGTACGGGTCTGGGTATCGCGGCGTTCCGCTTCGAGCGCGGTGAAGGCCGCGACGTCGAGGGTATAGCCGCGGTCGGCGAGGCGCTTTGCGACGCCGTCGAGGTCTTTGCGCAGCAACTGGATGTCGAGCATGGGATGGGACGGATGTTCGTTGTATGAAAACGCGATTTTAACGCACCGGCAAAGGTGAAACGCCTCAAGCCTTCTTCGGCTTGTTCTCGGCGCGCCACCGCGCATCGAGCTCGCCAAGGCGCGCGAGCTTCTCGCCGATCTTGCCTTCGAGACCACGCGGTGTCGGCTCGTACCAATGCGGCTCGCGCATGCCGTCGGGCAGATAGGTTTCGCCGGCCGCGTACGCATCGGGTTCGTCGTGCGCGTAGCGGTAGTCGTGGCCGTAGCCGAGTTCCGTCATCAGCTTCGTCGGCGCGTTGCGCAGATGCACCGGCACCGCGCGCGACTGGTCCTTGCCGACGAAGCGCCGCGCCTCGTTGTACGCGTTGTACCCGGCATTCGATTTCGGCGCGACCGCCAGATAGATGATCGCCTGCGCAAGCGCGAGCTCACCTTCGGGCGAACCGAGACGCTCGTAGGTTTCGGCGGCGTCGAGCGTGATGCGCGCGGCGCGCGGGTCCGCGAGGCCGATGTCTTCCCACGCCATGCGCACGATGCGACGCGCGAGATAGCGCGGGTCCGCGCCGCCGTCGAGCATGCGGCAGAACCAGTACAGCGCGCCGTCCGGGTTGCTGCCGCGCACGGATTTATGCAGCGCGCTGATCTGGTCGTAGAAGGCGTCGCCGCCCTTGTCGAAGCGGCGCAGATTCTCCGCGAGCGCGCTGCCCAATAACGCGCCGTCGATTTCGGTGGTCTTCTGCCGGGCGGCCGCGCGCGCGACGATCTCGAGGTTGTTCAGCAGCTTGCGGCCGTCGCCGTCGGCGGATCCGATCAGCGCGGCGCGCGCTTCGTCGGTGAACGTGAGGCCGCCGAGTTCCTTTCGCGCGCGCTCGAGCAGCTCGCGCTGCTCGTCGTCGGTCAGGCTCTTCAGCACGTAGACGGCGGCGCGCGACAGCAACGCGCTATTGACCTCGAACGACGGATTCTCGGTCGTCGCGCCGACGAACACGAACAGGCCCGACTCGACGTGCGGCAAGAACGCGTCTTGCTGGCTCTTGTTGAAGCGATGCACTTCGTCGACGAACACCAGCGTCTGATGGCCGTTCGCGCGATGGATCTGCGCGGTTTCGACCGCCTCGCGGATATCCTTCACGCCCGACAGCACCGCCGACAACGCGATGAACTGCGCGTGAAACGCATCGGCCATCAGCCGCGCGAGCGTGGTCTTGCCGACGCCCGGCGGGCCCCACAGGATCATCGAATGGGCCTCGCCCGATTCGAACGCGACCCTGAGCGGCTTGTTCGGACCGAGCAGATGCGACTGGCCGATCACTTCGTCGATATTGCGTGGCCGCAGGCGTTCGGCGAGCGGAACATTGGCACGGGTTTCTTCAAACATGACGTTTTGGGGATAATCTCGGCTTTCCGGGGCACGCACCGCTTCGGAGCAGCGCCTCGCGGGACAAGCGCAAAGCCCGCGTCCGGCCGCAAACACAGGCACGAACGCGGGCAACGTCCTGCATTATGACAGTGACGGCGGCCAGGCGATGGCCGACCCGGGGCGCCGGCAACGCAAAGAATCACAGCACCACCAACAGGAACGAACATCAGATGGCTCAAGATTCCGTCGCCGGCGACGCCGGCTCCACCTACGCGCCGCTCACGCCGGTGCCCGACGCGCGCCGCGCGTTTCGCACCGGCGACGCGTTCGCGCTGTGGTTCTCGCTCGGCATCGGCCTGCTCGTCGCCCAGGCGGGCGCGCTGCTGGTGCCGGGGCTGTCGCTGCCGCACGCGCTCGTCGCGATCGTGCTCGGCAGCGTGATCGGCGTCGTGCTGCTCGCGCTCGTGGGCGTGATCGGCACCGACACCGGGCTCGCGGCGATGTCGTCGCTGCGTCCGACGCTCGGCGTGCGCGGCGCGTCGTTGCCGGCCGTGCTGAACATGGTGCAACTGGTCGGCTGGGGCTCGTTCGAGGTGATCGTGATGCGCGATTCCGCCGATGCGCTCGCGAAACAGGCGTTCGGCCTGTCGATGCCGCTCGTGTGGACCGTGATCTTCGGCGTGCTCGCGACGCTGCTCGCGATCAGCGGCCCGCTGTCGTTCGTGCGGCGCTTTCTGCGCAAGTGGGGGATCTGGCTGCTGCTCGCGGGCGCCGCGTGGCTCACGTGGAACCTGCTCGCACGCCACAATCTCGCGGACCTGATGCGTCGTCCCGGCACCGGCGAGATGTCGTTCGGCGGCGCGGTCGACCTCGTGGTCGCGATGCCGCTGTCATGGCTGCCGCTGATCGCCGACTACACGCGCTTCGGCCGCCGCGCCGGCGAGACGTTCCGCGGCACGCTATCCGGCTATGGCATCGCGAACATCTGGTTCTATGCGCTCGGCGCGGTCTACGGGCTCGCTGCCGGCGGCGGCGATGCATTGCTGACCGGCGCGCTCGCGCAAGCGGGCGGCGGGTTTGCGCTGCTGCTGATTCTGATCGACGAAATCGACAATGCGTTCGCCGACATCCACTCGGCCGCGGTGTCGACCGGCACGTTCTGGACGCGCGCGAGCGTGCCGTTGCTGTCGGCCGCGTTCGGTGCGCTGTGCACGCTGATCGCGCTGCTCGTGCCGATGGCGAAGTACCAGAACTTCCTGCTGCTGATCGGCTCGGTATTCGCGCCGCTGTTCGGCGTCGTGCTGATGGATCACTTCATCGTGCGCAAGCGTCGCGTCGACGCCGCGGTGCTCGCCGATGTGCGCGGCCGCTACGGCTTCTCGGGCGGCTGGCACCTGAGCGCGTTCGTCGCTTGGGCGATCGGCATCGCCTCGTACCAGGTGATCAATCAATGGCTACCGAACGTCGGCGCGACGCTGCCGTCGCTTGCGATCGGCGCGGTGTGCTATTACGCGTGCGTATCGGCGCGCAAGACCGCGTATGCGTGAGCGCGTCACCCTCAGCGCGTTGCATTAGACGCAGCTGTCACAAAATAAAAAAGACCTGCAATCCAAATGCAGGTCTTTTTTTGTGACCGTCGAATGGCCAATCACAGTGCGCGCCGCGGGCTATTTTTTCGCCGCGTTGCGCCGACGCGATTCGGCCTTGCGACACAGATCCGTGAGCAGCCAACGGGCGACGGTCTCCGGCCGATTCGGCGCATACGAGGCGAATTTGCTCTCGTTCGCGAAATGGACGACGACGGTGCCCGTCATTACGCGATAAGTTCCGGCATAGTTTACGCCGTCCAGTTCCACGCTTAAGTGTTGCTGGTAAACGCGTTTGAATTTTGTTAACTTCGGCGACCCCATTGCGCCGGAGTCCAGATGAAGTGTGTTGTAGAGCTGAGCGAAGCCGAGGAAAAGACCTTGCAACAGATGTCGTTGA